>NZ_CP010979.1:5920000-6270924 GCF_000498395.2 Pseudomonas putida S13.1.2
GTCGGCCTGCGCGGAAGATGTAACGGGGCTCAAACCATGCACCGAAGCTACGGGTATCACCTTTTGGTGATGCGGTAGAGGAGCGTTCTGTAAGCCTGTGAAGGTGAGTTGAGAAGCTTGCTGGAGGTATCAGAAGTGCGAATGCTGACATGAGTAACGACAATGCGAGTGAAAAACTCGCACGCCGAAAGACCAAGGTTTCCTGCGCAACGTTAATCGACGCAGGGTTAGTCGGTCCCTAAGGCGAGGCTGAAAAGCGTAGTCGATGGAAAACAGGTTAATATTCCTGTACTTCCAGTTATTGCGATGGAGGGACGGAGAAGGTTAGGCCAGCCTGGCGTTGGTTGTCCAGGTTTAAGGTGGTAGGCTGGAATCTTAGGCAAATCCGGGATTTCAAGGCCGAGAGCTGATGACGAGTTGCCTTTAGGCGACGAAGTGGTTGATACCATGCTTCCAAGAAAAGCTCCTAAGCTTCAGATAACTGGGAACCGTACCCCAAACCGACACAGGTGGTTAGGTAGAGAATACCAAGGCGCTTGAGAGAACTCGGGTGAAGGAACTAGGCAAAATGGCACCGTAACTTCGGGAGAAGGTGCGCCGGCGAGGGTCAAGGACTTGCTCCGTAAGCCCATGCCGGTCGAAGATACCAGGCCGCTGCGACTGTTTATTAAAAACACAGCACTCTGCAAACACGAAAGTGGACGTATAGGGTGTGACGCCTGCCCGGTGCCGGAAGGTTAATTGATGGGGTTAGCGCAAGCGAAGCTCTTGATCGAAGCCCCGGTAAACGGCGGCCGTAACTATAACGGTCCTAAGGTAGCGAAATTCCTTGTCGGGTAAGTTCCGACCTGCACGAATGGCGTAACGATGGCGGCGCTGTCTCCACCCGAGACTCAGTGAAATTGAAATCGCTGTGAAGATGCAGTGTATCCGCGGCTAGACGGAAAGACCCCGTGAACCTTTACTATAGCTTTGCACTGGACTTTGAATTTGCTTGTGTAGGATAGGTGGGAGGCTTTGAAGTGGGGACGCCAGTTCTCATGGAGCCATCCTTGAAATACCACCCTGGCAACTTTGAGGTTCTAACTCAGGTCCGTTATCCGGATCGAGGACAGTGTATGGTGGGTAGTTTGACTGGGGCGGTCTCCTCCCAAAGAGTAACGGAGGAGTACGAAGGTGCGCTCAGACCGGTCGGAAATCGGTCGTAGAGTATAAAGGCAAAAGCGCGCTTGACTGCGAGACACACACGTCGAGCAGGTACGAAAGTAGGTCTTAGTGATCCGGTGGTTCTGTATGGAAGGGCCATCGCTCAACGGATAAAAGGTACTCCGGGGATAACAGGCTGATACCGCCCAAGAGTTCATATCGACGGCGGTGTTTGGCACCTCGATGTCGGCTCATCACATCCTGGGGCTGAAGCCGGTCCCAAGGGTATGGCTGTTCGCCATTTAAAGTGGTACGCGAGCTGGGTTTAGAACGTCGTGAGACAGTTCGGTCCCTATCTGCCGTGGACGTTTGAGATTTGAGAGGGGCTGCTCCTAGTACGAGAGGACCGGAGTGGACGAACCTCTGGTGTTCCGGTTGTCACGCCAGTGGCATTGCCGGGTAGCTATGTTCGGAAGAGATAACCGCTGAAAGCATCTAAGCGGGAAACTTGCCTCAAGATGAGATCTCACTGGGATCTTGAATCCCCTAAAGGGCCGTCGAAGACTACGACGTTGATAGGTTGGGTGTGTAAGCGCTGTGAGGCGTTGAGCTAACCAATACTAATTGCCCGTGAGGCTTGACCATATAACACCCAAGCAATTTGCTGACGCAGATTGCGGTGGTGAAGATGACACGAACCGAAAGTTCGCAACAAACCACAAATATCGCATATCCGGATTCGCTGGGCTGTCCATCTGGACATTCTGGCTACAGAATTTCTTGACGACCATAGAGCATTGGAACCACCTGATCCCATCCCGAACTCAGCAGTGAAACGATGCATCGCCGATGGTAGTGTGGGGTTTCCCCATGTGAGAGTAGGTCATCGTCAAGATTCATTTCGCAAAACCCCTATCTGCGCATGCAGGTAGGGGTTTTGTCTTTGCGGCGCAAATATCCCCAGCCCTGCCTGAACCCCTGTAGGAGCAGGGTGCAATGCCAGCCAAGGGCGCTCAAAGGGTGGCATTCGGCCCTTTCATGTTCGCGTGATATCTTCCCCCCTCAGCCATCAGCGCCTGCCAGAGACCCTCCGATGCCCAACATCACCCACCTCCACCCCGGCTTCATGATCGTCCATGGCAACCGCCTCGACGACTTGCGCAGCCTGGTGGTGAGCTGGATGCGTCGCTACCCCTTGGCGCCGCTGGAAAACGAAATTGCCCTGGTGCAAAGCAATGGCATCGCCCAATGGCTCAAGTTGGCGCTGGCTGAAGACCCGCAGGAAGATGACCAGGGCGGCTGCGGCATCGCCGCCGCAATCGATGTGCAACTGCCTGGCAGCTTCATGTGGCAGTTGTACCGAAGCGTGTTGGGCCGCGACGAAATTCCCGAGGTTTCGCTGCTGGACAAAGCTCCGCTGACCTGGCGCCTGATGCGCCTGTTACCAGCTCTGGTCGAGCGCCCGCATTTCGAGCCGCTGCGGCGCTTTCTCACCGACGACAGTGACCTACGCAAGCGCTACCAGCTCGCCGAGCGCCTGGCCGACCTGTTCGACCAGTACCAGGTCTACCGCGCCGATTGGCTCAAGGACTGGGCTGCCGGCGAGCACATCGTCAGCACCGCCCGCGGTGAGCGCAAAGCGCTGCCCCCAGGCAACCGCTGGCAAGCCGAACTGTGGCGTGCATTGCTGGAGGATGTCGGCCAAGAGGGGATGGCACAGAGCCGCGCCGGGGTGCACCAACGCTTTGTCGAGCGTATCAACAGCTTGCAGCAGGCACCCGCAGGGCTCCCACCGCGGGTGATCGTGTTCGGCATCTCTTCGCTGCCAGCTCAGGCCCTGGAAGCATTGGCGGGCCTGGCGCGCTTCAGTCAGGTGCTGCTGTGTGTGCACAACCCCTGTCGCCACCACTGGGCCGATATCGTTGCCGACAAGGACCTGCTGCGCCATCAGTACAAGCGCCAGCAGCGCAAGCAGGGCATGCCCCTGCAACTGGACGACCAGTCGCTGCATCAACATGCCCACCCGTTGCTGGCGGCCTGGGGCAAACAAGGCCGCGACTATATCAACCTGCTCGACAGCTATGACGACCCGGGCAGCTACCAGGGGGTGTTCAGCGATGGCCGCATCGACCTCTTCAGTGACGGTTCGCCCACAACGCTGCTCAACCAACTGCAGGACGACATTCTCGAACTGCGCCCACTCGCCGAAACCCGCGAGCTGTGGCCGGCAGTCGACACGGCGAAAGACCGCTCGGTTCGGTTCCACATTGCCCACAGCCCGCAACGCGAAGTGGAGATCCTGCATGACCAGCTGCTGGCCCGCTTCAGCGCCGACCCGACGTTGCGCCCACGTGACGTGATCGTCATGCTGCCGGCCGTCGACACCTACGCCCCGCATGTCCGCGCAGTGTTCGGCCAGTTGCAACGCAATGACCCGCGCTACATTCCGTTCACCCTCACCGACCAGGGCCAGCGCGGTCGCGAGCCTTTACTGATCGCCCTCGAACACCTGCTCAAGTTGCCGGACAGCCGCTTCGCAGTCAGCGAAGTACTCGACCTGCTGGACGTACCGGCCGTCCGCGCCCGCTTTGGCATCCGCGAAAACGACCTGCCCACGCTGCACCGCTGGATCGAGGGTGCGGGCATCCGGTGGGGCATCAACGCCGAGCAGCGGGCCAGCCTGGGCTTGCCTGCCGGGCTTGAACAGAACAGTTGGCGCTTCGGCCTGCGGCGCATGCTGCTGGGCTATGCCGTGGGTGTGGGCGAGGCCTGTGACGGCATTGAACCCTACGATGAAATCGGTGGGCTGGACGCGGCACTGATCGGCCCGCTGGTAGCACTGCTCGATGCGCTCGAAGTTGCCTGCCAGGCCTTGGCCGAGCCTGCGACAGTCAGCCAGTGGGGTGAGCGCCTGCATGCCTTGCTGCAGGTGTTTTTCCTCGCCGAGGGCGAGCGGGACGAGCTCCTGCTGATGCAACTGCAGGAGCTGCGCGATGGCTGGCTTGAAGTGTGCGAGGCGGTCGGCCTGCAAGACCCGTTACCGCTGACCGTAGTGCGTGAAGCCTGGCTGTCGGGCCTCGACCAGGGCAAGCTGTCGCAACGCTTCCTCGCCGGCTCGGTGAACTTTTGTACCCTCATGCCCATGCGCGCCATCCCGTTCCGGGTGGTCTGCCTGCTGGGCATGAACGATGGTGACTACCCGCGCGCCCAGCAACCGCTGGACTTCGACCTGATGGCCAGCGACTACCGCCCCGGTGACCGCTCACGGCGCGAAGACGATCGTTACCTGCTGCTGGAAGCGCTACTGTCGGCGCGTGACCAGCTGTATGTCAGCTGGGTCGGGCGCAGCATTCGCGACAACAGCGAGCGACCTGCCTCGGTGCTGATCGGCCAATTGCGTGATCACATCGCAGCTGGCTGGCACTTGGCCGGCGCGCAGGAGGGGCCGGCAGCGCAGCCGGGCGAGCAACTGCTGCACGCACTGACCCAGGAGCATCCCCTGCAGCCTTTCAGCGCTCGTTACTTCCAGAAGGGCAGCCCGTTGTTCAGCTTTGCCCACGAATGGCAGCTGCTACACCAAAAGGGCGAGGAGGATGAGCAGGGTGACACCGGCCTGCCGCCTTACCTTGACGATGAAGCCCTGAGCCTGACCCAGCTCAACGACTTCTTGCGCCACCCGGTGCGGCATTTCTTCAGCCAGCGCTTGAAGGTGTACTTCGAGGCGCTGGAAACGCCTACCCCGGACGAAGAACCTTTTGTCCTGGATACCCTGCAACGCTACGGCGCCAGTGAAAGCCTGCTCGGCGCTGCGCTGGCCGAGCCGGGCAACGCCGAACAGGCGTTGCGGGCCCAGGCCCGGCGCCTTCAGGCTTGCGGTTTGCTGCCGCTGGCCGGTTTCGGCGAGCTGCTGCAAAGCGAGTTGATCGAACCGCTCCCCGACCTGCTGCAACGTCACCAGCAGTTGCTGCAACGCTGGCCGCAGCCGGTCGAAGGCGCTTTGCCGGTGCATTTCGAGCACGGCCCGCACCGTCTCGAAGGCTGGCTGGGACGGGTCTTCCAGGCGGATGACCAGAGCCTGCTGAGTATCACCACCGTACCTAACACAATCAGCGCAGGGCGCAACAACCTCAAGTGGCACCGTTTGATCGCCCCCTGGGTTACCCACCTGGCGGCCTGTGCGGCAGGCTACCCCTATAACAGTGCACTGGTAGCCAGCGACCTGACCCTGTTGCTTGCGCCGCTGCCGCAAGAGCAGGCTGCGCAACTGTTGGGCGACTTGCTGGTGGCCCGTCAGGCGGCGATGAATGCGCCGTTGCCCGTCGCGGCCAAAACCGCGTTTGCCTGGCTGGCCCAGGACGATGCTGATAAAGCCCTGGCCGCAGCGGCCCGCGCCTACGAAGGCGATGAACGCACCCGTTTTGGCGAGCGAAGTGAAAGCGTTGCCCTGGCCCGCCAGTTCCGCGACTTTGCCGCGCTTAGCGCCGACGAAACCTTCGAAGGCTGGTGCGAAACCTTGTACCGCCCATTGTTCACCGCCCCGTGGCAGACCCTGGGCAACCCGGAGAAAGGCGCATGACCCAGGACCGTCCCCTGGCACTGAGTTTCCCCCTGCACGGCAGCCAGCTGATCGAGGCCAGCGCCGGCACGGGCAAGACCTTTACCATTTCGGCGCTGTACCTGCGGCTGATCCTCGGTCACGGTGGTGAGCAGGGCTTCGAACGCGAACTGCTGCCACCGCAGATCCTCGTGGTCACCTTCACTGATGCTGCCACCAAAGAGCTGCGCGAACGCATCCGCGCCCGCCTGGCAGAGGCTGCACGGTTCTTCCGTGGCGAACTGGAAGGCGCCGATCCGCTGTTGCATCAGCTGCGTGACGATTACCCGCAAGAGGCTTGGCCGCGTTGTGCAGGCCGCCTGGAAATCGCCGTGCAGTGGATGGACGAGGCTGCGGTATCGACCATCCACGGCTGGTGCCAGCGCATGCTGCGCGAGCACGCCTTCGACAGCGGCAGCCTGTTCACCCAGACCCTGGAAACCGACCATAGCGAGTTGCTGGGCCAGGTCATGCGCGATTACTGGCGGCGCTTCTGCTATGGCATGCAAGGTGACGCACTGGCCTGGGTACGTGGCAACTGGGGCAGCCCTGACGCTTTGCTGCCACGCATTCGCCCACTGTTCGGCCGCGTACGCGCCCAGCAGGACGGGCCGGAGCCAGCCGCACTGATCCAGGCATCGCTGCAGCAACGTGGCGAACAGTTGGCCCGGCTGAAGGCACCGTGGGCGCAATGGGCGGAGGAACTGCGGCAGATCTGCCGCGATGCGCTGGCCGCCAAGCAGGTCGATGGCCGCAAGATGCAAGCCCGTTACTTCGAGCCCTGGTTCGACAAGCTCTGCGCCTGGGCCGGGGATGAGCAACTGGTGGAGCTCGACCTGGGCACGGGCTTTACCCGCCTGACCCCGGCCGGCATGGCCGAGGCCTGGAAGGGGGAGCCTCCCGAGCACCCGGGCCTGAACGCCATGCAGAGCTTGCAGCAACAATTGCAGGCCTTGGACAGCCCGGATGCCCCGCTGCTCGAGCATGCGGCCTATTGGGTATCCGCGCGTTTCGAAGTGGAGAAGCGCCGGCGTGCCGAAATGGGCTTCGACGACATGCTCGTGCGCTTGCAGCACGCGCTTGCCAGTGAGGCCGGCGAGCGCCTGGCCAGCCTGATCCGCGAGCAGTTTCCGGTAGCGCTGATCGACGAATTCCAGGACACCGACCCGGTTCAGTACGGTATTTTCGAGCGTATCTACCAGATCAGCGAAAACCGCGCAGAAACCGGCCTTTTCATGATCGGCGACCCCAAGCAGGCGATCTATGCCTTCCGGGGCGCCGACATCTACACCTACCTTGCCGCACGGCGCGCCACCAGCGGCCGCCTGCACAGCCTGGATACCAACTACCGGTCCAGCAAGGCCATGGTCGCGGCCGTCAACCAGGTGTTCCTGCAGGCCGAGGCGCGTGAAGCGGGGCGGGGCGCATTCCTGTTCCGCGAGGCCGATGACAACCCGCTGCCATTCATCGAGGTCCGCGCCAAGGGGCGTAGCGAACAGTTGCTGATTGACGGGGAACCCAGTGCAGCCCTGCAGTGCTGGCAGCTGGAGAGCGAGGAGCCAGTCTCCAGCAGTGTCTATCGCCAGCAGCTGGCAGCCAGTTGCGCCAGCCATATCGTTGCCCTGCTCAATGGCGGTCAGCAGGGCACGGCGGGGTTCCAGAACGCCGAAGGCGAATTGCGCCCCTGCCTGCCCTCCGACATCGCCATCCTGGTGCGTGATGGCCATGAAGCGCAGATGGTCCGCGCCGAGCTGGCCGCACGCGATGTGCGCAGTGTGTATTTGTCCGACAAGGACTCGGTGTTCGCCGCCCAAGAGGCCCACGACCTGCTGGCCTGGCTCAAGGCCTGCGCTGAGCCAGACTCGGAGCGCCTGCTCAAGGCCGCACTGGCCAGCCTTACACTGGGCCTGTCGCTGACCGCGCTGGACCGCTTGAACCAGGACGAACGGGTCTGGGAAGGTTGGGTCATGCGTTTTCGTCATTATCGCGATACCTGGCAACGCCAAGGCGTGCTGCCCATGCTGCGGCACCTGCTGCATGACTTCCAGCTGCCGCGCACGCTGGTGCGCCGCAGTGATGGCGAACGTGTACTGACCAACCTGCTGCACCTGGCCGAGCTGCTACAGCAGGCCGCGGGTGAGCTGGACGGTGAACAGGCGTTGATCCGTCACCTCGCCGAACAACTGGCCAGTTCCGGGCAGGCCGGTGAAGAGCAGATCCTGCGTCTGGAGAGCGACGAACAGTTGGTCAAAGTGGTGACCATCCACAAGTCCAAGGGCCTGGAGTATCCCCTGGTCTACCTGCCGTTCATCTGCACCAGCAAACCGGTGGATGGCAGCCGCCTGCCGCTGGCCTGGCATGACAGCGAAGGTAACGCTCACCTCACCCTCACTCCGGACCAGCAACAGATCGAGCGCGCCGACGACGAGCGCCTGGCCGAAGACCTGCGCCTGCTCTACGTAGCCCTCACCCGCGCCCAGCATGCTTGCTGGCTCGGTGTTGCCGACCTCAAGCGCGGCAACCAGAAGAGTTCGCAGCTGCACCGCTCAGCCTTTGGCTACCTGCTGGGTGGCGGCCTTGCCTTGGCGGGCTCGGAGCAGCTTGCAGGCTGGTTGCAGGCGTTGGCGTCAACCTGCCCGCACATCACTTGCCCGGGCCTGCCGCAGGCGGATGAACGCGTGTATCGCATGCCCCACGCCGAACGTGAGCTTTTGCCCGCACGCAAACCGCGCCGCGCGGCAGCCGAGCATTGGTGGATCGCCTCGTACAGCGCCCTGCGCATCGGCGATCAGACGCTCGTTGCCGACAGCTCACAGGCCCAGCAACTGCTGGATGATGAAGTGGCCGATGCCCAGCTGCTGCGCGAGGTCCCGGCCGACAGCGGCGATATCCACCGCTTTCCGCGGGGGCCGAACCCTGGCACTTTCCTGCATGGTTTGCTGGAGTGGGCGGGGCGCGAGGGCTTCAGCCAGGTCAGCGACAACCCTCAGCTGATCGAGCGTACCGTGGGCCAGCGCTGCAACCGCCGTGACTGGGCCGGCTGGATTCCCACCCTCAGCCAGTGGATGCAACGCCTGCTGGGCGAGGCGCTGCCATTGCCGGGCAGCGACCAGGGCGTGACGCTGGGGCAGTTGCGTCATTACCAGATCGAAATGGAGTTCTGGTTCGCCAGCCACCGGGTCGACGCCGAGCAACTCGATCGCCTTGTCGCACGCCACACCCACCCCGGCCTGGCGCGCCCGGCGGCGCAGCCGACCGTGCTCAACGGCATGTTCAAAGGCTTCATCGACCTGGCGTTCGAGCTGGACGGGCGTTACTACGTCACCGACTACAAGTCCAACTGGTTGGGCGTGGATATCCAGGCCTACGACGCCATGGCCATGGAAAAGGCCATTCTGGAGCACCGCTACGATCTGCAGTACGTGTTGTACCTTCTGGCGCTGCACCGCCAGTTGCGCGCTCGCCTGCCGGACTACGACTACGACCGCCATGTTGGCGGTGCCTTGTTCATCTTCCTGCGGGGTGCCAGCAGCAGCGGCCAAGGCGTGTACCACACCAAGCCACCGCGTGAGCTGATCGAACGCCTTGATGCGCTGTTCCGTGGCGAGCATGCGCCGGCACAGCAGGACCTGTTTGCCGGAGCCGTGCCATGAGCCGAAACCTAGTCGACCTGTTGCCCACCCCGTTGCACGCCGAGCACCTGCTGGCGCTGGCGCCACAGCATGACAGCGGCGACCTGCTGCAACTGCTCGATCGCTGGGTAGAGCGGGGCTGGCTGCGTGCCCTGGACCGCGCCTTCGTCTCGTTCCTCGAAGAGCGCGCCCCCGGTAGCGACCCCTTGCTATTGCTGGCGGCGGCGCTGGCCAGCCACCAATTGGGCCACGGGCATGTCTGCCTGGACCTGCAACAAACCCTGGCCGAGCCCGATTTCGCATTGTCGCTGCCGCCGGAAGGCGACGCCCTGATCGGGCCCTTGCTGCTGCCGTCGCAGTTGCTGGCCAACCTCGACTTGCAGGCCTGGCGCGACCGCATCGCCGCCAGCCCACTGGTGGCCGCAGGCGATACCCCAGGCCAACAAGCGAGGCCACTGGTGCTCAGCGCAGAGCGCCTGTACCTGCGCCGTTACTGGAGCTACGAGCGGCGTATCGACCATACCTTGCGCCAGCGCCTGACCCAGGCCGAAGCGCCGCTGGCCGACCTGTCAGGCCGCCTGGCGCAATTGTTCGAGGGCGGTGCGCCAGCGGGCCAGGTGGACTGGCAGAAGCTCGCCTGTGCGCTGGCTACCCGTGCCGGTTTCAGCATCATCACCGGTGGCCCCGGCACGGGTAAAACCACTACCGTGGTGCGCCTGCTGGCCTTGCTGCAGGGGCCGGCAGTGGAGCAGGGCAGGCCGCTGCGCATCCGCTTGGCCGCGCCGACCGGCAAGGCTGCTGCGCGCCTGACCGAATCGATTGGCCAGCAAGTCGAGCGCTTGCAGGTCAGCGCCGAAGTACGCGGGCAAATTCCTACCGAAGTCAGCACCGTGCACCGTCTGCTCGGCAGCCGGCCCGGCTCGCGGCACTTCCGCCATCATGCGGGCAACCCGCTGCCGCTGGATGTGCTGGTGGTCGACGAAGCGTCGATGATCGACCTGGAAATGATGGCCAACCTGCTCGACGCCCTGCCACCCCGCGCGCGCCTGGTGCTGCTGGGCGACAAGGACCAGCTGGCCTCGGTCGAGGCCGGTGCGGTACTGGGTGACCTGTGCCGGGATGCCGAGGAGGGTTATTACTCGCCGGCGACCTCAGCGTGGCTGGAACAGATCAGTGGCGAGTCGCTGGCCGCCAGCGGCCTCAAGGCCGGTGATGAGCAGCGCAACCCGCTGGCCCAGCAATTGGTGATGCTGCGCTTCTCACGGCGCTTCGGGGAAGGCAGCGGCATTGGTCAGCTGGCGCGGCTGGTCAACCGCCAGGACTCCCATGCAGCGCGTAACCTGCTGGCCGCGCCGCCGGCCGACGTGCACAGCCTTGCCCTCAAGCACGAGCAGGACCGGGCTTTCGACCGCCTGCTGCTCGACGGCCTTAACCGCGGTGCCGAAGGCCCGCAGGGCTACCGCAGCTACCTGCGCACCCTTGGCCGCTACCGGCCTGCACTCGACACCGCATTTGACGACCCCGCCTGGGAGCAATGGGCGGGCAGGGTGCTGCACAGCTTCGAGGACTTCCAGTTGCTGTGTGCGGTACGCCGTGGCGCCTGGGGTGTCGAAGGCCTCAACGAACGGGTGGCGCGGGTACTGCACAATGCCGGGCTGATCGACAGCCAGCAGCCCTGGTACGAAGGCCGCCCGGTGTTGGTAACCCGCAATGACTACGGCTTGGGCCTGATGAACGGTGATATCGGCATCGCTTTGCGCCTGCCGGATGAGCACGGTGAGCCGCTGCTGCGCGTAGCCTTCCCGCGTAACGACGGCAGTGGTGGTGTGCGTTTCGTTCTGCCGAGCCGGCTCAATGAAGTGGAAACGGTATTTGCCATGACCGTACACAAGTCCCAGGGCTCGGAGTTCAGCCACACGGCCCTGGTGCTGCCGGATGCGCTCAACCCGGTGCTGACCAAGGAACTGGTGTACACCGGCATCACCCGGGCCAAGCATTGCTTCAGCCTGGTCGAGCCACGTCAGGGTATTTTCGAAGAAGCGGTGGCGCGCAAGGTGCGGCGTATTTCCGGGTTGATGCTGGAACAGGTCTAGCCTTGGGGAATCGCGGTTTCACCAAAAACTCGATAATGCATGCGGATCTTGTGGGAGCGGGTTTACCCGCGAACACCGGCGTAGCCGGTGCCATCCACCGCGTCGTCTGCTTCGCGGGTGAACCCGCTCCCACAGGGACCGCATGCGCCTCTGAAATCAGCGTCTCTCATACAACGATGCGGCCATGTGCTATCGTTGCGCCGATATCGGAAGGGACTTTAAGAGATTTCCCACATGAAGGTGGCCGCAAGGCGAGTGACAAGCTGTGCGCTTTCGCTATTGCTGGCCGTCCTGTTCCTTTGCGCAGGCCCTGCCCAGGCAGACCCCGGCACAACCGCCGCCCAGGCGCAGCAACGTGCCAAGGCCGTCACCCAAGTGGTACTCGGCATCTTCAGTTACGCCCGCTGGCCCGTCGAACCTTCACCCTTGCGCTTGTGCCTGGTCGGCCCGACCGAATACGCCGATGACCTGATCAAAGGCCATGTGCAGGAGTCCGGCCGCCCGCTGCAGGTGCGGCGCCTGCTGGCAGAAGACACTCAGGTTGCCCAGGCCTGCGATGCCATTTACATCGGCAAACTTGACCAAGGCCAGCGTGATCGGCTGTTCGAGCGTGTCAGCGGCCATCCGGTACTGAGCATCAGCGAAGCGAACGACCCGTGCACGGTTGGCAGCCTGTTCTGCCTGCGGGTCAGCGACCAGCAGGTGGCCTTTGACGTCAACCTCGACTCGGTGGCGCGTTCCGGGGTACGCATCCACCCCAGTGTGCTGCAATTATCGCGGCGCCGGGCGGTGCAGCCATGAAGCCGACCCGCAAGCATGGTGTGCGCCCGACCCTGCGCTCGGTGCTTGGCCGTGGCCACCTCAGCGTTGCCTTGCTCGCCGTGGGCCTGGCCGGTATTTCACTCACCCTGTTGGGCGTGCTCGCCCTGCGCGTCTACGCCAACCACAACCTGCACCTGATCGCCCGTTCGATCAACTACACCGTGGAAGCGGCAGTGGTATTCGACGACAGTGCCGCAGCCAATGAATCGCTGGCACTGATCGCCAGTAAAGAGGAAGTGGCCGAGGCCAAGGTCTTCAACGGCGAAGGCGAGCTGCTGGCGCACTGGCAACGCGCCGATACTGGCATGCTCGCCAAGCTTGAAGTGCAGGTTGCCACTGCCTTGCTGGATGAGCCGATCAACCTGCCGATCCTGCACCAGCAACAGCAGGTCGGGCACATCGAGCTGGTCGGCCAGGGCCGTAGCCTGTTGCTGTTTTTGCTCAGCGGCCTGGCTGGCATCCTGTTCTGCACGATTCTCAGCGCCTTGGCGGCCCAGTATCTGTCACGGCGCCTGCTCAACGACATCACCCGCCCGCTACGTGGCCTGGCCAGTGTCGCCCACGCCGCTCGCCGCGAGCGCAGTTTCGACCGCCGTGTGCCGGAGGCGCCGATTGCCGAACTCAACGAACTGGGCAACGACTTCAACGCCCTGCTCGACGAACTCGAGGTATGGCACAGCCACCTGCAGAACGAAAACCAGACCCTGGCCCACCAGGCCAGCCACGACAGCCTGACCGGCCTGCCCAACCGCGCTTTCTTCGAAGGGCGCCTGAACCGCAGCGTGCGTAACGCTGCGCGGCAGCAGGACCACCTGGCGCTGCTGTTCCTCGACAGCGACCACTTCAAGCAGATCAACGACACCCTCGGCCATGCCGTGGGTGACGAAGTACTGATCAGCGTGGCCGACCGTGTGCGTGCCCAACTGCGCGAGCACGACCTGGTGGCACGCCTGGGCGGTGATGAGTTCGCGGTACTGCTCACACCTTTGCAGTCGCGCGAGGACGCCGAGCTCATCGCCGAGAAGATTGTTGCCAGCATGAAGCTGCCCGTGCAGCTGGACAGTGGCCGCAGTATCGCCACCTCACTGAGTGTCGGTATTGCCTATTACCCGGATGACGGCACTGACCCCGCCAGTCTTCTGAATGCCGCCGATGCGGCGATGTACCAGGCCAAGCGCAAACGCCGAGGCCATTGGCAAGTGGCGCAGACGGAACGGTCCGCCAATGAAATCAAGAACAGGAGTTGAACCCGTGATACACGCTATACGTTTTCCCCTTTGGGCCTTGTTGCTCGCCGTGCTGGCGCTGACCGGTTGCCAGAGCGCACCCCCAAAGGGCCTGACCCCCGAACAGATTGCCGTACTCAAGCGCGAAGGCTTTACCCCAACCGATGAAGGCTGGGCCTACGACTTGTCTGGCAAAGTGCTGTTCGGCAGCGACCTGGATGGCCTTAACGGCCCGAGCCAGGCGATTGTCGAGCGCATTGGCAAGGCGCTGCTTGGCGTTGGCATCCAGGGTGTACGGGTGGACGGGCATGCCGATTCGTCGGGCAAGGCGGCGTACAACCAGCAGCTGTCCGAACGCCGTGCGCAGAGCGTGACCAGGGCGCTGGTAGGGGTTGGCATGCAGGCGCAGAATATCCAGAGCCGTGGCCTGGGTAGCAGCCAGCCGGTGGCGGACAACCGCACCAGTGCCGGGCGTACCGAGAACCGTCGGGTGTCGATAGTGGTGGCGTCCTACTGACCGCTGTCCTCTGAGCTATCACATTTCTCTGTAGGAGCAGCCTTGTGCTGCCAAGAGGCCAGACCAGGCACAGCAGTTGTATTGCCATGACTGGCCCCTTCGCAGCACAAGGCTGCTCCTACAAAGGAGCTATGCAGCCCCATTATTCCTGGGCAAAGCGCATCTCGCGGGTTTCCCCCATCAACAACGGCGCATTCGCCTCGGTCACCCCACGGATGTAATCCCACAACAGGGTAATCCGCTTCAACTTGCGCAAATCCTCCCGGCAATACATCCAGAATTGCCGCGTCACCTCGATCTCCTCCGGCAGCACCGTCACCAGTCGCGGGTCTTGCGCCGCAAGGAAACACGGCAGTATCGCCAACCCACGCCCCTGCAGTGCGGCCGTGTACTGGGCAATGACGCTGGTACTGCGCAAGTGCGCGCTGGCGCCGGGAATCAGGTTGGCCAGGTACAAAAGCTCCGAACTGAACGCCAGGTCGTCCACGTAACTGATGAACGGGTGCCTGGCCAGGTCGGCCACCTGGCGGATCGGGGTGTGGCTGTCCAGGTAATCCTGGGTTGCGTACAGCCGCAAGCGGTAATCGCACAGCTTGCAGCACACATAAGGCCCATGCTCCGGCCGCTCCAATGCAATGACGATGTCCGCCTCGCGCTTGGACAGGCTGATGAAGTGCGGCAGCGGAAGGATATCCACAGAAATCGCCGGGTAGGCATCGACGAAGTGGCTTAGTTGCGGGGTCACGAAAAAGCTGCCGAAGCCCTCGGTGCAGCCCATGCGTACATGCCCCGACAACGCTACGCCCGACCCGGACACCTGCTCGCACGCCATGTGCAGCGTGCTTTCGATCGACTCGGCATAGCCGAGCAAGCGTTGGCCCTCGGCGGTGAGGACAAAGCCGTTGGTCCGCGATTTTTCGAACAGCAACGTGCCCAGCGCCCCTTCCAGCGAGCTGATGCGCCGCGACACCGTGGTGTAGTCCACGCTCAGGCGTTTGGCGGCGCTGCTGGCTTTGCGGGTGCGCGCCACTTCGAGGAAAAACTTCAGGTCGTCCCAGTTGAGCGCGCTCAGGGATGTGAGGTCTTTTTGCATGATGATCCGGTTTTTTTGTGCGTTCTTGTTGGATGTTTGCACATCTATACTCGAAACAAGCCTCAGGACGCCACCTCGCGTTTGCTTGGCGCTGGCGATCTCGTCCCGACAATAATTCCAAGGAGAACGCAGATGAACGCACCGCAGTCCCCTAACAGCACCAGGATCGAGCAGGTGAAGCTGCTGATCGACGGCCAGTGGGTCGAATCGAAAACTACCGAATGGCGCGACATCGTCAACCCGGCCACCCAAGAGGTGCTGGCGCGCGTGCCGTTCGCCACTGTCGAGGAAGTCGACGCTGCTGTGGCCGCTGCCCACCGCGCCTTCCAGACCTGGCGAAATACCCCGATCGGCGCGCGCATGCGCATCATGCTCAAGCTGCAGGCGCTGATCCGCGAACACACCAAACGCATTGCCCAGGTGCTCAGCGCCGAGCAGGGCAAAACCCTGGCCGATGCTGAAGGCGATATCTTCCGCGGCCTGGAAGTGGTCGAGCACGCCGCGTCCATTGGCACCCTGCAAATGGGCGAGTTCGCCGAGAACGTCGCGGGCGGTGTCGATACCTACACCCTGCGCCAGCCAATCGGCGTATGCGCCGGTATCACCCCGTTCAACTTCCCGGCAATGATCCCGCTGTGGATGTTCCCCATGGCCATCGTCTGCGGCAACACCTTCGTGCTCAAACCGTCCGAGCAGGATCCGCTGTCGACCATGCTGCTGGTCGAGCTGGCGCTGGAAGCCGGCGTACCGGCGGGCGTGCTCAACGTAGTGCACGGTGGCAAGCAAGTGGTGGACGCCATCTGCACGCACCAGGACATCAAGGCCATTTCCTTCGTCGGCTCTACTGAAGTCGGGACCCACGTGTACAACCTTGGCAGCCAGCACGGCAAGCGCGTGCAGTCGATGATGGGCGCCAAGAACCACGCGGTGGTGCTGCCCGATGCCAACCGCACGCAAACCGTCAACGCCCTGGTCGGCGCCGCCTTCGGCGCGGCGGGCCAGCGCTGCATGGCCACCTCGGTGGCGGTGCTGGTGGGCAAGGCCCGTGAGTGGCTGCCCGACATCAAGGACGCGGCGAGCAAGCTCAAGGTCAATGCCGGCTGCGAACCGGGCACCGACGTGGGCCCGGTGGTTTCCAAGCGCGCCAAGGAGCGTGTGCTGGGCCTGATCGAAAGCGGCATCAAGGAAGGCGCCAAGCTGGAACTCGACGGCCGCGAGGTCACTGTGCCGGGTTACGAGCAAGGCAACTTCGTTGGCCCAACCCTGTTCTCGGGCGTGAAGACCGACATGCAGGTGTATACCCAGGAAATCTTCGGCCCGGTGCTGGTAACCCTGGAGGTCGATACCCTCGATGAGGCCATCGCGCTGGTCAACGCCAACCCGTTCGGTAATGGCACCGGCCTGTTCACCCAGAGCGGCGCCGCGGCGCGCAAGTTCCAGAGCGAAATCGATATCGGCCAGGTCGGCATCAACATCCCGATCCCTGTACCGGTCCCGTTCTTCAGCTTCACCGGCTCCCGTGGCTCCAAGCTCGGCGACCTCGGCCCGTACGGCAAGCAAGTGGTGCAGTTCTACACTCAGACCAAGACCGTCACCGCCCGCTGGTTCGATGACGACAGCGTCAATGACGGTGTGAACACCACCATCAGCCTGCGCTAAGGAGAAGTCATGCGTATTGCATTCATCGGCTTGGGCAACATGGGCGCGCCCATGGCCCGCAACCTGATCAAGGCCGGGCACCAACTGAACCTGTTCGACCTCAACAAGGCCGTGCTGGCCGAGCTGGCAGAACTGGGTGGGCAGATCAGCCCGTCGCCCAAGGACGCGGCGGCCAACAGCGAGCTGGTGATCACCATGCTGCCGGCTGCGGCCCATGTGCGCAGCGTGTACCTGAACGAAGATGGCGTGCTGGCCGGTATTCGTGCCGGTACGCCTACCGTGGACTGCAGCACCATCGACCCACAGACCGCCCGCGATGTGTCCAGGGCGGCAGCGGCCAAGGGCGTGGACATGGGCGACGCGCCGGTGTCCGGTGGCACCGGCGGCGCGGCGGCGGGCACCCTGACCTTCATGGTCGGTGCCAGCGCCGAGCTGTTCGCCACGCTCAAGCCGGTACTGGAGCAGATGGGCCGCAACATCGTGCACTGCGGTGAGGTCGGCACCGGGCAGATCGCCAAAATCTGCAACAACCTGCTGTTGGGCATCTCGATGATCGGTGTGTCCGAGGCCATGGCCCTGGGCAACGCGCTGGGTATCGATACCAAGGTGCTGGCCGGCATCATCAACAGTTCGACCGGGCGTTGCTGGAGTTCGGATACCTACAACCCGTGGCCGGGCATTATCGAAACGGCGCCGGCATCCCGTGGCTATACCGGCGGCTTTGGCGCCGAACTGATGCTCAAGGATTTGGGGCTGGCCACCGAAGCGGCACGCCAGGCGCACCAACCTGTGATCCTCGGCGCCGTGGCCCAGCAGCTGTATCAGGCCATGAGCCTGCGTGGCGAGGGAGGCAAAGACTTCTCGGCCATCGTCGAGGGTTATCGCAAGAAAGATTGACGCAAGAGGTGGGCTTCATCGCGGGCCAGGCGGCCTTCCCTCTGTAACTGCGCACCAGAGGGAAGGGCACCTGCCCCGCGATTTTTTTTGCCTGTTCCGGCCCTATCGCCGGCAAGCCGGGCTCCCACAGGTACAGCGCTGGATTGGAGGCCAGTGCTGTACCTGTGGGAGCCCGGCTTGCCGGCGATAGGGCCGGTGAAGTTTACAAATCAGGCGAAGACGAAATACTTGCGCACGGTCTCGACCACTTCCCAGGTGCCTTTCATCCCGGGCTCGATCACGAACACGTCACCGGCTTTCAGGTGCTTCGGCTCTTCGCCTTCCGGCGTGATGATGCAGTAGCCATCGAGGAAGTGGCAGAACTCCCACTTCTCGTAGTTGACCTCGAACTTGCCCGGGGTGCAGATCCAGGTGCCCATGATCTTGCTGCCGTCGGCCGACAGGTAGGCATTGAGGTTGACGGTGTGCGGATCGCCGCCGATGCGCTTCCACTTGGTGGCGTCCACGACCGGCGTCGGGCAGGTTTCGCGCAGCACGGTGATGAAATCGGACATGGGACAACTCCTGGTGACTGGCTGAATGACGGGTCACCATAGGGCCATCGGCCGAGCCGCAGTTGCCTGGGCTCGACGTCCAGCTGTCTGGTCGCGCTATGCCAGACGTTTTAGCTCGACAGTGATGTGCGCAAGCCCAACGTGCACACTGTCGGCGCTTGCGGCGGCATGAGTCGGCAACGATTCCAAGGACATTGGTGGCAGGGTGATACTTCCTTCATGTCACTCCGCATGTCCCTACAGATTCATCCAGACTGTCCGCTAGTCTGAAGACGTATGCATAGTGTGTACTGCGCTTTGTTCTGGTTAATTCGGTGTGTATGATACACATCGACTGCCGAAGGAAGTGTGCATGCGCAGTCGTGAAGTCATCCAGCTAATCGAAGCTGACGGGTGGTATGAGGTCGAGGTGAAAGGCAGTCATCACCAATTTCGGCACCCCACAAAAAAGGGGCGAGTAACTGTTCCTCATCCCAAGACCGAGCTGCCCAAAGGCACGGTACGCAGCATTCTGAAACAGGCCGGTCTGATTCAAACCGGTAGCGTTGCCAGCACGAGCGTCAACGGAGGTAATCAATGAAGATTCCGGTTGTATTACACAAAGACACCGGCTCGGATTACGGCGTGACCGTTCCCGATGTGCCCGGTTGCTTCTCCGCCGGCGCTACAGTCGCACAGGCGCTGGAGAACGTTCAGGAGGCGCTGGCGCTTCATTTCGAAGGGTTGGTAGCAGATAACGAGCCGTTGCCGCAGGCACAGGAAGTCGATGTCCATGTGGCGAACCCCGACTATGAAGGCGGGGTGTGGGCCGTAGTGGATTTTGACGTCACCCCCTATCTGGGCAAAGCGGTTCGCTTCAATGCAACGCTGCCGGAAAACCTGCTTCAGCGGATAGACGAAAAAGTGAAGCGTGATCACCGTTATGCATCCCGCTCCGGTTTTCTGGCTTCGGCTGCGTTGCGAGAACTGGCGCTTTCACACTGATCGCGGACGCGTGCATTCGTTACGCCCACCAGTACCGCACAAAGTGGAAGAACACCGGCGCGGCAAAGCACACCGAGTCCATGCGGTCGAGCATGCCGCCGTGGCCTTCGATCATGTGCCCCCAGTCTTTCACCCCACGGTCGCGCTTGATCGCCGACATCACCAGCCCGCCGAAGAAGCCCATGGCGTTGACCGCCAACGCCATCAGCGCGGCCTGCCAGAAGGTGAACGGGGTGATCCAGCACAACAGGGCGCCGATCAGCGTGGCCAGTGCCACGCCGCCGGCCAACCCTTCCACGGTCTTGGACGGTGACAGGTTGGGGGCCACCTTGTGCTTGCCAAACAACTTGCCGCACACGTATTGCAGCACGTCGCTGATCTGCACCACCAGGATCAGCCAGGCGATCAGCAGCAGGTTGCGCCCCTCGTAGCCGGGGATGTCCAGGGTCATCAAGGCGGGTACCGACGACACGCAGTACACCGCGATCATCAGCCCCCACTGCACCTTTGACGCACGTTCGAGAAAGCGCGTGGTATCGCCGCCGAAGCTGGCCAAAATCGGCAGCAGCAGGAACAGGTACACCGGGATGAAGATGCTGAACAGGCCGTACCAGTCCATGGCAATCAGCACGTACTGCACCGGCAGTGCCACATAAAACGCTGCCACCAGCGCCGGGTAGTCGCTGCGGCGGGTCGGGGTGAGGGTCATGAACTCGCGCAGGGCGTAGAACGACACGCCATAGAACAGCACGATCACGCCGTATTTACCAAACAGGAAGGCGATGCCGATCACCAGCACCATCACCCACCAGGCGTTGATGCGGGCGTTGAGGTTGTCGATCACCGCGTGTGGCGCCGGGCCGGCGCGCCACTTGAGCAGGCGGCCGGTCACGCTGGCGAGCAGCAGCAGGGCGCCGATGCCGGCGAACAGGGAAAGGGTGTTGTCGTCCATGTCAGGCATCCTTCGGGGCCAGGTTCAGCAGGGCCTGGCTGGCCCGCTCGAGAAAGGCCTGCTTGCTTTCATCAGCGTGCAGGTGCAGGGGTTCGCCAAAGCTCAGTGTGCACAGCAACGGCAGGGGCAGGGCGCGGCCTTTGGGCATCACCCGGTTGAGGTTGGCGATCCATACCGGTACCAGCTCGACATCGGGGTTGGCCGCGGCCAGGTGGTACAACCCGCTCCTGAACGGCATCAATGGCTCGTCGCCCAGGTTACGCGTGCCTTCCGGGAAGAAGATCAGCGAGTCGCCTTGGGCCACGGCCTCAAGGATCGGCTGTAGCGGGCTGCCTTGGCCTTCGCTGCGTTGGCGGTCGATCAATACGCCGTTGAACACCTTGCGAATGAGAAAATCGCGCATGCCCGGCTTGGCCCAGTAGTCCGCGCCGGCCACCGGGCGGGTGCGTTTGCGCAAGGGTTGCGGCAGTGAAGCCCACAGCAGCACGAAGTCACCGTGGCTGCTGTGGTTGGCGAAGTACAAGCGCTGTACCGGCAGCGGCGTGCACCCCAGCCACAGCGCGCGGGCGCCCGTGATCAGGCGGGCGGCGGAGGTGATGAGGTAGGCGGTCAGATTGGCGAGCATGGATCGGTGGTCATCCCTTCAAAGGCAGTGTCAGCAGGGTAGCCAAGGCCAGCGACAGCTGCAGGCCCAGGCACACTGCCTGGCGGCGCAACAGGTTCAACGCGGCTTGGCTGCGTTCAGGCCAGGCGCGGGCGTCCGTGGCCTGCGGTTTCAGTTTCAGCTCGAACAGGGCGCGGTCCAGGGCCTGAGTGTCTGCTGCCAGGTGGTTGCTGCTGGCGAGGTGGGTGAACAGTTCGGCATCTATGGCCACGCGGATGGCCCAGTACTTGTGCATCACGCCAAGCACCAGCAGCACCCCGCACAGCAAGCTGGCCAGCGGCTGAAGTGGCGCACCCAGCAATGGCGCAAGGCCGTACGCCAGGCCCAGCAGGGTGAGCCCGTCGGACAAGCGTTCCAGCTGTTTGCCGCGGCCCAGCAGGCTAGCCACCACACGCAGGTTCATGGCTGTGCTCCAAGCTGTTGCAGGGCCCGCCGGTGTGCCGGGTGCAGGACGATGCCGGGGCGGGCTTTGCGGATCAGTGCTTCGGCCTGCTGGGCGTTGCTGCAGCGGCCGGAGAGCAGCAGCCAGGCGGCCACGGCGCTGGCGCTGCGCGAATAGCCCAGCGCGCAGCAGACCAGTACGGGGCCTTGGGCGCGCAGGCGCTCGATGGCCTCGGCGGCCTGCTGTAGCAGGACAACGTCCGGCGCTATCAGATCCAGGGTAGGGAAACACTGATACTCAAAGGCTGGCGCGGCCGTTGTAGGAGCGGCCTTGTGCCGCGAAAGGGGCGCGAAGGGGCCCCGGTTTTGCAGCTTCGCGGCAGACAATGCCGGGGCTGCTACGCAGCCCTTTCGCGACACAAGGCTGCTCCTACAAAGGTTGGCGCTGCCTTGAGCTTTGCACGGCAGCTCGGCGCACAAATCGACAAGCGCAGCGAACTGCGTGCTGCGCCCAGGGATCCTCCCCAGGTGCACGCCATCGCACACTTCATCGGCCTGTGGGTGGTGCCGGGTCCATAGCCGCGAATTGGCCCACGCGCCGACCAGATACGGTGCCAGCAGCCAGCTGGCCGCATTCGACAAGCGCCCATCGGCGCCTTTCTGAAACCCGCCTGCACCCAACACACCATAGTTCAGCGCAACCAGCGCCAGCGACACGGCCGGCCAGGCCAGCCACAACCAGGCACCGCCCGACACAACGGCAGGCACAGCGCACAAAATAGCGCCGACGGCATAGTAAAACGCCACCCGCCAGCGCTTGGCATCCTGTGCAAGGCGCGCCTGTTGCCAGGGCAGTCGCCCCTGATACGGCCACAGCCAGACGCAGGCAAACCCCGCCAATGCCCCCGTGGGTACATCGATGAAATGATGCTGCCAGGTGGTCAGCACCGACACCCCGATCAACGCCATCCAGCCATGCATCAGCCATCGCCAGGGCTGGCGCTGCACATGCCGGGCAAACATCGTCCAGATGATCACCAGCAGCGCAATGTGCAGCGATGGCGCCTGGTTGAACGGTTTGTCGAAGCCCATCAGCACATCGAACAGCCAGCCGAACAGCCCACCCAGCTCCGGCCGTTCGAAGGTGAACCGTAGCGGCCACAGCAGGAAGCAAGTGACGCTGATCACCTGTGCGCTGAGCAGTGCCAGCGCGTGCCGGTCCATTTCCTGGCGCGTGCGCGGCAGCAGGAAGGACAGCCCGTAGAGCAAGTCGATCGACCAGTACGGGATGATCGTCCAGGGCCACAGCGGCATGCCGCGCTCCCAGCCGAACACCAGGCTGCCGACATCACTGCGCCCGGCCGTATGGTTGTTCGCCAGCCCGTAGCTGAGGAAGAACAACGGCCCCAGCAGCAGAAGCCAGAACACGCCCCGGCGGACCAGCCCTGGCTCGCGTGGTGGGTTCATTCAGCGCACCCGCTGTGCCAGGCTGACGCTGAAAATACCCCATTCATCGATGCGCTGGGCCAGCTTGCGGAAGCCGGCTGCCTCTACCAACTGGTCCATTTCGGCCTGGCTGCGGCGTCGCATCACCCAGGCCTCGCCACCCCTGTGGCTGGTAAGGGCGCGGGCGATCATCTCCAGTTGCGGGTGCCACGGCTGGCCGGTGTAGACCAGATAACCGCCATCTTCCACGGCATCGGCCAGGCCGGCCAGTGAGTTGCCCACCAGTTGGTTGCTGGGAAACAGTTCGTAGAGCCCCGAGACCACCGCCAGGGTCGGCGGCTGCTCCAGCGTGGCCAGGCTCTGGCGGTCGAAGGCATCCCCTTGGACGAAGCGGGCGATGTCGGCCAGGCCCTTCTCAGTGATCAGCGCGCTGCCTTGCTGCACGTTCAGCTCGCTGTAGTCGCGCAGCAGGATCGAGTCCGGCAACTGCTCAAGGTCTTGCAGGGCTTCGAGGATGTAGCGGCCATGGCCGGCGGCGATATCGACAATGTGCACAGGCCGCTGTTGTTCGCGCAGTCGGGCGATGGCCAAGCGCAGCAGTTCCTCGACGTGCAGCTTGCGCTGGCGAATGCCACGCCAGCCGATGGCGTCGAGGTAGTTCTGGTCGACCAGGCGGCCCAGCTTGCCCTTGCCGGTGGGTTGGTTGCGGTACACGTAGTCGAGGGTGCTGCCCGAATCGAAGCCGGTGTCGAAGCCCAGTTTCACACCCGCAGACAGCCCCTTGCCCAGGCTTAGCCCCGCGCGGGTGGCGCGCCAGTAAAGGTCACGCGGCGAGTGGCGTGGCAACGGTGCAGCCAGGCTTTCGGCTTCGGCGCAACTGGCGCCGGTCTTGTCGGCATCGAGCAGTGACGGCAGGGCGGCGGGGCTGGCGAAGCAGTGTTCCACAAACCGCTCGATGCGCTTCAGGGCATGGGCCCGGTCACGCTCGCCAAGGGTGTCGTGGAAGAAGCCCGGCAGGATGTGCATTTCCTTGCGCGTGCTGCCAAGGCGTTCGAAAAAGCGTTCCTGCGGCTGGCGCTCGACCACGAAGTCGGCCCCGGATACCAGCAACTGGGTCGGGACCTGAATGGCCTGGGCATCCGCCACCACGCGGTCAGCGGCTTCGTACAGGCCCAGCAGCATGGTCACCGAAATCGGCCGGCTGATCAGCGGGTCGGCCACGTACGACATGACACGCTCGGGGTCGTGTGTGAGCAGGCGTGGCTTGACGTAGCTGTTGACGAAGAAGTTGCCGCGCAAGGCCTTGAGCAGCTTCAGGCCAGGGCGGGCGAATGGCACGTACAGCTTGACCTTGAACGCGGGCGAGGCCAGCACCAGGCAGCGCACCTTGGGCGCGTAGTCGTGGGCCCAGGTGGCAATCAGCACAGCGCCGACGCTTTGCGCCAGCACCACCAGGTCGTGCTCGACGATGCCGTGATGAGCCTGGATATGTTCGATGAAGGTTTGCACGTCGCGCACGCTGGTGGCGAACCCCGGGCTGTCGCCACGTGCGCCTGGCGACTGGCCATGGCCGCGGGCGTCCCAGGCGAAGAAGTCGTAACCCGGCATGTCCAGCTCATCAGCCAGGTGGGCCATGCGCCCGCCGTGTTCATGGCCGCGGTGGAACATCACCACGGCTCGGCGGGGCTGGTGCTCGTTACGGGTGGCAGGCCAATGACGGTAGTGCAACTCGACACCGTCATGGGTAGAGAAGTGCAGCGCTTGCGCTTGGCGCATGTTCAACATCCTTATTTGCGGCGACTTTGGGCTCAGCGGGTTTCGGCCAGCCCCTGGCGAACCCGGTTGTAGAGGGTATAGAGCGACAGCGCGAGGATGACCAGCAGCAAACCATTGATCCAGCTGCCGTTCAGCAGGCCAAAGGCGACGCCGGTACCCAGCACGCCGAAGGCAAAGGCCCGGTCGCTTTTGCCCATGGGGCCGTCATAACGCCGCGAGGCACCGGCCAGCGGGCCCATGACACCGGCGTATTCACTAAAGGTGGCGCACAGCACCACCAGCACCACCAACGTCGGTGAAACCCCGGCCAGCAGGGCGAAGGGCAGGTACAGGGCCGCGTCGGCGATCACGTCGCAGAGTTCGTTGAGGTAGGCGCCCAAGGTAGATTGCTGGCCGAACTCCCTGGCCAGCATGCCGTCGACGGCATTCAGCGCCATGCGCAGCAGCATCCACACCGGGATCAGGATGAACAGCCAGGTAATGTGGGGCAGGGTAGCCAGCAGCAGGCCCAGCAGGATCGATACCACGGCGGCGGCGACGGTGACCTGGTTGGCGGTGACACCGCGGTCGTATAGGCGCTGGACTGCTGGCCGCAACAGGGCCTGGAAGCGGGGTTTGAGCTGGTAGATCGATGCCACCGGAAAATCCTTTTTTCGTGGTGCGGTAGGGCGTTATTGTGTAACAGCATCCTTCGCGGGTAAACCCGTTCCCACATGTTTTGCGTCAACTTGGAAATACCGGTTCTTCTGTGGAAGCGGGTTTACCCGCGAATGCGCCGTGACAGGCGCTGACGTAACCTCAGGCTTCCATCAACCGTTCAAGCAGTGCTGCGGCATAGCCCGGCAACGCTGCAAAATCCCGCGCGCACACCAGCAACTTGCGATTGGCCCACGCCTCCTCCAACGCCACCCAGTGCAACGGCAGCACGCCCTGCCAGCGCTTCACTGCTGCCAGCGGCACCACCCCGACGCCGGCCCCGCCTGCAACCATGCGGATCACCCCATCGAAACCCTCGGCCCGCACCCGCACTTGCATACGGCGCCCCTCACGCAGCGCCTGTTCTTCCAGGTACAACGCCAACGCGCTACCGGCCCCCAGCCCGACATAGCCATGCACCAGGCTGTCGATGAAGCGGGGCGCCACCTCACTGGCCAGCGGGTGGCCCAAGGGTGTCACCAGTACCAGCGGGTCATCGCGAAAAGGGCGGGTCTGCAGGTGTTCGTTGGGCGCGGCGGTTGAAACGATGCCAAAATCCGCCATGCCCTGGGTAATCGCCAGCACAATGCGCAGGCTCGGCAGCTCTTGCACCTCCACGCTGACCCCGGGGTTTTCAGCCAGGTAGCCGGCCAGCAGTTCCGGCAGGTATTCCGTAAGTGCAGCTGTGTTGCATAAAAGGCGTACCTGGCCCTGCTGCCCTTGCGCGTACTGGCCCAGATCAAACTGCAGGCGCTCGACCTGCTGGCCTATCAGGCGTGCATGCTGCAGCAGTGCCTGACCAGCCGGTGTCGGCTGCACGCCCCGGCGGTTACGCTCCAGCAACGGGGTACCCAGCGATGCCTCCATGGCGCGGATGCGCGCGCTGGCTGCCGGCAGCGACAGGTGGCTGCGGCTGGCGCCGGCGGTGATGTTGCCGCACTCCAGGGTGTGCTGGAACAGCTTGAGGTCGATCAGGTCGAAATGCATGTGGCTCTGTCAGTGCAAGAGTCTGGCTAAGTGTATGGCAGATTTTCCCGCTGCCCGGAACCCGCCATCATCAGCCCATGACAACCTTGCTTGCTTTCTATCACAACATTGGCCCGGCACTGTCGCTGCTGGTGGTACTGACCTTCCTGCTGGCAGGCGCGGTCAAGGGGGTGATCGGCTTGGGCCTGCCGACCATCGCCATGGGCCTGCTGGGCCTGGCTATGCCGCCGGGGCAGGCTGCCGCGTTGCTGATCGTGCCTTCGACCCTCACCAACCTTTGGCAACTGGCCAGCGGCGGGCACCTGCGGCCGTTGCTGGTGCGGCTGGGGCCGATGCTGACGCTGATCGTCATTGGCACCTTGCTGGGCAGTGCCTGGCTGGGGATCGACAGTGGCCCATGGGCCGTGCACGCGCTGGGTGCGGCCTTGCTGGTGTATGCGTTGTACGGGCTGGTCGGCCCGGGCGTGCACCTGGCGCCGGCGCACGAGCGTTGGCTGGGGCCGGCCTGCGGGCTGGTGACGGGGATGGTCACGGCGGCAACCGGGGTTTTCGTGATACCTGCCGTGCCCTACCTGCAAAGCCTGGGCCTGAGCCGTGAACAGATGATCCAGGCCCTGGGCCTTTCGTTCACGGTGTCGACCCTTGCGCTGGCCGTTGGCCTGGCCGGGCAGGATGCCCTCGGTGGCCAGGCGTTGGGGGCTTCGCTGCTGATGCTGGCGCCCGCCTTGCTCGGCATGCTGGCCGGGCAGTGGTTGCGCCAGCGCATCAGCGCGCAGATGTTCAAGCGTTGCTTCTTCATCGGCTTGGCCGCACTCGGCGGCCACTTGCTGATCAACGGCTAGCGCATGATGCGCTGAGCATGTCGACCCGCTGGATATCGAAATCGCGCTCCAGGTAGTCCATGCGCTTTTCAAAAAACGCCTTCATGTGCGGCAAGGCCGAGTGCACGTCCAGCGCGGCCTGGTCGGCCCACACTTCAAAGAATACGAACAGGCTCGGGTCCTGCTGGTCGCGCAGCATGTGGTACTCGATGCAGCCCGGCTCCTGGCGGCTGGGCTCGACGAAGGGGCGGAACAGGGATTCGAACGCATCAGCCATTTCCGGGCGGGTCTTGGCTTTGAGGATGAAGGCGAACTGCTCACTCATGGGGCGCTACTCGGTGATGGGTTGTGAATCGATTCTACGGCAATAATGCTTTGCCCATTCGTGACTTCTGGTCAATTGTATTTTGCCCCGTCATCGCTGTATCCCTCCCCCGCGAGCCTCTAACCTGCCGGCATCAATTTTGACTCGGCCCGGGAGGCCAGCATGAAAAAGATCCTTCTGCTCAATGGTGGTAAACAGTTCGCTCACTCCGAAGGCCGCCTCAACGCGACCTTGCACGAAGCGGCCATCGCTCACCTGGACCGTGCCGGTTTCGACGTGCAGCAAACCTTCATCGACGGCGGCTACGACGTGCAGGCCGAGGTAGAGAAGTTCCTCTGGGCCGATGTCATCGTCTACCAGATGCCGGGCTGGTGGATGGGCGCACCCTGGACCGTGAAAAAGTACATCGACGAAGTCTTTACCGCTGGCCATGGCAGCCTTTACGCCAACGATGGCCGTACCCGTTCGGACCACACCCAGAAGTACGGCAGCGGTGGCCTGTTGCACGGCAAGCAGTACATGCTGTCGCTGACCTGGAATGCGCCGCAGCAGGCGTTCGATGACCCGAGTGATTTCTTCGAAGGCAAGGGTGTGGATGCCGTGTACTTCCCGTTCCACAAGGCCAACCAGTTCCTTGGCATGACCGGCCTGCCGACTTACCTGGCGGTGGACGTGATGAAGCGCCCGGATGTGCCGGCGGCGTTGACGGCTTATGAAGCACATCTGGACAAGGTGTTTGGCAAGGCAAAGTAATGTGTTGCCTGCTCTGGCCTCTTCGCGGGCTCGCCCGCTCCCACAGGTATTGCACAGGTCTGAAGGACTGCGGAGAACTTGTGGGAGCGGGCTTGCCCCGCGAAGAGGCCGGTACAGGCGCCTCTGGACTTGGCCTCGACAAGCGGCTATCTAATCCTTGCACAGTCCAACCACAGGCCCAGATGTGAAAACCCGATCCGAAGAACTCCAGGTATTCGTCGCCGTCATCGATTGCGGCTCGATTTCTGCCGCCGCCGAGCAGATGGGCCAGACCCCGTCCGCCGTCAGCCGCACCTTGTCGCGCCTGGAAGGCAAGCTGGGTACCACCCTGGTCAACCGCACCACCCGGCGCATGGACCTCACCGAAGAGGGTCGCTACTTCCTTGAGCGCTCACGGTTGATCCTGGAGCAGATGGACGAGATGGAAGAGCGCCTGTCGATGAACCACCAGACGCCCACCGGGCGCTTGCGCATCAACGCCGCTGCGCCGTTCATGCTGCATGCCATCCTGCCGTGGATCGGCGAGTTCCGTCGCGAGTACCCGGGCATCGAGCTGGAACTGAACACCGATGACCTGATCATCGACCTGCTGGAGCAAAGCACCGATGTGGCGATCCGCATCGGCGAACTGGCCGACTCCAGCCTGCACGCGCGCAACCTGGGGTGCAGCCCGGTGCAGGTGCTGGCCAGCCCGGCGTACCTTGAGCAGCACGGCACGCCGCAGCGGGTCGAAGACCTTGCCAACCACTGCCTGCTCGGTTTCAGCCAGCCCGAATCGCTCAACCATTGGCCGCTGCGCCACGCCCAGGGTGACCGCTTCAGCATCCGCCCGGCACTGATCGCCTCCAGCGGCGAGACCCTGCGCCAGCTGGCACTGGCCGGCGAGGGCATCGTCAGCCTGTCGCACTTCATGACCCACGAGGACATCCGCGCCGGGCGCCTGCAAGTGCTCCTGGCCGAGGCCAACAATGGCTACCGCCAGCCGATCCACGCGGTGTACTACCGCAATACCCAGCTGGCGCTGCGTATTCAGTGCTTCCTCGACTTTATCCAGCGCAAGCTGGCGATGTACGCCTGCTGAGTTGCCTGAACGCGACAGATCCTGTCCACAGGCGGCGAAATTTCCTACGGTTGATTGCACAGTCGAAACGCTTCGGCCTTACTGACTGCTCAACAAAAACAACACCAAGGAAGTGTCATGCGTATTGTCCCGTTCCAGTACCTGGCTCTCGCAGCCGCGATCCTGAGCTGTTCCTCGGTTTATGCCGCCACACTGGAGGGCGGCGCGGTGGCTGCACCCGATCAATATGGTGCACAGGTAGCCGCCGATATTCTGAAAAAGGGTGGCAACGCGGTAGACGCCGCAGTGGCCACGGCCTTCACTCTGGCGGTGACTTACCCGGAGGCCGGTAACATCGGCGGTGGTGGGTTCATGACATTATTCGTCGACGGCAAGCCCTACTTCCTCGACTACCGCGAAGTCGCGCCTAAGGCTGCTACACGCAACATGTACCTGGACGACAAGGGCGAGGTCATCGAAAACCTCAGCCTGGTCGGGGTTCGCGCCGCGGGTGTGCCTGGCACGGTGATGGGCCTTTGGGAGGCGCACCAGAAGTTCGGCAAGCTGCCCTGGAGCGAGCTGCTGACCCCGGCCATCGGCTATGCAAAAAACGGCTTCAAGGTGGCCGAGAAACAGTACCAATACCGCAACGATGCCCAGGGCCTGTTCAAGACGGCGACCAACTTCAATGACTACTTCGGCAACATGAAGGTCGGCGAGCTGTTCAAGCAGCCAGAAATGGCCCAGACCCTGGAACGCATCGCCGACAAGGGCGTGAGCGAGTTCTACCAGGGCAAGACCGCCGACCTGCTGGTGGCGCAGATGCAGGCTGACAAGGGCCTGATCACCAAGGATGACTTGAAGGATTACAAAGCCGTATGGCGTGAGCCGATGGCGGTGAGCTGGCGTGGCAACGTGGTCTACACCGCACCACCGCCAAGCTCTGGCGGCGTCGCCTTGGCCCAGCTGTTGGGCATCAAGGAAGACCGCGCGGCGGACTTCAAGGGGGTGGCGCACAACTCGGCGCAGTACATCCACCTGTTGGCCGAAATCGAGAAGCGCGTATTCGCCGACCGTGCCGACTACCTGGGCGACCCGGCCTTTACCAAGGTGCCGGTGGACCAACTGGTGGCCAAGGACTACCTGGCCAAGCGCGCCGCGCAGGTCAACCCGAAGGCCATTTCTGACACCGACAAGGTCAAGCCCGGCCTTGAGCCGCACCAGACCACGCATTTCTCGATCGTCGACAAGCAGGGCAACGCGGTCAGCAACACCTACACCCTCAACCTCGACTACGGCAGCGGCGTGGTGGTGAAGGGCGCAGGCTTCCTGCTCAATGACGAGATGGATGACTTCAGCGCCAAGCCAGGCGCTGCCAATGCCTTTGGCGTAGTCGGTGGCGATGCCAACGCAATCGAGCCGGGCAAGCGCATGCTGTCCTCGATGAGCCCCAGCCTGATGACTCGCGATGGCAAGGTCGAGCTGGTCATCGGTACCCCGGGGGGCTCGCGGATCTTCACCTCGATCTTCCAGGTGATGAACAACCTGTACGACTACGGTATGCCGCTGGACAAGGCGGTGGCGGCGCAGCGCGTGCACCATCAGTTGCTGCCCAAGGACACCATCTACTTTGACAGCTATGCACCTCTGACCGGGCCGGTGGCGGATGAGCTGAAGCAGATGGGCTATGTGCTGGAGGACCAGGGCTGGGAGATGGGCGATATCCAGGCAATCCGGGTGGATGGGGCGAAGCTTGAGACCGCTTCCGATCCGCGTGGGCGTGGGGTGGGGATGATCGTCAAGTAAGCGGACACCTGTACCGGCCCTATCGCCGGCAAGCCAGCTCCCACAGGGAGGCGATGCCCACGAGGCCTATGCAGTCCCTGTGGGAGCCTGGCTTGCCGGCGATAGGGCCGCAAAGCGGCCCCGGGTTACCCAGGTCAAACGCGGAACTGGCTGACCAGTGTCTGCAACTGCCCACCCAACCGCGCAAGCTCCACGCTCGACGCTGCCGTCTCGTCACTGGCCGCCGCCGTCTGCTCGGACACATCACGCACATTCAGGATGCTGCGGCTGATCTCTTCAGCCACCGCACTCTGTTGCTCCGCCGCCGCAGCAATCTGCTGGTTCATCGACTGGATGCTCGACACCGTGCTGGTGATGTTTTCCAGCGAGGCCCCGGCCTTACGTGCCAGTTCGACGCTGCTGTCGGTCAAGGTACGGCTGCCCTGCATGGCGTTCGCCACTTGCTGGGTCCCATCCTGCAGGCTGGCAATCAGCGCTTCGATTTCTTCGGTGGACTTCTGCGTGCGCTGGGCCAGGCCACGCACTTCGTCGGCGACCACGGCAAAACCACGACCGGCCTCGCCGGCACGCGCCGCCTCGATCGCCGCATTGAGCGCCAGCAGGTTGGTCTGTTCGGCCACCGACTTGATCACGTCCATCACGCTGCCGATCTTCTGGCTTTCCTGCTGCAGCAGGTTCATGGCCTCGGTGGAGCGGTGCATGTCCTCGGCCAGGCGTTCGATCTGGCCAATCGCCTCGCCTACCACGCGGTCGCCGGCGCGGGCCTCGTCGTCGGCACCGGTGGCGGCATGCGAGGCCTGCTCGGCATTGCGCGCCACTTCCTGAACGGTGGCGGCCATTTCGTGCATGGCGGTGGCCACCTGGTCGGTCTCGACCTTCTGGCTGTTGGCGCCGGCACTGGTCTGTTCGGTGACTGCCGACAGCTCTTCGGCGGCGCTGGCAATCTGGGTGACGCCGTCGCGGATGCCGGTGATCAGCTCGCGCAGGGTGGTGCCCATGCGCGCGATGCCTTGCTGCAGCACGCCCAGTTCGTCGCGGCGGGTGATGCGCGCATGCTGGGTGAGGTCGCCGCTGGCGATCTTTTCTACCGCTACCAGGGTTTCACGCAGTGGGCCGGTGATCTGGCGGGTGATCAGTACCGCTGCCAGGATGCCGACCAGCAGCGCCAGCAGGGTAGCGATGGCCTGCAGGGTGCGGGCCTGGGTGCTCTCGATGTCGCGGCGTTCCAGCTGGATCTGGTACAGCGCATCGCTGCGCTTGACGATATCGGCGCCCTGCACCGTCATTTCGGCGCGCGAGGTGGTGATGTTGGCCACCGCGTCGCGGAACTGGCGCACGGCGTCACGGTAGGCCAGTACCGAGCTTTCGAACTGTTGCAGGCGGGCGTCCTCGGCGGGCAGCTGGCGCTTGAGGTTGCCGATATCGGCTAGCGCTGCATCCAGCTGGCGCAGGGCGGCCTGCTCGTTGGCAGCACTGTTGTCGGCAATGTAGCCGCGCACGTCGATGCGCACCTGTAGCAGTTGCTGGCGGGCCTTGCTGATCAGCTGGTACTGGGCCAGGCGCACGCTGTCAGCCTCTGGGCGCGCCATCACTTGCTGGCTGAGGGCGTCCATGGCCTGGTCGGCGCGGGTGGCCGAACCGTCCATGGCAACGCGCGCAGCGCGGGTAGCGTCGTAGCCTTGGCGCATCTTGTTCAGCGAGACCTTGTAGGCGCTGATGGTTGCGCCCAGCTCATTGAGCAGCTTGACGTTGTCCGGGCTTGTGAACGTGCTGGCCAGGTAGGCCTGCTGCTTGCTGAAGGCATCCAGCTTGGTCTGGGTGTTGGCGGCGGCGGTATCGTCGCCGTTGGCGATCATGTACTGCAGGCGCGCAATGCGCAGGTCGGTCAGGTCTTTGTTGAGCTGGCCGATGTCACCCATCCAGTTGCTGCGGTCGATCAGGCTGCCCAGGCTGGTCCAGCCGGTCAGGGCCAGCAGGCCGGTGAGGATCAGCACCAGGCCGAAGCCCAGGCCAAGTTTGAGGTTGACGCTGATGTTGGCGAACCAGCTGTTCATGCACGCTCTCCAGAAGTAGTTTTCGCTCTCTTGATCTTCGATCGCAAGGCGTTGTTGTTCTGGCTGCCCGCTGATTCGTGCAGGGGTTATCGGCAATGATCAGGGAAGCTGAAACGCTTTTTCAGCAGATTTGTAACTGGATAACCAGGGGCTGCAAAGCAGCCCCGGCAGTTTCAGAGGCTGCGCGCGCTGAAGGTATCGCAGCTGTTCACCTCACCTTGGGCAAACCCGGCCTTGAACCAACGCACCCGCTGCGCCGAGGTGCCATGGGTGAAGGAGTCCGGTACCACGCGGCCGCGGCCTTGCTGTTGCAGGCGGTCATCGCCAATGGCGTTGGCCGCGTTCAGCGCTTCCTCGACGTCACCCGGCTCCAGCCAGTTCAGGCGTTTTTGCGCCTGGTAGGCCCACACCCCGGCCAGGCAGTCGGCTTGCAGCTCCTGGCGCACCAGCAGGCCGTTATCGCCCTCCATGCGCTGGCCGTTGCGGCGTGCGGCATCGACCTTGGCCGAAACGCCCAGCAGGGTCTGCACATGGTGGCCGATTTCGTGGGCAATCACGTAGGCCTGGGCGAAGTCGCCGGCCGCAGCGAAGCGGTTTTCCATTTCACGGAAGAACGACATGTCCAGGTACACCCGCTGGTCCGCCGGGCAGTAGAACGGCCCCACCGCTGCCGAGGCAAAGCCGCAGGCCGAATTGACCTGGCCGCTGAACAGCACCAGCTTGGGGTCACGGTATTGCTTGCCGGCTTCGGCAAACAGCGCTTTCCAGGTGTCCTCGGTGTCGCCCAGCACCGAGGCAACGAACTCGGCCTGCTGGTCGTTGGCCGGTGGCGCCTTGGCGCCCGTGCCACTGGGTGCCGTCTGCTGTTGCTGCTGTTCCATCTGGCCGGTGAGCTGGCCCAGAATCTGCAATGGGTCCTGCCCGGTGAGCCAGCCGATGCCGACGATCAGCAGAATCGCCCCAAGCCCCAGGCCTTTGCCGCCGCCGAAACGCATGCCGCCGCCACCGCCACCTTCACCCCGGGCATCGACCACGTTGTCGCTGCGTCGGCCTTTTCGCCATTCCATGAGTGCTCTCCCGAGCGTGAAACAAGAAGACAAAGATTAGTTCAGGAACTGCACCACTGTCAGGCCAAGGTGTTAATCCATAACCATTTGGTTATGTATGGAGTGGTCGATTTCAATATTAATCGCGCGCGACCTGCCGGAAACTGTAAGTCCGCCTGCCACGCCCAGGCGTTCACATAATTCCAAGAGAGGAAACCGGCATGCCCGCACAGGACAACAGCCGCTTCGTGATCCGTGATCGCAACTGGCACCCCAAAGCCCTTACGCCTGACTACAAAACGTCCATTGCCCGCTCGCCGCGCCAGGCACTGGTCAGTATTCCGCAGTCGATCAGCGAAACCACTGGTCCGAACTTTTCCCACCTGGGCTTCGGCGCCCACGACCATGACCTGTTGCTGAACTTCAACAACGGCGGCCTGCCAATCGGCGAGCGCATCATCGTGGCCGGCCGCGTGGTCGACCAGTACGGCAAGCCTGTGCCGAACACCCTGGTGGAGATGTGGCAAGCCAACGCCGGTGGCCGCTATCGGCACAAGAACGACCGTTACCTGGCACCGCTAGACCCGAACTTCGGTGGTGTCGGCCGTTGCCTGACCGACAGCGACGGCTATTACAGCTTCCGCACCATCAAGCCGGGCCCGTACCCATGGCGCAACGGCCCTAACGACTGGCGCCCGGCGCACATCCACTTCGGCATCAGCGGCCCGTCGATTGCCACCAAGCTGATCACCCAGCTGTATTTCGAGGGTGACCCGCTGATCCCGATGTGCCCGATCGTCAAGTCGATCGCCAACCCTGAAGCTGTACAGCAGTTGATCGCCAAGCTCGACATGAGCAACGCTAACCCGATGGACTGCCTGGCCTACCGCTTCGACATCGTGCTGCGCGGCCAGCGCAAGACCCACTTCGAAAACTGCTGAGGAACCCGCCATGCCAATCGAACTGCTGCCGGAAACCCCTTCGCAGACCGCCGGCCCCTACGTGCACATCGGCCTGGCCCTGGAAGCGGCCGGCAACCCGACCCGCGATCAGGAAATCTGGAACCGCCTGGCCAAGCCAGACGCGCCAGGCGAGCACATTCTGCTGCTTGGCCAGGTGTATGACGGTAACGGCCACCTGGTGCGCGACTCGTTCCTTGAAGTGTGGCAGGCCGACGCCAATGGCGAGTACCAGGATGCCTACAACCTGGAAAACGCCTTCAACAGCTTTGGCCGCACCGCTACCACCTTCGATGCCGGTGAGTGGACCCTGCACACGGTCAAGCCGGGTGTGGTGAACAATGCGGCTGGCGTGCCGATGGCGCCGCACATCAACATCAGCCTGTTTGCCCGTGGTATCAACATCCACCTGCACACGCGCCTGTACTTCGATGACGAAGCCCAGGCCAATGCCAAGTGCCCGGTGCTCAACCTGATCGAGCAGCCACAGCGGCGTGAAACCTTGATTGCCAAGCGTTGCGAAGTGGACGGGAAGACGGCGTATCGCTTTGATATCCGTATTCAGGGGGAAGGGGAGACGGTGTTCTTCGACTTCTGATGGGAGGCTGGGGCCGCAAGGCGGCCCCGGGCTGTCAGCCGTTCACAGGCTTCAGGTCGAAAGCATCGGCCTGGTACTGGAACAGCAGGCAATCGGCCGCCGCAGTGCACCCGCTTTCATGCACCAGGTCGGCCGGCAGCTTGTAGTAGGACCCGGCTGAAAACTCGGTGCGCTTGCCATCGATTACCGCGTAGAAAGTACCCTTCAGCACCACGGTCGGCAGTGCCTGGCTGTGCTGGTGCAAACCATTGTCGGTCCCTTTGCTGAATTTCACATAGGCCGAGTAAGGCCCCTTGCCGAAAATGTCCCCCTCAACGTTGGCGTAGCTGACTGCGCCGTTGGTGTTGGGTACGTCCTGCCACTTCAATGCTGCGCTATCGGGTACTGACACGGTTTTTTCTGCTGCGTTGATGCCAACGGCCAGGGTGGCGAGCGCCACGCCCGCGATGATTGCCTGCAATGCCTTCATGGTGGTGTTCCTTCGTTGAGTGACAGTGCAACGAAGCCTAACTAAACCGTTCCTGCACAAATACGCCTATCGACGCGCATGACTTGTTCATGTTTTGCACAGATCAGGCCTGCCATCTCGGCTGCGCGTAGTAGGTTTGCGCATAGTCCAGCAACGCCCGCACCTTGGGTGCCAGGTAGCGGCTTTGGGGGTACACCGCATACAGGTTGCGTGGTGGTAATTTCCAGTCCTTGAGCACCGGCACCAGGCGCCCGTCCAGCAAGGCGTCATGCACGATGAAACGATCAAAGCTGGCAATGCCCAGCCCGCCAATGGCAGCAGCGCGCAGGGCCATCGGCGAGTTGGCGCTGAGGCGCCGGGGCATCAGGATGTTGCGCTGTTCACCCTCTGGGTTGGTCAGAAACAGACGCTGTGGGTGAGGCAGATTGCTGTAGCCGAGCAGGGGATGGACGGCCAACGTGTCGAGGGAAGTGGGCGTGCCGTGGCGTTGCAGATAGCGCGGCGCTGCCACCAGCAGCACCTCGCTGTGCGCCAGCAGGCGAGCAACCAGGCTGGAGTCAGGCAGATGATCGGTGATCCGCAGGCAGACATCGATTTCTTCTTCCAGCAGGTCGACGAAACGGTCGCTGCAATTGAGCTCTACCTGCAAATGCGGGTGGCGTTCGACAAAGTCCGGCAACCAGCGCGCCAATTCAAGCTCGCCAAATGCGGTCGCCACGCCCAGGCGCAGGTTGCCCGTGGGTTGTTGCTGATGCTCGGACAGTTCCAGGGTCATCGCTTGCATCTGTTCCAGAATCTGCACGCAGTGGCGATAGAACAGTGTTCCGGCTTCGGTCAGGTGCAGGCGACGGGTAGTGCGGGTAAGCAGTTGCGTGCCCAGCTGGCGTTCCAGCTGTTTCACCTGGCGTGATAGCACGGTATGGGACTGGCCTGTCAGGCTGGCGGCGGCACTGAAGCTGCCGAGGTCGACGACCCGGCGGAAGGTCTGCATGGCGTTCAGCTGGTCCATCGGCATAACTCTCCTGAAGCGCCCGGTGGGCCGTACAGGCCCCACCGGGTGGCAGTTCAGCGCCGGACCAGCAACACGCCGCTTTCCATGTGATGGGTGTACGGGAACTGGTCGAACAGCGCACAGCGTTCGATACGGTGGGTATCTTGCAGCTGGGCGATGTTCTGCGCCAGGGTTTCGGGGTTGCAGGAGATGTACAGAATCCGCTCGAAACGCCGGGTCAGTTCGCAGGTGTCCGGGTCCATGCCGGCCCGTGGTGGGTCGACAAACACCGTGCCGAACTCATAGCTTTTCAGGTCTATGCCTTCCAGGCGACGGAACGGCCGCACCTCATTCAGCGCCTGGGTCAGCTCTTCGGCCGACAAGCGTACCAGGCGCACGTTATCCACAGCGTTCTCGTCGAGGTTGCTCAGCGCGGCATTGACCGAGGTCTTGCTGATTTCGGTCGCCAGCACCTGGCGCACGCGGGTGGCCAGCGGCAGGGTGAAGTTGCCGTTGCCGCAGTACAGCTCCAGCAAATCGTCCTGGCGCTCGCCAATGGCCTCGAAGGCCCAGCTCAGCATCTTCTGGTTCACCGCGCCGTTGGGCTGGGTGAAGGCGCCTTCCGGCTGGCGATAGCTGAACACACGGCCAGCCACGTCGAGTTTTTCCACCGCGTAGTCGCGGCCGATCACCAGGCGCTTGCCCTTGGAGCGGCCGATCACGCTCACGCCCAGCGCTTCAGCCAATTGCCGCGCTTCTGCTTCCCAGGCCTCGTCCAGCGGACGGTGGTAGCACATGGTGATCATCGCATCGCCGGCCAGGGTGGTGAGGAACTCCACCTGGAACAGGCGGTTGCCCAGTTCCTCGCTGGCCTGCCAGGCCGCCTTCAGGCGGGGCATCAGTGCATTGATGCGCTGGCTGGCGATGGGGAAATCCTCGATCAGGATCGCCTTGTGCTTATCGCCCGGGGCAAACATGGCGTAGTGGCGCTGGCCGTCCTCGCGCCACAGGCGGAACTCGGCGCGCAGGCGGTAGTGCTCGCGCGGCGAGTCGAAAACAGCCGGTTCCGGCGCGCCGAATGGCGCCAGCAGCTCGCGTAGCCGGGCAACCTTGGCGTCCAGCTGGGTGGCGTAGGAGGAGGGGTCGAAAGCAGCACTCATGCGTTGAACCAGCCCAGCTTGATGACGAACAGGATGGAAAGGATCACCAGGGCTGGGTTCAGGTCGCGGTGGCGGCCGGAGATCAGCTTGACGGCGGTCCAGGAGATGAAGCCGAAGGCGATACCGTTGGCGATCGAGTAGGTCAGCGGCATGGCCAGGGCGGTCACCACCACCGGTGCAGCTTCGGTGACGTCGTCCCAGTTTATTTCTGCCAGGCCCGAGGCCATCAGCACGGCGACGAACAGCAGCGCCGGCGCGGTGGCGAACGCCGGCACGCTACCGGCCAGGGGGGCGAAGAACAGCGCCAGCAGGAACAGCACGGCAACCACGATGGCAGTCAGGCCGGTGCGGCCACCGGCGCTCACGCCCGCAGCGGACTCGATGTAGCTGGTGGTGGTCGAGGTGCCCAGCAGGGAACCGGCCATGGCGGCGGTGCTGTCGGCGATCAGGGCGCGGCCCATCTTCGGCATGTGGCCGTCCTTGCCCATCAGGCCGGCGCGCTTGGCCACGGCGATCAGGGTGCCGGAGTTGTCGAACAGGTCGACGAACAGGAACGCGAAGATCACGCTGATCAGGCCCACATCGAGGGCACCGGCGATGTCCAGCTGCAGGAAGGTGGGTGCCAGCGAAGGTGGCATCGACACGATCCCGCCGAACGGCGTCACGCCCATTGCGATCGATGCGACGGTGACGGCCAGGATGCCGATCAACACCGCGCCACGCACCTTCAGCGACTCAAGGCCGACGATCAGGAAGAAGCCCAGCGTGGCGAGAATCACCGACGGCTGCTTGAGGTCGCCCATGCCCACCAAGGTGGCCGGGTTATCAACGACGATGCCGGCGTTATGCAGGGCGATCAATGCCAGGAACAGACCGATACCGGCGGCAATCGCCGAACGCAGCGGCAGCGGGATGCTGTTCACGATCCATTCGCGGATGCGGAAGATCGACAACAGGAAGAACATCACCGCCGACAGGAACACCGCGCCCAGCGCCACTTGCCAGGTGTGGCCCATGTGCAGCACCACGGTGTAGGTGAAGAACGCGTTCAGGCCCATGCCCGGCGCCAGGGCGATCGGGTAGTTGGCAATCAGGCCCATGGTCGCAGAGCCGATGGCCGCTGCCAGGCAGGTGGCGACGAAGATCGCGCCCTTGTCCATGCCGGTCTCGCCGAGGATGCTCGGGTTGACGAACAGGATGTAGGCCATGGCCAGGAAGGTGGTGACGCCCGCGAGAATCTCGGTGCGCACGTTGGTGTTGTGTGCTCTTAGTTGAAACAGCCTTTCCAGCATGCCCGCTCCCCAAGGCGCCCCCGGCGCCATGAATGTATCGACCCCATCAGCAAAGCACAGACCGTACCGGTTGCCGTGGTTTTGTGTGGGGAGGAAAAAAGCCGCGCATCATACCAGCATGCTTGGCGGGGGCCTATGGCCGTTGGGAATGGCATTGCCTATTGCCTGTACCGGCCTGTGGGAGCGGGCTTGTCCCGCGAAGACGCCGGCACAGACAACTGATCAACCATTATGCAACCGGTCCCGCTTGGCCAGTGTCGGAAACATTTTTATCCACACCCCCGTCACCACCAGCGTGCCTACCCCGCCCATCACCACCGCCGGCACTGTGCCAAACCAGTGCGCCGTGACGCCCGATTCGAATTCGCCGAGCTGGTTCGAGGCACCAATGAACAACCCGTTCACCGCGCTCACTCGCCCGCGCATTTCATCCGGTGTCTCCAATTGCACGAACGAACTGCGAATGACCATGCTGATCATGTCCGCCGCGCCCAGCACCACCAGCACCGCCAGCGAGAACCAGAACGAGGTCGACAGGCCGAAGGCGATGGTGGCCACGCCGAATACCCCGACTGCTGTGAACATGGTTCGCCCGACGTTGCGTTCGAACGGGAAGCGCGCCAGCCACAGCGACATGCACAATGCCCCCACCGCCGGCGCCGAACGCAGCAGGCCCAGGCCCAGCGGGCCGGTCAGCAGGATGTCCTTGGCGAACACCGGCAGCAGCGCGGTGGCCCCACCCAGCAGTACGGCGAACAGGTCCAGCGAAATGGCCCCGAGAATGTCGGGCCGGCTGCGGATGAAGCGGATGCCGGCCAGCAGCGATTCGATGCTGGCACGCCCGCGCTGCACCACCTGGCCGCGCGCCTGCAGGCTCAGGGTGAGCACGCAGGCGATGGCATACAGGGCCACGGTGGGGCCATACACCCAGAGGCTGCCAAAGGCATACAGGAAGCCGCCCACCGCCGGCGCCACGATGGTTGCCGACTGGGTAGCCGACGCCGAAGCCGCCACCGCCCGCGGGAACAGCCCGGGCGGCACCACATTAGGTAACAGCGCCTGGGTTGCCGGCATTTCGAACGAGCGCGTGGCGCCCAGCAGGAAGGCGAGGGCGAAGATCAGCTCGCGGGTGACGTTGTCGGTGGCGCTGCCCACCGCCAGCGCCAGGGCAATCAGCCCCTGCAGGCTCTGGCACAGGGCGGCGACCTTGCGCCGGTCATAGCGGTCGGCCACATGCCCGGTGTGCAGCATGAACAGCACTCGCGGGGCGAACTTGACCAGGCCGACCAGGCCCAGGTCCAGCACATTGCCGGTCAACTGGTAGAGGTGCCAGCCAATGGCCACGGTGAGCATCTGGAAGCCGCTGGCGGTGAATACACGGGCCAGCCAGAAGGCCAGGAAGGGGCGGTGGTGACGCAACAACTGCGGTGCGGAATCGGACATCGGAAACCAGGGGCCTCGGCGCAGTAGAGGGGCGCGCAGCGTATCATCTGTTTGTAACAAGTAGTTACTGTTTGCCCGAATCGGCACTTTTTCACGCTTTATGAAAGAGGGTGGGGCAACGGGTCACGCGGCAAACAACCACACGGCCCGCCGGCCTATTCGGGACTATGCTTCCTAGCATTCGTTGATCTGGGTCAATCGTTCCAGATTCAACGAATTGGCCCTCTGGGCCGGAATCCCTGCGATCGAACAGAACAATTCCAACGCGCCGTACTCGACCAAGTGGGGGCAGTGGGCGACTGGGCCACAAGCCCGGACGCCGGATTATCTGAAGAGGAAGCACCATGTTCGGAATAGAGGCCTTAGAGCTCGCCCGAATGCAGTTTGCCTTTACCGTGTCGTTCCACATCCTGTTCCCGGCCATCACCATTGGCCTGGCCAGCTACCTTGCAGTCCTCGAAGGCCTGTGGCTGCGGACCCACCAGCAGGTCTACCGTGACCTCTATCACTTCTGGTCGAAGATCTTTGCCGTCAACTTCGGCATGGGCGTGGTCTCAGGCCTGGTGATGGCCTACCAGTTTGGTACCAACTGGAGCCGCTTCTCCGAGTTCGCTGGCGCCGTGACCGGGCCGTTACTGACCTACGAGGTGCTGACCGCCTTCTTCCTCGAGGCAGGTTTCCTTGGCGTCATGCTGTTTGGCTGGAACCGTGTGGGCCGCGGCCTGCACTTTTTCTCCACGTGCATGGTGGCACTCGGCACGCTGGTCTCCACGTTCTGGATCCTCGCCTCCAACAGCTGGATGCAAACCCCCCAAGGCCACGAGATCATCGATGGCCGGGTGATACCGGTGGACTGGTTTGCGGTGGTGTTCAACCCATCGTTCCCCTACCGGCTGATGCACATGGCCACGGCCGCGTTCGTTTCCACTGCGTTTTTCGTCGGCGCCTCGGCGGCCTGGCACCTGCTGCGCGGGCGTGACAACCCGGCGGTGCGCAAGATGCTGTCGATGGCCATGTGGATGGCGTTGATCGTTGCCCCGGTCCAGGCGGTGATTGGCGACTTCCACGGCCTCAATACGCTCAAGCACCAGCCGGTGAAAATCGCGGCGATCGAAGGGCACTGGGAGAATGTGCCTGGCGAGCCGACCCCGCTGATCCTGTTCGGTATCCCCGACATGAAGGCCGAGACCACGCGCTTCAAGGTCGAGATCCCGGCGCTCGGCAGCCTGATCCTGACCCACAGCCTGGACAAGCAGGTGCCGGCGATGAAGGAATTTCCGCCCGAGGACCGGCCCAACTCGACCATCGTCTTCTGGTCGTTCCGGATCATGGTCGGGCTCGGCTTGCTGATGATCTTCGTTGGCCTGTGGAGCCTCTGGCTGCGCAAGCGCGGCACGCTCTACACCTCGCGCCCGTTCCTGTATATGGCGCTATGGATGGGGCCTTCCGGGCTGATCGCATTGCTGGCCGGCTGGTTCACCACCGAGATCGGTCGCCAACCCTGGGTGGTGTATGGCCTGATGCGCACCGCGGACGGTGTGTCCAACCACAGCTACGCCCAGCTTGGTTTCACGTTGGTTGCCTTCGTGGTGGTGTATTTCGCCCTGTTCGGCGCCGGCCTTGGCTACATGATGCGCCTGGTGCGCAAAGGCCCGCAGACGGGCGAAGGCGACGAGCACACACCGGGCGGCCCCGGCCAGAAACGCACGCCGGCGCGGCCGTTGTCTGCCGCCGATGACGGCCATGAGGCCAAGACTGCCAGCCTGAGCAAGGAGGACTGAGCCATGGGTATCGACCTTCCGCTGATTTGGGCCGTGATCATCATTTTCGGCGTCATGATGTACGTGGTGATGGACGGTTTCGACCTGGGCATCGGCATGCTGTTCCCGTTCGTCAAGGGCGAGCAGGACCGTGATGTGATGATGAATACCGTCGCCCCGGTGTGGGACGGCAACGAAACCTGGCTGGTCCTGGGCGGTGCAGGGCTGTTCGGGGCGTTCCCGATGGCCTATGCCGTGGTGCTCGAAGCCCTGTACCTGCCACTGATCCTGATGCTGATCGGCTTGATCTTCCGTGGCGTGGCCTTCGAGTTCCGCTTCAAGGCCACGGCCGACAAGCGGCATATCTGGGACAAGGCGTTCATCGGGGGCTCACTGGTCGCCACCTTCTTCCAGGGCGTGGCCCTGGGCGCCTTCCTCGAAGGCTTCAAGGTGGTCGACCGCCATTTTGCCGGTGGCACCCTCGACTGGCTCACCCCGTTCGCCCTGTTCTGTGGGGTGGGGTTGATCGTTGCGTACACCCTGTTGGGGTGCACCTGGCTGATCATGAAGACCGAAGGGCCGCTGCAACAGAAGATGCATGACCTGGCCCGGCCGCTGGCGCTGGTACTGCTGGTAGTCATCGGTATCGTCAGCCTGTGGACGCCGATCGCTTATCCACAGATCGCCGACCGCTGGTTCAGCATGCCTAACCTGATCTGGTTCATGCCGGTGCCGCTGCTGGTACTGGTGACGTTCTACGGGCTGCTCAAGGCGGTGGCACGCCATGCGCACTACACGCCGTTCCTGCTTACCCTGGTGCTGATCTTCCTCGGCTACAGCGGCCTGGGCATCAGCCTGTGGCCCAACATCATCCCGCCGTCGATTTCGATCTGGGATGCCGCAGCGCCACCGCAAAGCCAGGGCTTCATGCTGGTGGGCACACTGTTCATCCTGCCGTTCATTCTCATGTACACCTTCTGGAGCTACTACGTGTTCCGCGGCAAGGTGACCCATGAAGACGGCTATCACTAGGAGGGCCGCATGATGACCGGCAAACATGGCCTGGAAGAGAAGAAACCGCTGTGGCAGCGACTGGGTTGGCTGGTGCTGATCTGGGCAATGAGTGTTGCGGCCCTGGGTGTGGCAGCGTGGGTGATGCGGCTGTTCATGGGGGCTGCGGGCCTTACCACCCATTGAGTAAGCCTGCTCCGGCCCTATCGCCGGCAAGCCAGCTCCCACAGGTTAGCTACTGCCCTTGGGCAACGCTGCACCTGTGGGAGCTGGCTTGCCGGCGATAGGGCCGGTACAGGCTTATTTACGGGCTTTGAGGATGACAAACTTGGGCGTCGCCGCCACCTGCTCCACACCCCGGAACAACCGCGCCAGCTTGCTGTGATAGCCCAAGTGGCGGTTACCCACGATATACAACGCCCCACCCACCACCAGCGCTTCGCGCGCCTGCTGGAACATGCGCCAGGCAAGGAAATCGCCCACCACCTGCTGCTGGTGGAACGGCGGGTTGCACAGCACCACATCGAGCGACTGCTTCTCCACCCCGGCCAACCCATCGGCTGCGATGAAGGTCGCCGGGCGTCCGCCCAGCGCGGCTTGCCAGTTTTCCTGCGCCGACTGCACCGCCATGTACGATTCGTCGACCAGCGTGTACTGGGCATCCGGGTTGGCCAGAGCGCTGGCAATTGCCAGCACGCCATTGCCGCAGCCCAGGTCCGCAACCCGTGCGTTGCCCAGGTCGCGTGGCAGATGCGGCAGGAACGCCCGGGTGCCGATATCCAGGCCTTCACGGCAGAACACGTTGGCGTGGTTGACCAGTTCCAGCGCCGGCGCGTCGAGGCGATAGCGGCTAGGGTAGGGCGAGCTTGCGGCCGGCCGTTCGGCCAGCGTTGCGGTCAGCAGGCGGGCTTTTTTCTGCGCCAGCGAAGCCTGCACCGGGCCTATGTACTTTTCCATCAGGTCGCCGGCTGCGTGGGGCAAGTGCTTGATCATTGCCCCGGCAATCACCTGCGCGCCAGGCGCCAGGTGGCCCTGCAGGCGGATCAGCTGTTCTTCAAGCAGGGCCAGGGTCTTGGGCACGCGCACCAGCACCCGGTCGAACGGGCCTTGCCAATGTTCGCTGGCCGGCACGAAGGGCACGCTGTCGAACGGCAAGCCGTTGCGCGCCAGGTTCTTTTCCAGGGCCAGGTGCGCCAGGTGCGAATCGCCGCTGCTGACCACCTGCAGCCGGCCTGCCAGGCTGGCGGCCAAGGCACCGAAGCTGTCATTGAGCACCAGCACCCGGCAGCTGGCGTCGGGTGCCTGTGCATGCAACTGCGCAAGCAGGTACTCGTCGGCGGCATCGAAAGCCTGCAGTGGGTCGTTGGCCTGTTCCGGCTGGCGGATCAGGTCGAGTTCGGCGTAGGGGGTGGTCAACAGGGGCATGGCGTCTGGCTCGGGTATGAAACTGCCCGTTGCGGTTCGCCCCGGGCTTTGCCGGGCAATTCTACAGGGCTTTGCCCAAGGTCGCAGGTTTGAGGGTCAGATCCAGCCACGCAGGGCGGCGATGGCGATGGCGCCGGCCTTGTTGGCGGCGTTGGTCTTGGTAATCACGCTGCGGATATGGAAGTTCACCGTGCTCTGCGACAGTGAGAGGATGCAAGCCACATCGGCTGCGGTCTTGCCGGCGGCCGACCATTTCAGTACTTCCAGTTCTCGCTCGCTCATTTTAGGTTGCGGTGGGCACAGTGCGTTCAGGTGGTGTTCGCCCAGTACTGCATGCAGGGTATGGCACAGCCACTGAACGCTGCCAGCCTTGTCGTAAAGCTCGACGATGTCGATTTTTTCGGCTGGCCTGGCCACGCTGATCTGGCTTTCGTTGTGCTGCAGGTCGTGCAGTGATTGCGTCCAGCCATGGCGCAAGCCGTGCAGGCAGGCCGCTTCGCGAAATTGCGGGGCTTCACGATACAGTTCGTCGGTCCACAGCACCGGCATGGTCGAACTGTGGCTGACGTTGGCGGCCGGGTCCTGCTTGTAGAACTCATCGCGCTGGTAGCGCTCGATCCACTCATCCGGGTAGTTGCTGTAGAGGTACACCCTGGGTGTCTGCGTGGCGATCTGGATGCGCATGTTCAAGCCGAGGTAGTCCATGCCCAGGTCTTGCGCCAGATGTACCGCGATGTCGAACAGCTTCCGTGGGCTGCGTTCGTTGACGAACGCCTGAAGGTGTTCGGGATTCCAGTGAAGCATCTGAAGCTCCTCGGGGTGTCGGATCCAATCCATTTGGGTACCCGGATCATTGTAGGAAAAGTCCTACCATGGCGTTGGGATTTTTTTGTTATAGCGCTCACGGTTTTCTGCAACTTCGGCGCGGTCATCCATGATGAGGCCTTACAAAGCAGTGGTTTTTATCCGGGGCACTTTGCGCGACACTGTGCGCACGTCAAACCTGGAGCCCGATATGACCGCTAGCGCCGAAAAGTTCACCCGCCAGACCCTGCTCGATGTTCAGCCACTCACGCCGAACCTCTTCAGCCTGCGGGTTACGCGCGATGCGGGGTTCCGCTTCCGTTCCGGCCAGTTCGCCCGCCTTGGCGTGACCAAGGCCGATGGCAGCGTGGTGTGGCGCGCCTATTCCATGGTCAGCGCACCCCATGACGAACACCTCGACTTCTTTTCCATCGTGGTGCCAGGGGGGGAGTTCACCAGTGAGCTGAGCCGGCTGGGGGCGGGTGATACCTTGCTGATTGACCGCCAGGCCTTCGGTTTCCTTACCCTTGACCGCTTCGTCGGTGGGCGCGACCTGTGGCTGCTGGCAACCGGCACCGGTATTGCGCCATTCATGTCGATCCTGCAGGACTTCGAGGCTTGGGAGCGTTTTGACAGCATCAAGCTGGTGTATTCGGTGCGTGAAGCGAAAGAGCTGGCCTACGTGGATGAAATTGCCGGGCTGGAACAGCGTGATTACCTGGCCGAGTACGCGGGCAAGTTGCAGTTCATTCCGGTGGTGACCCGTGAGCAGCACCCGGGGGCACTGAATGAGCGCATTACCACGCTGATCGAGAATGGTGAGCTGGAGAAGGCAGCAGGGCTGGAGCTGTCGCCGGAGCATTCGCGGGTGATGCTGTGCGGTAACCCGGAGATGATCGACGAAACGCGCAAGGTGCTGAAGGCGCGTGACCTGCAACTGAGCCTGAGCAAGCGGCCGGGGCAGGTGGCTGTGGAAAACTACTGGTAATGCTATTGGGGCCGCTTTGCGGCCCATCGCCACACAAGGCCGCTCCTACAAGAGAATGCGATTCCCAGTAGGAGCGGCTTTGCGTCGCGAAAGGGGCGCATAGCGCCCCCAGCAACCTCAAGGCAGCCGATTCTGGTTCTGCGTCTTGAGCAAATCGCGAATCTCGGTCAGCAGGGTCTCTTCAGCCGAAGGCACAGGCGGCACAGTTGGCGCCACGGCTTCTTCACGCTTGAGCCTGTTGATCGCCTTCACGCCCATGAAGATGGCAAAGGCAACGATCAGGAAGTCGATCACGGTCTGGATGAACTTGCCATAGGCCAGCACCACTGCCGGGATGTCACCTTCGCCAGCCTTCAGGGTAATGGCCAGGTCGCTGAAGTCCACCCCCCCGATCAACAGGCCCAGTGGCGGCATGACCACGTCTCCGACGAAGGACGAGACGATCTTGCCGAAGGCCGCGCCGATGATGATACCGACCGCCATGTCGACGACATTGCCTTTGACCGCGAAGGCCTTGAACTCACTGATCATGCCCATGGTTGGTTCCTTGTAACAAAAGGTAAGGTTAACGCAGTGTAAGCCACTTAAACGCTTCATGCGTCGTGTTCAGGGTTAGTGACTGCGGTTAGAACGAATAGTTTTGTCGCATCCCGAGGCGTTCGAGACACGTCCTGCTCGGCTATCATGGCGGTTTTTTCCAGGAGACCTCACCCATGGCCAAGGCCAAGCGCTTGTATGGCTGCACCGAGTGTGGCGCGACCTTTCCCAAATGGGCCGGCCAGTGCGGCGAATGCGGGGCCTGGAACACGCTGGTCGAAACCATGATCGAGAGCGGCGGTGCCGCTGCGCCCAGTAGCGGCCGCGCCGGCTGGACCGGGCAGCAAGCGCAGATCAAGACCCTGGCCGAAGTCAGTGTCGAGGAAATCCCGCGCTTTACCACCAGCAGCACCGAACTGGACCGTGTGTTGGGCGGCGGCCTGGTGGATGGCTCGGTGGTGCTGATTGGTGGCGACCCTGGCATCGGCAAGTCGACCATCCTGCTGCAGACCTTGTGCAACATCGCCGTGGGCATGCCGGCGCTGTATGTCACCGGGGAGGAGTCGCAGCAGCAGGTGGCCATGCGCTCGCGGCGCCTGGGCTTGCCCCAGGACCAGCTGAAGGTGATGACCGAGACCTGCATCGAAACCATCATTGCCACGGCGCGGGTCGAGAAACCGCGGGTAATGGTGATCGACTCGATCCAGACCATCTTCACCGAGCAGTTGCAGTCGGCACCTGGCGGCGTGGCCCAGGTGCGCGAGAGCACGGCGCTGCTGGTGCGTTACGCCAAGCAGAGCGGCACGGCGATCTTCCTGGTCGGCCACGTGACCAAGGAGGGTTCGCTGGCCGGGCCACGGGTACTGGAGCACATGGTCGATACCGTGCTGTATTTCGAAGGTGAGTCCGACGGCCGCCTGCGGCTGTTGCGGGCGGTGAAGAACCGCTTTGGCGCGGTCAATGAACTGGGCGTGTTCGGCATGACCGACCGGGGCCTGAAAGAGGTATCCAACCCGTCGGCGATCTTCCTTAACCGCACCCAGGAAGAAGTGCCGGGCAGTGTGGTGATGGCCACCTGGGAGGGCACCCGGCCAATGCTGGTCGAGGTACAAGCACTGGTCGACGACAGCCACCTGGCCAACCCGCGCCGGGTAACCCTGGGCCTGGACCAGAACCGCTTGGCCATGTTGCTGGCGGTGCTGCACCGCCACGGCGGTATTCCTACCCACGATCAGGACGTGTTCCTCAACGTGGTGGGCGGGGTCAAGGTGCTGGAAACGGCTTCGGACCTGGCGTTGCTGGCGGCAGTGATGTCCAGCTTGCGTAACCGGCCACTGGCCCATGGGCTGCTGGTGTTTGGCGAGATCGGCCTGTCGGGCGAGGTGCGGCCCGTGCCTAGCGGGCAGGAGCGTTTGAAGGAGGCGGCCAAGCATGGCTTCAAGCGCGCCATCGTGCCCAAGGGCAATGCGCCGAAAGAGTCGCCGGCGGGGCTGCAGGTTATTGCCGTCACCCGCCTGGAACAGGCCCTGGATGCATTGTTCGAGTGATTCGTAGCCTGTACTGGCCCTTTCGCGGGCTTGCCCGCTCCCACAGGTTCAACGCCACATTCAGCGTTGGCGCTGTACCTGTGGGAGCGGGCAAGCCCGCGAAAGGGCCAGTACAGGCAAACGAAAAAGGGGCCGACGATGCGCGTCGGCCCCCCTCTCACCGCTCAGTCAGCGGTCAATGCTCGGCAACTGCCGCACGCCTGACCGTCTGGTTGCCATGCTCGTCCAGCTCCAGCAACGGCACTTCGTTCCCTTCGGCATCGAACAGCTTGCCATCCTTGAAGTAGTCGCCATCACGCAGCGCGGAAATGTCGGAGTACTGGATGGTGCGCTCGTAAGCTGCGGCGAACACGGACTGGTTTTCCGAGTTGCCGGTGGTGAAGTGGTTGAAGATCAGGTTCAGCAGGATGGCCATGATCGCCGCCGAACTGATGCCCGAGTGGAAGATGGTCTCGAACCAGTTGGGGAAGTGGTGGTAGAAGTTAGGCGCGGCGATCGGGATCATGCCGAAGCCCAGCGAAGCCGCGACGATGATCAGGTTGACGTTGTTCTTGTAGCTGACCTTGGACAGGGTGCGGATACCACTGGCCGCCACCGTGCCGAACAACACGATGCCCGCGCCGCCCAGTACCGGGGTTGGTACTGCGGCAATCACCCGGCCCATGACCGGCAGCAGGCCGAGCACCACCAGGATCACACCGCCCGTGGCCACCACGTAACGGCTCTTGACCCCGGTCACGGCCACCAGGCCGACGTTCTGGGCGAACGCGCTCTGGGTGAACGAGCCGAAGATCGGCGCCAGGATGCTCGATGCCATGTCGGCGCGCAGGCCGTTGCCCAGGCGCTTGGAATCGACCTTGGTATCGATGATCTCACCCACGGCAAGGATGTCGGCCGAGGTTTCAACCAGAGTTACCATGATCACGATGCACATCGACAGGATTGCGGCGATGTGAAATTCCGGCATGCCGAAGTGGAACGGCGTGGGGAAGGCGAACATCGGGCCTTCGGTGACCTTGCTGAAGTCGGTCATCCCCAGCGCCCAGGCAATCAGCGTGCCGAGCACCATGGCCAGCAGGATCGACAAGCGCGAGATGGTTGCGCTGCCCAGCTTGCTCAGCAGCAGCACGATGGCGAAGGTCAGCCCCGCCAGGCCGATGTTGGCCACGCTGCCGAACTCCGGCGAGGCGCTGTTGCCACCCATCACCCAACGGGCGGCCACCGGCATCAGGGTCAGGCCGATGGTGGTGATGACGATACCGGTCACCAGCGGCGGGAAGAACTTGGTGATGCGCGAGAACACCGGGGTGATCAGAAAACCGATCAGCGATGCTGCCATGACCGCGCCGAGCACGCCGGGCAGGCCACCGCCGCCCTCGCTGCTGAGGATTGCACCCATGGTCGCCACACCGGCGAACGACACGCCCTGCACCAGCGGCAACTGGCAGCCGAAAAACGGCAGGCCGAGGGTTTGCAGCAGGGTGGCCAGGCCACCGGCAAACAGCGAGGCGGCAATCAGCATGCCGATTTCGGCGCCGTTGAGGCCTGCGGCCTGCCCCAGGATCAGGGGTACCGCGACGATCCCTCCATACATGGTCAACACATGCTGCAGACCGTAAGCCAGGTTGGCACCAAGGCCGAGGTTTTCATCCTCGGGGCGCTTGGCGGGAGACGTGCTAGGGGACGTAGTCATGGAGCAGGCTCTCTGTTTATTTTTGTGTCGCTACTGTAGACAGTTCCTGCAAATGATTACCACAAGAATTGTATACAATATTTTGATCGGAGCGCGCACAGTGGCGGTCGCCGGATGTGCGAAAACCCAATGCAGAAGGCGTACCAACTCGGCAAAAGCTGTATTAGAGGGGTGTGTACAAAGCGTTGCTACCCAGGCCTAAAGCTGTCTGGGTAGACAGGAAACACAACGTGGGGAGGCTATTAGCTAGCTAAGAGATTTCATTATTCGATGAGTTCGCGCAGCTCACGCATCATTTCGGTGCTGTCGGCCACGTTCAATTCCACAAGACGGTGCAAATGGCTCATCGAATGGATGTCGATGTACAGGCAGATGAAGCCCAGTCGATCCGGTTCTTCGTGACGCAGTTCGACCTGCATCTGCACTTCGGTCACTTCGTCGTTGAGCAGGATGTAGGCTTCGAAATCCTGGCTCAGGTCGGGATCCCAGGGTTTAGGGCGTTCGACCAGCAGGCCTTTGAGGGACAGGTCGAGCAGTTTCACCTCCCAGCAACGTGCGCCCTGGCACAGCCTGGTCGGGGCATCGAACTGGATACGCTGGAAACGGCGGCGTTCGTCGTGATCGCTCATGGCATGGATCCTCGTTTACGTCCTAAAGTGACATCCTGACTATAGTTAGAATGTTATGTGCATCAGGTACCGCAATCTGGCTGCAGAGGCTCTAGACCAAAGCAAGTGTGGCAATGCGCGATGACTCGCCCTAGACTCGGTGGGCGGTCTTTCCAATCCACCAGCTGGAAGCTAACCATGAACAACAATAATAGCCTGCTACGCCACATTCCGTGGCTGGCGCTGGCAGTCATAGGGGCCTGTGCGCTGGGTGTGGTTGCCCTGCGTCGGGGTGAGGCAATCAACGCCTTGTGGATCGTGGTCGCGGCAGTGGCCATCTACCTGGTTGCCTACCGGTACTACAGCCTGTTCATCGCCACCAAGGTGATGCAACTGGACCCGCGCCGTGCTACCCCGGCGGTGCTCAACAACGACGGCCTGGACTACGTCCCGACCAACAAACACATCCTCTTCGGTCACCACTTCGCTGCCATCGCTGGCGCAGGCCCCTTGGTCGGCCCGGTGCTCGCCGCGCAAATGGGCTACTTGCCCGGCACGCTGTGGCTGATCGCCGGCGTGGTGCTGGCCGGTGCGGTACAAGACTTCATGGTCCTGTTCCTGTCTACCCGCCGCAACGGCCGCTCGCTGGGCGACATGGTGCGCGAGGAGATGGGCCGCATTCCGGGCACCATCGCCCTGTTCGGCTGCTTCCTGATCATGATCATCATCCTTGCGGTGCTGGCGCTGATCGTGGTCAAGGCCCTGGCCGAGAGCCCGTGGGGCATGTTCACGGTAATGGCGACCATCCCGATCGCGATGTTCATGGGCATCTACATGCGCTACATCCGCCCGGGCCGCATTGGCGAGATCTCGATTGTTGGCGTGGTATTGCTGCTGGCCTCGATCTGGCTGGGCGGCGTCATCGCTGCGGATCCGGTCTGGGGCCCGGCGTTCACCTTCACCGGCGTGCAGATTACCTGGATGCTGGTGGGCTACGGCTTCGTCGCCGCCGTGCTGCCGGTGTGGCTGGTGCTGGCGCCGCGTGACTACCTGTCGACCTTCCTCAAGATCGGCACCATCGTTGGCCTGGCCATCGGTATCCTGATCATCGCGCCCGAGCTGAAAATGCCGGCGCTGACCCAGTTCACAGACGGCACCGGGCCGGTGTGGAAGGGCACCCTGTTCCCGTTCCTGTTCATCACCATTGCCTGTGGTGCGGTGTCCGGCTTCCATGCGCTGATCTCTTCGGGGACCACGCCCAAGCTGCTGGACAACGAAACCAACGCCCGCTACATCGGCTACGGCGGCATGCTGATGGAGTCGTTCGTTGCCATCATGGCCATGGTCGCTGCTTCGGTGATCGAGCCGGGCGTGTACTTCGCCATGAACAGCCCGGCCGCCGTGGTGGGTGCAGACGTTGCGTCGGTGGCGCAGACGGTCAGCAGCTGGGGCTTCCTGATTACCCCCGAGCAGCTTGAAGCCGTGGCCCGTGACATTGGCGAGCACACCATCCTGGCCCGTGCCGGCGGTGCGCCAACCCTGGCGGTGGGTATCGCGCAGATCCTGCACCAGGTGTTGCCAGGTGAAAACACCATGGCCTTCTGGTACCACTTCGCGATCCTGTTCGAGGCGCTGTTCATCCTCACTGCGGTGGACGCCGGTACCCGTGCCGGGCGCTTCATGCTGCAGGACCTGCTGGGCAGCTTCGTGCCGGCGCTCAAACGCACCGAATCGTGGGGTGCCAACCTGCTCGCCACCGCTGGCTGCGTGGCAATGTGGGGTTATCTGCTGTACCAGGGCGTGATCGACCCGCTGGGTGGCATCAACACCTTGTGGCCGCTGTTTGGCATCTCCAACCAGATGCTGGCCGGTATCGCCTTGATGCTCGGTACTGTGGTGCTGATCAAGATGAAGCGTCAGCGCTACATCTGGGTCACCCTGGTGCCTGCCGTGTGGCTGCTGATCTGCACCACTGCTGCAGGCCTGATCAAGCTGTTCGACCCGAACCCGGCCGTTGGCTTCCTGGCCCTGGCCAAGAAGTACAGCACTGCGCTGGACGCCGGCCAGGTACTGGCCCCGGCCAAGGACATCGGGCAGATGCAGCACGTGATCTTCAACGCCTACACCAACGCGGGCCTGACGATTCTGTTCCTGCTGGTGGTCTTCAGCATCCTGTTCTTCGCCATCAAGGTCGGCTACGCCGCCTGGGGCCGCAAGGAGCGCAGCGACAAGGAAACCCCGTTCCAGGCCTTGCCTGACGCATAATCGAGAGGACTGCAATAATGTTCAACGACTTGGGTCGACTGGGGAAATACCTGGGGCAGGCAGCCCGCCTGATGGTCGGCATGCCCGACTACGACAACTATGTCGAACACATGCAGAAGACGCACCCGGACAAGCCGGTGATGAGCTACGAGGCGTTCTTCCGCGAACGCCAGGAAGCCCGTTACGGTGGCAAGTCCGGGCCCAAGTGCTGTTGAACCCTAAGCGTTGACCTGTCCGGCCTCATCGCCGGCAAGCCAGCTCCCACAGGTACTGCATAGGCCACAAAGTCTGTGCAGTTCCTGTGGGAGCTGGCTTGCCGGCGATGGGGCCACTGTTTTTTCCGCACAGGAGATGTTCTGCGTGCAGACGCCTATTCCCGTAACCGTACTCACAGGCTTCCTCGGTGCTGGCAAGACCACCTTGCTCAAGCACATGCTCAAGGCCGAGCACGGCCTGAAGATTGCCGTGATCGAAAACGAATTCAGCGAGGCCGGCATCGACAGCCAGCTGCTGGGCGACGAGCCGGTGCAGGTGATGACCCTGGCCAATGGCTGCGTGTGCTGCAGCATCCATGGTGACCTCACACGCGCCTTGTACCTGCTGCTCGAACGCCTGGACGCAGGCGAGATCGCCTTCGAGCGCCTGGTCATCGAATGCACCGGCCTGGCCGACCCGGCGCCGGTGGCTCAAACCTTTTTCATCGACGAGGAACTGCGTGAGCGCTACATCCTCGACGGCATCATCACCCTGGTCGATGCTGTTCATGCCGAACTGCACCTGACCCAGACCATCGCCCAGGCCCAGGTCGGCTTTGCCGATCGCCTGCTGCTGAGCAAGACCGACCTGGTCGAGCCGGCTGCGGTGCAGGCCCTGCGCGAGCGCCTGGAGCGCATCAATGGCCGGGCTGCAATCCGTGTGGTCGAGCACGGCCGTATCGACCTGGCGGAGCTACTGGATGTGCGTGGTTTCAATCTCAACCCCGACCTGGGCGCGAACCTGAAACCGATGCTTCGCCCGGTGCTCAAGCCCGCCACCCCCGACCGTATCTCCACCATGGTGCTGCGCACGGAAACCGCGCTGGACATCGACCGCCTCAGCGGCTTCATGAACGAGTTGCTGGAAACCCACGGCAAACAGCTGCTGCGCTACAAGGGCGTGCTGAACATTGCCGGTGAAGACCGCAAGCTGGTGTTCCAGGGCGTGCTCAAGCTTTACGGTTTCGACTGGGACGCAGAATGGGCCGAGGGTGAAGCCCGCGAGAGCGTAATGGTGTTCATCGCCGATGACCTGCCCGAGGCTACGATTCGGGCTGGCTTCGAGGCGCTGGCTGCGGGCTGAGCCGCCGCGGCGTTGCGGCCTGGAACCACAGCGGCCACGAGCTGCGGTGGCGGGTTTCGACATCGATGCACGGGATCAGGCGCTCGTTAAGCACAGCGGTTTGCCGCACTGCCTTGGCGGTGCGGTACTTGACGCTGTGGATGCACTCGCGGTCGCCGAATTCGCAGCGGTTCAGCGCGGTACCACCGCAGGGGCCGTTGGCCAGGCCTTTGGGGCAGGTTTCCGGGCAGACGTACAATGTGTCTTCCAGCCGGCAACGGCCGCACGTATCGCAACCCACTAGTGGTCGTTTCACCGCACGTTCCACTGTATGCAGCACCTGGGCACCAACGCGCGTAGCCCACAGCGGCCGGCGTACCGCCCAGCCAAATGCCTTGCTCAGCCCATTGCGGCGGCTGAACAGGAGCGAATGCATGCCGTGCAGCAGGTGATAGCGTGCTTTTTCTTTGAAGGAAGCATCGACCCGTAATTCGCCCTGGCGCCAGGCCGCTTGTGGCGGGTGGAAGATCACTGCCGGCAGGCCGGGCATCTGCCAACTGGCCTGCCAGGCGGGCGCCCACTGCTCCAGCGTGTGGATCTGGGTTTGCCAGTGCTCGATACGGGCTTCCAGGGCCAGCAGCTGTTTGATTTCGTGAACCCCCGACAGGTGCACACCGGCGTAACCCATCAGTTTTACACCGATGATCTGCAAGGCCAGGCGGTCGACGCTGCGCGCTTGGGCAAAGGCCTTGGACTGCGCGGTCTCCGCTTCGAGCATGTCACGCATGGACGGCGTTACGGTAACGCCGGCCACATGGTCAAGCATTGCCGCGCGCCCGTGGGTGAGGCTCATGAGGCAGGCCAGCATGGGCTTGGGTGTGGGCTGGCGGCCCATCCAGTGCATGGCCTCCTGATGCTTGGCGGCATCGAAACCCAGTTGCAGGGTGAGGAAGTCGGCGCCTGCTGTCAGCTTTTTCTCGGCCTTGAAATACTGGGCGCCGCCTTCTTCCTCACAGTACTTGAAAGGGTTCAATGCAGCGCCCAGCAGCCAGTGCGGGCAAGCCTGGCGGGCGATCTGCAGGGCAGCGACCGATTCCAGGTAGCGCACCGGGCGCTGGCCGGGCTCGTGGCCGGGCAGACGGTCGCCGGTCAGCAGCAACAGCTGGTCGAGGCCCGCGGCGTCCATGCGCTGCAGTTGGCCGAGCAGGTGGTGACGCTCGCGGTCCTTGCCGGAAAAATGCGGCAGGGCAGGCACCGGGTTGCTGAACGAGGCGAGGGCGTCCAGCGGCGACATGTCCAGCGGGCTGCCGACGCGATCGCCGATGGCCACGGTCATCGGCCAGCCGCACAGGTGCGCACGGGCCATGATCGCTTGCATGGCGGCGAAGCGTTCTGCGGAAGGTTTGGGGACGAACTCCATGACGCAGACGAAGTTCTGTTCGCGCAGTGCGGTTTTCAGCAGGCTCATGTTGCCGGGCACCTGGTGTGGTCAGGGTGGCATTGTGCGGCAGAAGGCGGGCGGGGTCATGTCCGGATGCGCAGGGTGGTGCTCTGAATGAGACATCACCATGATCATGAAAAAATCTTGGGTTCATCTCAAATTTAATGAGTTTGTCTCAAACCGGTGTCAACCGGACAATCCCCTCATTCATTTATGCATGCTGAAGGGACAAGACATGGCACTGGCACACAACCTGGGCTTTCCACGCATCGGCCGCGACCATGAGCTGCGCGCCCGCCACTGGCAGGTACAGAAAGACGCCGGTATCGAACTGCTGCCCGTTGGCGACTTTGCCTGGTTTGACCAACCGCTCGACCTGAGCTGGGCGCAACTATTCGACGAAGTGGCGCAAGCCACGGCCTTGGGCCATGCGGTCAAGCCAGTGGTGATCGGCCCATTGACCTACCTGTGGCAGGGCGAAACCAACGGCAGCGTCGACAAGCTGGAGCGCCTCGACGGCCTGCTGCCGCTGTATGACCAGCATCTCAACCGCCTGGCTGCCCAGGGTGTCGAGTGGGTGCAGATCGATGAGCCGGCCCTCGCCGAAGACCTGCCGCAGGACTGGAAAAACGCTTACGAGCGCGTCTATAACATCCTTCAGCGCGCGCCGTTGAAGAAGCTGATTGCCACCTACTCGGGTGGCCTTGGCGGCAACCTCGGCCTGGCTGCGAACCTGCCGGTCGATGGCCTGCACATCGATCTGGTGCAGGCGCCCGACCAGTACGTGACCATTCTCGACCGCCTGCCGGCCTACAAAGTGCTGTCGCTGGGCCTGGTCGACGGCGTCAACGCCGCGCCTTGCAACCTGGGCCACACCCTGGACCTGCTGCACGATGCCCATGAGCGCTTGGGAGAGCGGCTGTGGCTGGCGCCATCCTGCTCGTTGACGCGCAGCCCGGTGGAAGTGGCCGTGCAGAAGTGCCATGAAGTGGCGGTGCTGGCTGCTGCGCTGGAACAGAACCGGGCTGCGGCTTGATTATCGGCAGCCTGTGTCGGCCTCTTCGCGGGTGAACCCGCTCCCACAGGTACAGTGCAAGCCTTGAAAATTCATGTGGTCCCTGGCCCTCACAGGTACAGCATAAACCTTGAAACTTGTGCGGTCCCTGTGGGGGCGGGTTTATCCGCGAATAGGCCGGCACAGGCACTGCAAAACTCCCTAGAATGCCGACTCTGGTTCAAATCGACAGGGAGTGATGCGATGCGAGTTCTGGTAGTCGGCGCCAGCAAGGGCCTGGGCATGGCGTTCATGCAAGGGCTGGGCAAACCGGGCGACACGTTGATCGGGGTGTCGCGCACCCGGCCAGCGGCGGTAGACGTGGGCAAGGATATCCAGGCCCAGTGGATCGAAGCCGATCTCGGCCAGCCGGCCGCCGCCGTAGAGACAATTTTCCGGGCCCTGGCCGAGGGTGGTGTGGATACGCTGATCTATAACCTCGGCCTGTGGGAGGCCGAAGCCTTCGAGTCCCACTACAGCTTCCTTGATGACCATGATGTGCAGCTGCAGCGCATGGTCGACTGCAACATTACCGCGACCATCCTGCTGATCAAGCGCCTGCTGCCGTTGCTGCTCAAAAGCGAAAAACCACGGATCATTCTCACCGGTTCAACCTCGGGCCTGCCCCAGAGTGGGCGCCCGGAAGTAACCTTCGCCGCCTCGAAATTCGCCCTGCGCGGCATCGCCGAAGCGTTGCGCGAAGGCTATCGGGAACAGGGCCTTGGGGTGACGTGCCTGAACCTGGGGTACCTGAATACCGAAGACAACCTGGACGTGCCGTTGGCCGAGGCTGCGACGCGTGGGGAAGGGGGGTTGATACCGCTGCACGATGTGGTGCTTATGGTGCGCACGCTACTGGATCTGTCGGCGGCCAGTTATGTTCGGGAACTGACTTTGCCGGCTATTGCTGATGAGCGGTTCTAACGCCTGAGATTGTTGTGTAAGCAGGCCCGGCCTCTTCGCGGGTGAACCCGCTCCCACAGGTACAATGCAAGCCTTGAAAATTCATGTGGTCCTTGGCCCCCACAGGTACCGCATAAACCTTGAAACTTGTGCGGTCCCTGTGGGAGCGGGTTCACCCGCGAATAGGCCGGGCCTGCTGAAATCATTCGGTGATCAGCGCTCGATCGCCAGCGCCACCCCTTGCCCACCTCCAATGCACAAGGTAGCCAGCCCTTTCTTGGCGTCCCGCTTGATCATCTCGTGCAGCAAGGTCACCAGCACCCGGCACCCGGAAGCGCCAATCGGGTGGCCGAGGGCAATCGCCCCGCCATTCACGTTGACCCGCGCAGCATCCCATTCCAGCACCTTGCCCACTGCCAGCGCCTGTGCGGCAAAGGCTTCGTTGGCTTCGATCAGGTCCAGTTCGGCCAGTTGCCAACCGGCCTTGTCCAGGCAACGCTGAGTCGCTGAAACCGGGCCGATACCCATGATTGCCGGGTCTACCCCGGCACTGGCATAGGCGGCGATCTTCGCCAGCACTGGCAGGCCCAGGGCTTTGGCCTTGGCGGCACTCATCAGCAGCACAGCGGCGGCGCCGTCATTCAGGCTGGAGGCGTTGCCAGCGGTAACGCTGCCGTCCTTCTTGAAGGCAGGGCGCAGTTTGGCCAGGGAGTCAGCGGTGGTGTCCGGGCGTGGCTGCTCGTCCTGGGCGAACACTTTGGGCTCACCCTTTTTCTGTGGCAGCAGGATCGGGGTGATTTCATCAACGAAGCGCCCGGCCTCGATGGCCGCCACAGCCTTGCGCTGCGATTCGGCGGCAAAGGCGTCCTGCTGCTCACGGCTGAGGCCGTACTTATCCACAAGGTTCTCGGCGGTGATGCCCATGTGATAGTCGTTGAAGGCATCCCACAGGCCATCGGTGATCATGCTGTCGATCAGCTGGCCATGGCCCATGCGCTGCCCAGTGCGGGCCGAAGGCATCACGTAGGGGGCCAGGCTCATGTTCTCCTGGCCACCGGCAATCACCACCTCGGCATCACCGCAACGAATGGCCTGGGCGGCCAGGTGCAAGGCCTTGAGGCCCGAGCCGCAGACTTTGTTCAGGGTCAGCGCCGGTACGCTGTAGGGCAAGCCGGCCTTGATCGCGGCCTGGCGTGCCGGGTTCTGTCCGGCGCCGGCGGTGAGTACCTGGCCGAGGATCACTTCGTCGACCTGCGCCGGGTCCAGCCCGGTCTGCTCCAGCAGGCGTTTGATCACGGCGGCACCGAGGTCGACCGCGGGTACCGTGGCCAGGGCGCCCTGGAAGCTGCCGATGGCGGTACGGGTAGCGGCGACGATGACCACGTCGTTCATGTTGTTGTTCTCCGTGCGATGGGCGTAATGCCTCAAGCATCGGTGGCTTTGGCTCATTTGTTAAGTTTGTTTTTCTTTCGGATTGATGTGGAAAACAAATCAATGGGCGCTCGGCGTTCTATCCAACTAAGCTGAATTTCGTGCTGTTTCACTCAACTGAATGGAGCCCATACCCATGCGCATCCTGATCGCCCTGACGCTTCTGATTGGCAGCAGCACAGCATTCGCCGCCACCCAATGCACCACCGCAGACAAAAGCACCTGGCAAGACCAGGACAAGTTCCAGGCGCAGCTCAAGGAACAGGGCTACAAAATCAACAAGTTCAAGGTTACCAAGGGCAACTGCTACGAGATCTATGGTTTCGACAAGGATGGCCGCAAGGTCGAGATCTACCATGACCCGGTGACTGGCAAGGCGGTCAAGTCCGAGTACCACGATTGAGCAGTGACGGCACGGTGCAGCTGTGGGACCCGCTCCTGCGGCTGTGCCATCTCTCCATCGCCGGTGTGTTTTTCGCCGACTATTTTTTCAACGAAGAAGGTGACGACTGGCACCAGTGGCTGGGCTATTACGCGCTGGGTTGTGTCGTGGTGCGCGTAGTCTGGGGCTTTATAGGGCCACCCAGCGCGCGCTGGGCCGACTTCTGGCCGACCCCGGCGCGGCTGGCCGGGCATGCCCGCACGCTGCTGCGCGGCGAGCCTTGTCACCGCCTGGGGCATTCGCCGATTGGCGCGTTGGTGATGCTGTTGATGCTGACCGGTATCGCTGGCTTGGGCTTGACCGGGTGGGCGTCCCAGGAGGTGGATGCGCTGTGGGGCGCCGATTGGCCGACCGACCTGCACAGCTGGTTGGCCGATGCGGTGTTGGCGTTGGTGTGTGTGCATGTGCTGGCGGCCATCTACGAGAGTGTGCGCCTGCGCGAGAACCTGCCGTTGTCGATGATCACCGGGCGTCGCCGGCGTCGCGATTGAGGGGACCTGTATTGGCCTCTTCGCGGGCTTGCCCGCTCCCACAGGTACTGCACAGCCCTTGAGAGCGGCGCGGTCCTTGTGGGAGCGGCTTTAGCCGCGAAGAGGGTCAGGCAACACCATTCAAACAGCCGGACACTGATGGGTCACACAGTGAATCCCGCCACCCCCGGCCGCAATGGCATCAATATCCAGCTGCACGATGTCCCGCCCCGGGTACAACGCCGCCAGCAACGCCCGAGCCTTGTCATCCGCCTGCGCATCACCAAACTGCGGCGCGATGATCGCGCCATTGATCACGAGGTAATTGATGTACCCCGCCGCAAAGTCTTCATTGCCCTTGCTGAACCTGTTACGCCGCCCGCGCTGTGGCGGTGACACGACATGAATCTGCAACGTCCGGCCTTCTGCATCGGTGGCGCGCTTGAGAATCTCAAGATGCTTGCGCGTCACGGCGTGGTCATACGATTCCGGGTCGTTGTCCAGGTTGGCAATCACCACCCCCGGCCGCACGAAGCGGGCATAGAAATCCACATGCCCGTCAGTGATGTCCTCACCGGCGATGCCCGGCAGCCAGATAACCTTGCTCAACCCCAGGCGCCCCTTGAGCTCGGCCTCGACCTCGGCCTTGCTCCAGCCCTTGTTGCGGTTGGCATTGACCCAGCTGCTTTCGGTCATGATGCCGGTGCCATGGCCATCCACTTCGATGGCGCCACCTTCGCCTACCAGTTCGCTGCGCTGGTAGCGGGCGCCGGCGAGGGTGGCGACCCGTTTGGCCAGCTGTGCATCGTTGCGGTGACGCTGCTTGTTGCCCCAACCGTTGAAGTTGAAATCCACCGCGCCCAGCGCGCCGTCGTCATCGAGGACGAAATTGGCGCCAATGTCGCGCATCCAGATGTCGTCCAGTTCGCACTCGACAAAGCTTGTGCGCGGGCTGGCGCAGTGCTGCCCGGCCAGCTTGCGTTCGCTTGCCCGGCAGAACACGGTGACCGGCTGATAACGCGCGATGGCCTGGGCGATGCGGCCCAGGGCAGCTTGCACATCGGCGGTGAAGTCTTCCCAGATGGCATCCTGGGCGCCGAAGGCGATGAAGGCGCGCTGCTGCGGTTCGCCCTCGTCCGGCATGAACCAGCGCCCGGTCTCGTCGGCGCGAGCCAGGCCCAGGGGCAAGCCAAGGCCGGCGCCGAGGCCGGCGGCCAGTGACAGTTGCAGGAAGGTTCTACGGCTTGGCATGGCTCAGTCCTGTGCAGTCTTGAAGCGTGTCCACACGCGCATGCGTGCCCGCATGTCAGCCTGTGGAATATCGCGGCCCGGTATTAGTCGGGCATAGGTTGCTTCGTCGAGGTAGATATCGGGGTTGTCGCGCATGCGTGGGTCCACCGCCTGGCGCGCCTTGGCGCTGGCAGTGGGGTAACCGGTGAAGTTGCTGATGGCAGCCATGTTCGCCGGGCGCATGACGAAGTTGATGAAACGATAGGCGTATTCCGGGTGCCTGGCATCGGCCGGGATGGCCATGGTGTCCATCCACACCGTGGTGCCTTGGCGGGGCACGCGGTACTGGAAGTCCAAGTGCTTGCCTGCGGCCTCGGCCGTGCGCTGGGCCTGGATTACGTCGCCGCTGTAGCCCAGGGACACGCACAGGTTTTCGTTGACCAGTTCGGTCACCGGCTGCGACTGGAATTTGCGCACATATGGGCGTATGGCCTTGAGCAATTCGCTGGCGGCGGCCAGGTCTTCACGCTTGGCGCTGCGTGGCTCGCGGCCCAGGTAGTTGAGGACCACCGCCAACACTTCGTCGGGCGAGTCGATGACCGAGATACCGCAGTCGGCGAACTTGGCGGCCAGCTCCGGCTTGAACAGCAGGTCGAGGTTGTCCAGCGGCGCATCGGGCATGCGCTGGCGGACTTTCTCGGCATTCACCGTCAGGCCGATGGTGCCCCAGGTGTAGGGCACGGTCGCCTGGCTGGCCTGGGGGTACCGGGCATGCAGTTGGCGCAGGCCAGGCTCGATGTCGTCCAGTGCCTCAAGGCGGCTATGGTCCAGTGGCTGCAGGCTGCCGGCGCGCATCAGCCGCTCGGCAACGGTGTCACCCGGGAACACCAGGTCGTAGCCACTGCGCCCCGACATCAGCTTGGCTTCGAGTACTTCACTGCCGTCCATGACGTCGTAGATGACCTGGATGCCGGTTTCGGCCGTGAACTGCTTCAGGGTGTCCTCGGCAAAATAGTCGGCCCAGTTGTACAGGCGCAAAACGGGCTGTTCGGCCTGGGCCTGGCTGGCGCAAATGGCCAGCGCCAATGCGGCTAGAACGTGGTGTTTCATGCTCAGGCCCTCAGGGTATGTGGATGCTTGCCGTCCAGGGTCAGCAGTGGGGCGTACATTTCCGGGCGACGGTCGCGGTAGATGCCCCAGCTCAGGCGGTCATCGCGCATGCGTGCCAGGTCCAGTTCGTGCAGCCAGATGCCGCTGTTGTCACGGTCGGCCTCGGCGAGCATGGCGCCCTTGTGATCGCAGATGAACGACGAACCATAGAAGCGCATGCTCAGCGAAGCGTCGCTGGCGGCGATTTCATCGCCTACGCGATTGGCTGCCACCACCGGCAACAGGTTGGCAGCGGCGTGGCCGCGCATGGCCACCTGCCAATGGTCGCGTGAGTCCAGTTCGGCGCAGCCGGGCTCGGAGCCGATGGCGGTGGGGAACAACAGCACTTCGGCGCCCATCAGTGCCAGGCAGCGAGCGGTTTCGGGGAACCACTGATCCCAGCAGATACCGATGCCCAGGCGGCCAAAGGCGGTATCCCAGACCTTGAAGCCGGTGTCGCCAGGGCTGAAGTACTCCTTCTCCTGGTAGCCGATGGCGTTGGGGATGTGGGTTTTGCGGTACACCCCGAGCAGGCGGCCATCGGCATCGGCCACGGTCAGCGAGTTGAAGAAGGCATTGCCGGCGCGCTCGTACCAGCTCAGCGGCAGTACCACGCCCAGCTCGCCGGCCAGCGCAGCGAAGCGCTGCAGGATCGCGCTGTCGGGGTAGGGCTGGGCGAGGGCCTGGTGCTGGTGGTCCTGTTCGATGCAGAAGTACGGGGTAGCGAACAGCTCCTGCAGCAGGATTACCTGGGCGCCTTTGGCAGCGGCCTGGCGCACCAGCTGTTCGGCGCGGTCGAGGTTGTCGGGCAGGTTCCAGCTGCACGGCATCTGGGTGGTGGCAACCCGTAGCAGGCTCATGGCTGTACCTCCGGCTGCTGCTGGGTGATGCAGTGAATGCCGCCACCGCCGTGGGCGATGTGGTCGATGCGCACGGGCACGATCTGCCGGCCCGGGAAGGCGTGGGCCAGTTGCGCAGCGGCCTCCTGGTCGGCAGCTATACCGTAGGCCGGCATGATGATCGCGCCGTTGGCGATGTAGAAGTTGGTGTAGGACGCACAGAACACCTCAGCGTTATGGTCGACCGCGGCGGTGGCCTCGTACAGGTCCAGCAGTTCGAAGTGTCGGCCCTGGGCGTCGGTGGCCAGCTCCAGGGCGCGGCGGTTTTCCCGCACCACGTCGGCGTAAACCGAGCCTTGCTCATGGGTGGCGTCGACCAGCAGTACGCCTGGCCGGGCGAAGGCACACACGCCGTCGACGTGGCCGTCGGTCATGTCGCCGGTGACGTATTGCGGGTCACCCGGCAGCCAGATGGTCTTGCGGATGCCCAGATGGCGGGCAAAGCAGGCTTCGAACTCGGCCTTGCTCACGCCAGGGTTGCGGTTGGGGTTGAGCAGCACCGACTCGGTGGTGATCAACGTGCCTTCACCATCGACATGAATCGCGCCACCTTCGTTGCACAGCGAGGTGCTGAAACCGTCCAGGCCCAGCTGGTCGAGGATGCGCCGACCCAGGCTGCGGTCCAGGGTGTGTTGCGACTTGTCGCCCCAGGCATTGAAGCGCCAGCTCAGGCCGGCCAGGCCATGCTGCGGGTGGCAGACGAAACTCGGGCCGCTGTCACGGCACCAGCTGTCGTCCACTGCCAGTTCGATCAGCTCGATGTTGGCACCGCAGAGCGCGCGGGCGCTGGCAACGGCAGACGGGTCGATCACCATTTTCACCGGCTCGAAACGGGCGATGGCCGCTGCGACCCGGGCGTAGTCCTGCTGTACATCGGCCAGGCGTACGTTCCAGCCGCTTTCCCACAGGGCCTGATTGTGTGGCCAGACCATCCAGGTTGCCGCGTGGCGTGCCCATTCGGCGGGCATGCGCCAGCCGCTGTCGAGGGACAGGTGCATAGTGAACTCCGATCTATTAAGGATTTTTATCAACGAAGCCCGCCGTCGCGGGTGTTGGTGTCCATGCTATGGCTAGGCCTGGCCGGCGACAAACGATAGATTTAGCGCACATCTGATCAGCAGGGCTTATCAATCATGCTTAAACACTGGCCACCCCTTAATGCCCTGCGCGGCTTCGAGGCTGCGGCGCGGCTGGGGAGTTTCCACAAGGCAGCCGAGGCGCTGAACCTGACGCAGTCGGCCATCAGCCAGCAGATTCGCAGCCTGGAAACCTACCTGGAGCAGCCGCTATTTCACCGCAGCGGGCGTAGCGTGAGCCTGACCGACGCCGGGCATGACCTGCTCAGCACCACCCAATCACTGTTGCAGCACCTGGCCGTGGGCATTCGCCGGCTTGACCAGTACCGCAAGCCCAACCAGCTGGTGGTCAACACCACCCCGGCGTTTGCCAGGCACTGGCTGTTGCCGCGACTGGCCGACTTTCACCAGCGTTGCCCCGAAGTGGACCTGTGGCTGTTCACCAGCTTCGAAGTGCCGGACATGGCCACCGAGACCATCGACCTGGCCATCCGCGATGACCTCAGCGCCCAGGCCGAGTGCAGCTTCAGTGTGCTGCATCAGGACCAGCTGTACCCGGCCTGCCACCCTGCACTGGCGCCTTCGGCTGCACGGACGACCTTGCACGGCGAACGGGAAATGGACTGGAGCCATTGGCAGCTGGAAGGTGGCGAAGATGTCGGGCAGCAGGGCAAGGGGCTGAATTTTTCCGATCCCGGGCTGTTGCTGGATGCGGCGAGCGAGGGGCTGGGGGTGGCACTGGTCAGCCAGTTGCTGGCGCGGCGGGCGATGGAGGAGGGGCGCCTGCAGGCGTTGTCGGCGCGGCGGGTGCGGGGGCCGGCGTGGGCTTGCCTGGTGCATCGGGATAGTCAGGATGACCCGCTGGCCAAACGGTTTCTGGAATGGTTGAAAGGTGCTCTCCTGGTCAATTGATCCAGCCTGCACCGGCCCTTTCGCGGGCGAGCCCGCTCCCACAGAGATTGTGCAAATCTTGAGGGCTGCACAGTACCTGTGGGAGCGGGCTTGCCCGCGAAGAGGCCAGAACAGGCTATCCCCGGTTTTGCATCCCCATGATCACCCCGTAATATGTGTCGGATAACCTGCGGGGGTAGTCTCACCCTCTGATCAATCGGAATCGCCCCAAGCGGCGCTTCCCCGGCATAAACCTGACGAGGTACAGACATTGGCCATCATTCATCCTAAGGTTCGCGGTTTCATCTGCACCACGACTCACCCGAAGGGCTGCGAGCTCAACGTCCGTGACCAGATCGAAGCCACCCGCAAGCTGGGCGTGCGCGAGGATGGCCCGAAGAAGGTCCTGGTCATCGGTGCTTCCAGTGGCTACGGCCTGGCAGCGCGTATCACCGCAGCGTTCGGTTTCAAGGCCGACACCCTGGGCGTGTTCTTCGAAAAACCAGGCACCGAAACCAAGGCCGGCACTGCTGGCTGGTACAACTCCGCTGCCTTCGACAAGTTTGCCAAGGCCGAGGGCCTGTACAGCAAGTCGATCAACGGTGACGCCTTCTCCGACGAGGCCCGTGCCAAGGTCATCGAGCTGATCAAGAACGAGATGGGTGGCAAGGTCGACCTGGTCATCTACTCGCTGGCCTCGCCTGTGCGCAAACTGCCGCAGACCGGTGAAGTCATCCGCTCGGCACTGAAGCCGATCGGCGAGCCTTACAAGTCGACCGCCATCGACACCAACAAGGACACCATCATCGAGGCCAGCATCGAGCCGGCCACCGAGCAGGAAATTGCCGATACCGTCACCGTCATGGGCGGCCAGGACTGGCAGCTGTGGATCGACGCCCTGGCAGGCGCCGACGTATTGGCCGAAGGCGCTCGCACCGTGGCCTTCAGCTACATCGGCAGCGACATCACCTGGCCAATCTACTGGCACGGTGCGCTGGGCCAGGCCAAGCAGGACCTGGACGATACTGCTCTGCGCCTGAACGAGAAATTGGCCAGCGAAGTGAAAGGCGGCGCTAACGTGGCCGTGCTGAAGTCGGTGGTTACCCAGGCCAGCTCGGCCATTCCGGTGATGCCGCTGTACCTGTCGATGGTCTTCAAGATCATGGAAGAGAAAGGCGTTCACGAAGGCACCCAGAACCAACTGGACCGCATGTACCGCGACCGCCTGTATCGCGCCGATGGTGCGCCGGCCGAAGTCGACGAGAAGGGCCGCCTGCGCCTGGACGACTGGGAACTGCGCGACGACGTGCAGAAGGAGTGCAAGGCCCTGTGGCCACAAGTGACCACCGAGAACCTGTTCGAACTGACCGACTACGCCGGTTACAAGAAGCAGTTCCTCAACCTGTTCGGCTTCGAGCGCGCTGACGTCAACTATGACGAAGACGTGGCCACCGATGTGAAGTTCGACTGCATCGAGCTGTAAGCTGAACCGCGCTGGCCCTATCGCCAGCAAGCCAGCTCCCACAGGTACACCACCAGCCTCATGACCTGTGGAATCCTGTGGGAGCTGGCTTGCCGGCGATAAGGCCAGTACAGGCTCAAGATTTTTTGCTAGTTTTGGCGCACAACAACAGGGAATGCGCCATGAGCAGCCTCACCCAACCCGCCACCCACTTTCGCCAAGCCACAGCCGACGGCTACAGCCTCGGCGGCTTTATCTGGCGCCACGCCCAGCCTGACCCCCAGCGCCCGCTGGTGATCATCAACGCTGCCACTTCGGTACGTTGCCGCTACTACTCCCGCTTTGCCGACTACCTGTTTGCCCAAGGCTGCGATGTGCTGACCTACGACTACCGTGGCATCGGTGAATCCCGCCCGGCTTCGTTGCGTGGCTTCCAGGCATCGTGGAGCGACTGGGGCCGTCTGGATTTCGAAGCGATGTTGGCGCATGCGGCCGCGCATTTCCCCGGTCAGCCAATAGACGTGGTGGGGCACAGTTTCGGCGGTTGCGCAGTCGGCCTGGCACCGTCGGCGGGCCAGATACGCAGGGTAGTGATGGTAGGCGCACAGTTTGCCTACTGGCGCGATTACGCGGCTGATCAACGCTGGCGGCTGTTCGGCAAATGGCATGTGGTGATGCCTTTGCTTACCCGCGCTTTGGGCTACTTCCCCGGCAAGCGTCTGGGCTGGATGGAAGACACCCCGGCGGGGGTGGTGGATGACTGGACCACCCGTACGCCACGCTATGAGCACCGGCCAAGTGGGCGCCGGCTGGAGAGGGTACCGTTTGCACACGTCCAGGCAGCGACGCTGGCCATCAGCTTGACCGATGACCCGTTTGGCACTGTGGCGGCGACCGAGCGGTTGCTGAGTTATCTACAGGGTGCCCGGCACCTGCGCATCGCGCCTGTGGATATCTCGGTCGAGGAGATTGGCCATTTCGCGTTTTTCCATGACCGGTTTCGCGAAACCCTGTGGCCGGTGGCCTTGCAGTGGTTGATGCAGGGGGAGCTGGAAGAAGGTGGGCCTGGCACCCTCATGGATTGAGGATGGATTCGATGTTTTGGGGCTGCTTTGCAGCCCTATCGCGACGCAAGGCCGCTCCTATAAAGGTACGCGGTCTTCTGTAGGAGCGGCCTTGCGTCGCGAAAGGGCCGCAAAGCGGCCCCAGCTATCTCAAGCCTTGCGCGAAAGCGGCTGCCCGGCAAATTTCACACCGGCCAAACCATGCTCGATCAGCGCACGGATATTGCCATGGTCGCTGCCCTCAGGCGTGGCCAGCACATCACGGTAGTGCTCGCCAAAAGCCAGCAACGCTTCCTGGTCGCTCAGCCCTTCCAGCAAAGCCAGCCCCAGGGTCTTGCACGAACCTTCGTTCTGCCCGGCCGCATTCTCCACGCCGCCGTTGTTGAAGGCCTGCGGCTGGTAGCTGTAGTTGTCGGCAATGAACGCCAAGGTATCGGCAAATACATGTTGGCCGCTGGCCAGGCTGGCGCGCAGGGAGTTCAGATCAGTCACGAGGTTTTCCTTTTTCGAACGCCGCTTGTTGGTCGGCACTGGCTTCTTTCTGGTATTGGGCTTTCCACTCGGCGTAGGGCATGCCGTACACCGCTTCGCGGGCGTCGTCCAGGCTCAGGTCGAGCTGGCGCTCGTCAGCCGCGGCCTTGTACCACTTGGACAGGCAGTTGCGGCAGAAACCGGACAGGTTCATCAGGTCGATGTTCTGTACATCGGTGCGCTTTTGCAGGTGTTCGACCAGGCGCCGGAACGCGGCGGCTTCGAGTTCGAGCTGTTGCTGTGGGGTCATGGGCTTCTCTCAGGTCATGCGGTTCTTCAAGTGGCGGCCACCGTTGATGACCACCTGGCTGCCGGTGCTGTACTGGCTGGCGAGCAGGTATTTGACTGTCTCGATCAGCGGGCCGGCGCCGGGTTCGAACTCCAGCAGGGCCTTTTTCAGGGTTTGCTGGCGGTAGGCTTCGTCGCCCCCTTCCTTGAGGATCAGCAGCCCGGGCAGGATACCGTTCACATGCACCTTGGGCGCATATTTTTCTGCGAACGACAGCACCATGTTCTGCAGCGCAGCCTTGGTGGCGGCGTAGCCAATGTGGCTTTTGCTGCCGCGCGAAGAGGTCTCGTCGCAGATATGGATGATGTCGGCCTTGTCCACCTTGGCCAGCAGGTCGCCCAGGGCCAGGTTGAGGTGGTAGGGCGCTTCGACGTGCAGGCGGAACATGGTATCGAGGTTGTCGAGACCGTCATCGAGCCACAGCGAGGCGTTGTGGATGATGGCGCGCAGGCCGTCGTAATGGCTGTGCAGGTGATCGATCAGGGCTTGCCGGTCGGCCGCCAGGCACAGGTCTGCCTGAAACTGCACGATGTTCGGGTGGGCCGTATGGGGTTGGACGCTGCGGCTGGCACTGACCACCGTATGGCCGGCCTGTGCCAGTTCAAGGGCCAGGGCCAGCCCGACGCGCTGGCTGGCTCCGGTAACGAGAATGGGGCTGTTCATGTTCGGGGCGGTCAACTTGTCTGTCCTTTGGTTGCGCCCAGCATACCCGAACTGTTTCCCTGTTGTATGGCCTGGCCTCAGCGGCTACGCAAGGCGCCACTGGTGGCCGGGGAGGCATGCAGCCAACTGGCCAGCAGGCGGGTGGACAAGGGGATGAACAGGTACACCATGACCGGCGTCAGGGCCAGGGTGCTGAGCATTACCCGGGGCAGCAGGTCCAGCGGTGCCAGCCAGGGTCCAAACAGCAGGTTGAACGCCAGCGAGACCGGGAAGAACGCCAGCCAGATGGCCACGGCCTGCTTCCAACGGGGTGGTTTTTGCACCGTATTGGTGCCGAACCAGTCGTCGATGCCGCTGACGCGCGCCTCTTTGGGGCGCTCGAACAGCCCGTTGCCGCGTTGTAACCAAGCCCGGCGCGAGGCGGAATGCTCCCAGGCATGCAGGGTGGGTTCGTCGCTGAAGCGGAAGATGATCTGGAATTCGTCGCCATCGCGGGGCGGGGCGAGGATGCCTGAACCGAGGTAGCCGAGGAAGTCGGTGGCCAACTGCTCGCCTTCATGCAGCCAGGCCAGCAGGTCCTGGTAGCGGCCATGGGCGGCGCGGCGCGACACCATCAAGGTGACGGGTGGGGTAGACATCGTGTATCTCCTGGCAACGGGGCTGGCGGGTAGCTGGCCCCTTTGGCTGCGTGGCCCGGGGTGGTGGGCAACGCAGGTGTGCATGCAAGAATCGGGCGCGGATTATCGCGCATGTGTGATCTTCGGCAAATGTCAGCCGGCAAACGGTTGCACCCTGCGATCGGTGTTGACGTAGTAGAATGAGCGTTCAACTTCCGCACTCAGGGTACCCCGTGCAGATGAACGAACAGGGACGTAATCCGCTGATCGAAGTGGGTCTTGAGCTGCAGGAGCTTTTTCCGATCCGTGAAGTTTCCCGTCTGACAGGCGTCAATGCCGTGACCCTTCGTGCCTGGGAGCGCCGGTACGGGCTGATTCAGCCAACCCGCACCGACAGTGGTCACCGCCTGTACTCCCAGGCCGACATCGATGACATCCGCCGTATCGTCGGCTGGCTAGAGCGCGGTGTGGCCGTGAGCAAGGTGGCCAGCATCCTCGCTCGCGGCCATGCCCTAGCCGTACAGGGCAGCGGTGCAACGGACACCTGGTTGACCTGGCAGCGGCAGGCGCGGCAGGCCGTGCAGCGTTTTGACATGGCAGGCCTGGACCGCCTGTTCGATGAGGTGTTTGCCGCCAGCACCGTGGACCAGGTGTTCGCCGAAGTATTCATGCCGGTTTGGCACGACCTGGCGGCTGGCCAGCGCGGCTATGGGCAGACCAGCGAGTGGCTGTTCCTCGACCAGTTCCTGCGTGGCCGGGTATTTGCGCGTTTGCAGCTTGCCCACGTGCCGAGTGATCGCGCGGTGCTGCTGGCCGCGTTGCCGGGGCAATGCCACGAGCTGGAGTTGCTGGTGACCGGCCTGCACCTGGGCAGCGACGAGATTGGTGTGACGCCATTGGCGAGCGGGCAGCCGTTGCAGGAGCTGGCGCTGGTCTGCGAACGCCTGAAGCCGGATGCCCTGGTGCTGTTTTCCCACCAGCCACCCACGGCGGAACTCACCCGAAAACTGGTGCGCCTGGCTGCGGTGCTGGAATGCCCGTTGTTACTGGCCGGCGAAGCGGCGGAAGTGGCACAGGACCACCTGGCGGGCAGCCTGGTCGCCTGCCTGGGTGCGCAGGGGAGTGTGATGCGCCAGCGCTTGCGGCAGTTTCTGGCCGGTCAGCTCGATACCTGAGTGTGCAGTTCGGGGTGCGCCCGGCGATGGGCCTGGAGGATATAGTCGCGCAGGCGGTCGATCTCTTCGGCCGGGCTCTGGCCCAGGTCGTAGGCTGCCAGGTCCGGGCCGATGCGCCGGCCCAGTACACCATGCAATTCGATCGGGCTGATGTCGCCCGGGGCGAAGTGCAACTCGAAGCGGGTGGGCGCTGCTGGCAAGCCGCGGATCTCCACCAGTACGCCTTTGAACGAAATATCGCGTACCCACAGGCCGCTTTGCTGATCGTGGCTATCGAGCAGCGGGCTGGGCGTTTCCATCGACAGGCGCCAGGCGCGCAGCATGGGGCCGTCTTCGTAGATTTCCGGTGAACCCAGTTGCAGGTGCAGGGCGTGGAACTCGTCTTCCACCAGTTGCAGCGGGAAGCTGATCTGCTGATTGTTGAACTGGGCCTGCAAGGTCACCTGTTCGTTGGCCACCAGGCGGGTCAGCAAGCTCTGGATGCGACGGTCGCCATTGACCAGCAGGCTCGACATGGAGTCGGCCAGGTTCAACTGCGGCGAATGCTGCATGCTCTGGATGAAATCCAGCTCGTCCTGGGTCAGGAGCGCGTCTGCTTGCATGATCGAACTCGGTGGTGGCGATTTCTTCAACGGAATTGACCGTGCGTGGCGTACTTGGTTCAGGCACGTTCGTCGGTTTTCAGACCAACGCGCAGTTAGGCCAGTTCCCGCTCCGCGACCTGGCGGATGACGTCTTTTCTGAATACCTATGATAGGCCCGCTTTGGTAGAGGCGGCCTTTTGCCAGCGCTGAATGCTAGTATCCTACGTTTTCACTCAGTTTCGGAATCCTCTACCCGATGAAAGTCGCCATTATTTCCGGATCGGTCTATGGCACCGCCGAAGAAGTCGCCCGTCATGCTGAATCGCTGCTGAAGGCAGCAGGCCTGGAGGCCTGGCATGCGGCGCGTGCTACGTTGCAGGATCTTGAAGGTTTTGCCCCAGACGCGCTGCTGGCCGTGACCTCGACCACCGGCATGGGCGAGCTGCCGGACAACCTCATGCCCTTGTACTGCGCCATTCGTGACACCCTGCCTGCGGCCTGGCGCGGCCTGCCGGGTGCAGTGATTGCGCTGGGCGACGCCAGCTACGGTGACACCTACTGTGGTGGTGGCGAGCAAATGCGCGAGCTGTTTGCCGAGTTGGGCGTTCGCGAAGTGCTGCCGATGCTGCGCCTGGATGCCAGCGAGACCGTGACCCCGGAAGCCGATGCAGAGCCGTGGTTGGCTGAGCTGCTTCAAGCGTTGAAAGCCTGACGGGGCATTTTCGCTTGTCCTGGCCTCTTCGCGGGTAAACCCGCTCCCACATGTAGGGCGCAGTTTTCCCAAACTGTGGTGTCCCTGTGGGAGCGGGTTCACCCGCGAAAGGGCCGGCACTGGCTCAATCATTAGCTACTGCGCGGCACCGGCCACTCGCGCAGCAACGCCAACCACGCCTGCGCTGCCCGTGACAGGTACGCCCCGCGCCGCCAGATAAAGGCAATATCCCAACGCAAATCCTGCGGCGAACGCAGCGGCAAACGCACCACCCCGGGGCGCTCCAGCGCTTTTGCCACCACCCGGGGCAGCAACACTACGCCCTGGCCCGCCGCCACCAGCGCTGCCAAAAAATCCGCCTGGCCACTGCGCCCGCCTTCCTTCGGGGTAAACCCTTGCTGCTGGCACGCCTTCAGCAGCCGGTCATTAAGCACGAAGCTGCGCTGATACAGCAGGAACGGCGTATCGGCCAGTTGCCCCAGGTCCACCCCGTCCAGGCCCGCCAAGGCATGGCCAGCCGGCAGCAGGGCATCCAGCGGTTCGTTGCAGAACGGCTGGTAGTCGAACGCTTCGTCGCTGGGCGTCAGGCTGCCACCCAGTTCCAGCTCGCCACTCCTGACCGCCTGCTCGACGCTGCGGCTGCCGCCTTCGAGCAACTGGATCGCAATGTTCGGGTGACGCCGCCGGTACTCGGCGAACAAGCCGGCGAACAAGGCGTCACTGCCCAGCATCGGCAAGCCCAGGCGCAGCTCGCCACGTTCCATCTGGCTGAGGTCGTCCAGCTCGTTCAGCAGTGCCTGGCGCTGACGCAGCAGGGCCTCGCCACGCTCCAGCACAATGCGCCCCGCAGCCGTCAGGTGCAGTTGCGAGGCCTGGCGCTCCAGCAATGGCTGGCCCACATCTTGCTCCAGCTGGGCCACCTGCTTGCTCACAGCCGACTGGCTGATGTGCAGGGTTTGCGCCGCCTGGGTAAAACCACCGCGGTGGATCACTTCGATGAAGCTGCGCAGCTGTTTGAATTCCATGCTCTGAATTCCATTCTGGAATGGCGATAAGTCTAACAATTCGCTTCTGGCCTAGGCAGCCGAATCTTAAAATGAGGGCCTGTCGAGGAACCCGCATCATGAAACCCGCGTTATTGAAAAAAGCCCTGCGCCTGCTTGTCGAGCTGGCAATTCTTTGTGCCCTGTTCCTGCTTGGTGGCCAGCTTGCCACCTGGCTGGGCTGGCCGATCCCCGGCGGCGTGATGGGCCTGGCCCTGTTGCTGATACTGTTCGCTTCGGGTGTGCTCAAGCCGGCCATGCTGCAATTGGGCGCCGGTTGGCTGATGGCCGAGATGCTGCTGTTTTTCATCCCGGCGCTGATGAGCCTGCTGGATTACGGCTCGCTCATCCGTGAAGAGGGCTGGCGCATCTTGCTGGTGATCGCCGTGAGCACGCTGATGGTGATGGTGGTCACTGCCATGACCGTGGAGCTGGTGTGCCGCTGGAGTGTGCGCCATGAGCCTTGAACCCATGCCGCTGTTCTGGCTGGCCCTGACCTTGCTGGCATACCTGGGCAGCCGCTGGCTGTACCGGCGCAGCAAGCGCTACCTGCTGTCGCCGTTGATATTGGTACCCGTGTTGCTGCTGGCGGTGGCGGTGCCGCTGCATACCGCCTATGCCGAGTATGCCCGCAACACCCACTGGTTGATGAGCGTGCTTGGCCCGGTGACCGTGGCCTTTGCGGTGCCGATCTGGCAGCAGCGGGCCATGCTGGCGCGCCATTGGCCGGCCTTGATGGTGGGCATGGTGGCTGGCAGCAGTGCCTCGATCGCCAGCTCCTGGGGCCTTGCGCACTTGCTGGCGCTGGACAGTGCAACCAGCCTGTCGCTGGTGCCGCGTTCGATCACCACGCCGTTTGCCATGCCCTTGGCCCATGACCTGGGTGGCGTGCCGGAGCTGACGGCGGTGTTCGTGATGTTCACCGGGGTGCTCGGCGCCATGTTCGGTGGCGTGCTGCTGCGCTGGTTGCCGCTGCGCACGCCCCTGGCACGGGGTGCGCTGTTTGGCGTTGGGGCGCACGGTGCCGGGGTCAGCCGGGCACAGGAGGTGGGCCGCGAGGAAGGCTCGGTGGCCGGCCTGGTCATGGTCCTGACCGGGTTGTTGAACCTGTTCGCGGCACCGTTGCTGGCCATGCTGCTCTGACCGTTCGTGCCACTGACTCGCTCAGTCATCAAGCTGGCTGGCAACGCAAGTTCCAGCCCTTGGCCTGCTGGCTAGACTCTGCCTCGACATAGAGAGCACATGTATGTGCCGAGGTGACATGCAATGACCGCAGCCTTGCCCTATTCCGCCAACACCACTTCACCGGGACCGTTCTGATGCCTATGGCCGAAATTCCATTGTGCGTCTGGCGTACCCGGGGACAGAGTTTCACTTTCCGGGGCCAGAGCATCCGCTACTGGACCGCAGGGCAAGGAGAGCCCCTGCTTCTGTTACACGGTTTCCCCACCGCCAGTTGGGACTGGCACTACCTGTGGGGGCCTTTGAGCCAACGCTTCAGGGTGATCGCTTGCGACATGCTCGGCTTTGGCGATTCGGCCAAGCCGGTCGATCACGCCTACAGCCTGATGGAGCAGGCGGACTTGCAGCAGGCTTTGCTTGGCCACCTGCAGGTCGACCAGCCGGTGCACCTGCTGGCCCACGACTACGGCGGCAGCGTTGCCCAGGAATTGCTGGCGCGCCACCATGAACAGCGTGCCGACATTGCCAGCTGCGTATTCCTCAACAGCGGGCTGTTCCCCGAAAGTTGCCGCATGCTGCTGATCCAGAAGCTGCTGCTTAGCCGGTTCGGCTGGCTGGTCGGGCGTTCGTTCGGGCGTGACGACCTGGTGCGCAGCGTGACCCAGGTCTACGGCCCTTGCACCCACCCCAGCGAAAGTGCCCTGGATGATTTCTGGAGCCTGATCACCGCTAACCGGGGCACGCGCATCCTGCACAAGCTGGCGAGCTACATGCCCGAGCGCAGATTGCACCGCGAACGCTGGGTCGGGGCAATGCAGCGCACAGGCGTGCCACTGCGCTTGATCAATGGTGTGGTCGACCCGCTTTCCGGCGCGCACATGCTCGAGCGCTACCGGCAACTGGTGCCGGAGCCGGACACCGTGCAGCTACCCGGCATCGGCCATTACCCGCACACTGAAGCGCCAGTGCAGGTGCTGCGTCACTACCTGGCCTTTCGTGAGCAGCTTGTGAGCTTCTACCCGCAGAAAATGGCGTGGTCCTGACCGGGCCTCATCGCCCTGCGTTATTGCCAGGCATTCAGCCTGCGTGAGCTTGATTGTCCGCCCGTTGCTGGCGGCGGACACTCGGCTGACCTGAACCTGCGTGGAGCCATGAGCATGAGCGAGCCTGTCCGTCTGCAAGATCGCGTGGTGATTGTCACCGGAGCCGGCGGTGGCCTGGGCCGTGCCCATGCGTTGCTGTTCGCCGCACGTGGCGCCAGGGTAGTGGTGAACGACCTCGGCGGCACTGCCCACGGAGAAGGTGCCAGCGCCTCGGCCGCCGACCGGGTGGTGGAGCAGATCCGCGCCGCCGGTGGCATCGCCATCGCCAACCACGACTCGGTCAGCCAGGGTGCACGCATCGTCGAGCAGGCCCTGGACAGCTTCGGCCGGGTCGATGTGGTGGTGAACAATGCAGGTATCCTGCGTGACAAGACATTCCACAAGATGGACGACAGCGATTGGGAGCAGGTCTACCAGGTGCATGTCGAAGGGGCCTACAAAGTCACCCGGGCTGCTTGGCCACACCTGCGCGAGCAGAACTGGGGGCGGGTGATCTTCACCGCTTCTACCTCTGGCATCTACGGCAACTTCGGCCAGGCCAACTACGGCATGGCCAAGCTGGGCTTGTACGGGCTGACCCGCACCCTGGCGATCGAAGGGCGCAAGCACGGCATATTGGTCAACGCCATCGCCCCAACAGGCGGCACCCGCATGACCGAAGGGCTGATCCCGCCCCAGGTATTCGAGCGGCTCAAGCCCGAACTGGTCAGCCCGCTGGTGGTGTACCTGGGCAGCGACCAGTGCCAGGGCACGGGTGAGTTGTTCGAGGTCGGCGGCGGCTGGGTGGGCAAGGTGCGTTGGGAGCGCAGCCTGGGGGTGGGCTTTGATCCGCGCGAAGGCTTTACCCCGGAACAGGTGGCCGAGAACTGGGCACGGATCGGCGATTTTGAGGGGGCAGTGCATCCGCAGGACAGTTTGCAGGCATTGCAGCAGATGATGGCGAACCTGCAAAACTACCCGCTGAGCTGAACTTTTATTGCCTGTGCTGGCCTCTTCGCGGGCTTGCCCGCTCCCACAGGGATATCACTGCCCTCAGGTCTGGTGATATCCCTGTGGGAGCGGGCAAGCCCGTGAAGAGGCCAGCACAGGCGGAAGATTTTTCAGGCAAAAAAAAGGCCGCTGCAAGCCGCAGCGGCCAATCGAGACGTCAGATCAAGGAGCTTCAAAATCTACGTCGGTGAACCTCGCAGGCATGAAAAGCGGGGGGAGAGCCCTTCATGCCGGCCAGTGAGTAAAGAATAAGCGCTTGATCCCATGGGAAAAATAGCGGCTTATGACATTCACCTTTACGTATCGGGCAATAGTGCTGCGGCCACTCAGGGAGCGGGCGAATAGCCCATGCGCCAGCTGGTTTCCCGCGCAGCCGCCAGCAGCCGTTGCGCCGCAGGGCCATGTTCGTCGGCGTGGAAGATCGACGTCGGCCCGACCACGGTCATCACCGCCGCAACCTGCCCCATGGCATTGAACACGGGCGCCGACAGCGCATCCACGCCCGGCATCAGCAGGCCGTGCACGTGGTGCAGGCCACGTTCGCGAATGCCCGCCAGTACCGCCTGGTAGTCATCAGCATTGTGCTGCAGCGCGGCCAGCTCGCGGTCACGCAGCTCCACGGTCTCGCGCTCCGGCAGGTAGGCGGCGAACACCAGGCCGGTGGACGAGGTGAGCAGCGGCAGCACCGAGCCCATCTGCGTGACCACGGTAACTGCACGCACCGCAGGTTCAATGCTGACCACGGTTGCGCCCTGGTTGCCCCACACCGCAATGAAGCAGCTCTCGTTCAGTTCGTCGCGCAGCTGCGACAGCGGTAGTGCCGCAATCTTCAGCACATCGATGCTGCCCAGCGCCGCCAGCCCCACCCGCAATGCCTCACGGCCCAGGCCGTAATGGTTGGTGGCCGCATCCTGCTCGGCAAAGCCGCTGGCAATCAGCGCCTGCAGGTAGCGGTGCACCTTGCTCGCCGGCATCTGCACATGTTCCGACAGGCGTGACAGCGAGGTGGAGGGGGAGAGTTCGGCAAGGGCTTTGAGGATGTCTGTGCCAACCTCCGCCGAGCGGACTTTCTGCTTGCCGTTGTCGGCGGAGGAGCTGGCTTTGGTCATGGACATCTGCTTCCGGATTCTTCGAGTCGCGCCTTTATAGCTTGACGCCATGCCCGTAGCAAATTACGTTATTCGTAATCTGATTACGATAAAAACAATGCAGAAGCGCTGTCACCCCGCATCGGGCCAGCAGCCAGCTGCCAGCAACGGCTCGGTCAGAGCCCGGAGGCATCGATGACTCGCGACACATCACCCGACCTTCACTACCTCAGCGGCTTCGGCAACGAGTTTGCCAGCGAAGCGCTGCCAGGGGCCTTGCCGGTCGGGCAGAACTCGCCGCAGAAGGCGCCTTATGGGCTGTACGCCGAATTGCTCTCGGGCACGGCGTTCACCATGGCCCGCAGCGAGCTGCGCCGTACCTGGCTGTATCGCATTCGCCCGTCTGCATTGCACCCGCGTTTCGAGCGGCTGGCGCGCCAGCCGCTGACTGCGCCGCTGGGGGCCATCAACCCCAACCGCCTGCGCTGGAGCCCCCAGCCGATACCTGCCGAGCCCACAGATTTCATCGAAGGCTGGCTACCCATGGTGGCCAATGCCCCGGCGCAGAAACCGGCCGGCGTGAGCATCTACATCTACTGCGCCAATCGTTCCATGGAGCGGGTGTTCTTCAACGCCGACGGTGAACTGCTGCTGGTACCGGAACAGGGCCGCCTGCGCATTGCCACCGAACTGGGTGTAATGGAAGTCGGCCCTCTGGAAATCGCGGTGATTCCGCGCGGCATGAAGTTCCGTGTCGAACTGCTCGACGGCCCGGCCCGTGGCTACATCGCCGAAAACCACGGTGCACCGCTGCGTATTCCGGAACTGGGCCCGATTGGCAGCAACGGCCTGGCCAACCCGCGCGACTTCCTCACCCCGGTGGCGCACTACGAAGAGGCCGAAGGGCCGGTGCAACTGGTGCAGAAGTTCCTCGGCGAGCACTGGGCCTGCGAACTGCAGCACTCACCGCTGGATGTGGTCGCCTGGCACGGCAGCAACGTGCCCTACAAATACGACCTGCGCCGTTTCAACACCATCGGTACCGTCAGCTTCGACCACCCGGACCCGTCGATCTTCACCGTGCTGACTTCGCCGACCAGCGTGCATGGCCTGGTCAACATGGACTTCGTGATCTTCCCGCCGCGCTGGATGGTGGCCGAGAACACCTTCCGTCCGCCATGGTTCCACCGCAACCTCATGAACGAGTTCATGGGCTTGATCAGCGGTGCCTACGATGCCAAGGCCGAGGGCTTCCTGCCCGGTGGTGCCTCGCTGCACGGGGTGATGAGCGCCCACGGCCCCGACGCCGAAACCTGCGAAAAAGCCATTGCCGCCGACCTGGCGCCGCACAAGATCGATAACACCATGGCCTTCATGTTCGAAACCAGCCAAGTGCTGCGCCCGAGCCAGCAGGCCCTTGAATGCCCGCAATTGCAGGCCGACTACGATAGTTGCTGGGCCACCTTGCCGAGCACCTTCAACCCGAACCGGAGATAACCGATGAACCACACTGCCAATGCCCGTAGCTGGGTCGAGCACGCCAACGGGCACAGCGACTTCCCGCTGCAGAATCTGCCATTGGGTATCTTCAGCCGGCCGGGTGAAGCCAGGCGCTGTGGCGTGGCCATCGGCGACGCGATCCTTGACCTGGAGGCGGTGCTGGCCGCCGGCCTGTTCGACGGCGCCGCCAAGGCCGCCGTCGAAGCCACCCGCGGTGGTGCACTGAACGCATTCTTCGCGCTGGGCCGCAGCGCCCGTGTCGCCCTGCGCGAGCGCTTGCAGGTGCTGCTTGGCGAACACAGCGAACACCAGGCGGCGCTGCAAGCCGCGCTGTACCCGGCCAGTGCCTGCCAGTTGCATGTACCTGCGCAAATCGGTGACTACACCGACTTCTACGTGGGCATCGAGCACGCCAAGAACGTGGGCAAGCTGTTCCGCCCCGACAACCCGCTGCTGCCCAACTACAAGTACGTGCCGATCGGTTATCACGGCCGCGCCTCGACCATCCGCCCGTCCGGCACCGATGTGCGCCGGCCAAAGGGCCAGACCTTGCCGGCCGGGCACAGCGAGCCGAGCTTCGGCCCTTGCGCGCGGCTGGACTACGAACTGGAACTGGGCATCTGGATTGGCCAGGGCAATGACATGGGCCAGGCGATCCCGATTGGCGATGCTGCCGAGCACGTAGTCGGCCTGTGCCTGCTCAACGACTGGTCGGCGCGTGATATCCAGGCTTGGGAATACCAGCCATTGGGTCCGTTCCTGTCCAAAAGCTTCATTACCACGATCTCGCCCTGGGTGGTCACTGCCGAAGCGCTGGAACCCTTCCGCTGCGCCCAGCCGGCACGCCCGGAAGGCGACCCGCAGCCGCTGTCGTACCTGCTGGACAAACGCGACCAGGCCGCCGGTGCATTCGATATCGAACTCGAAGTGCTGCTGCTGACCGAGCGCATGCGCGAGCAGGGCGCTGCCCCGCACCGCCTGACCCTGAGCAACACCCGCAGCATGTACTGGACCGTGGCGCAGCTGGTGGCGCACCACAGCGTCAACGGTTGCCAACTGCAGCCGGGCGACCTGTTCGGTTCGGGCACATTGTCGGGCGCCACGCCGGGTTCGTACGGCAGCCTGCTGGAGATCACCGAAGGCGGCAAGCTGCCGGTTGAACTGGCCAGCGGCGAGGTGCGCAAGTTCCTCGAAGACGGCGACGAGATCATCCTGCGTGCCCGCTGCACGCGTGATGGCGTGGCCAGCATCGGCTTCGGCGAATGCCGTGGCACGGTCATCGCGGCCAATTGAGGAGGCAGGGGCATGGAGCTGTACACCTATTACCGTTCCACCTCGTCCTACCGGGTGCGCATTGCCCTGGCACTGAAGGGGCTGGCCTACCAGTCCCTGCCGGTCAACCTGCTACAGGGCGAGCAGCGCGGTGCGGACTATGTCGCCATCAACCCGCAGGGCCGCGTGCCGGCCTTGCGCACCGACGGCGGGGAATTGCTGGTGCAGTCGCCAGCGATCATCGAGTACCTGGAAGAGGTTTATCCACAGCCTGCACTGCTACCGGCCACGGCCGAAGCACGTGCCAAGGTACGTGGCGTGGCGGCAATCATCGGCTGCGACATTCATCCGCTGCACAACGTCAGCGTGCTCAACCGGTTGCGCGGGGCCGGTCAGGACGAAGGCCAGGTCAACCAGTGGATCGGCCACTGGATCAGCCAGGGGTTGGCGGCGGTGGAGCAACTGATTGGTGATGAGGGCTTTTGTTTCGGTGACCAACCGGGGCTGGCGGATGTGTACCTGATCCCGCAGCTGTATGCCGCCGAGCGCTTCAACATCGACCTCGACAGCTACCCGCGCATCCTTCGGGTTGCCGCACTGGCGGCCGGGCACCCGGCATTCGCCAAGGCCCACCCTGCCCAGCAGCCGGACAGCCCGGCTCAGTGAAGCGAACGGTTCGCCGTCGGAAGCTTGCCGATCCGCTCGGACAGCTTCAGGCGCTGGATCGGGTCTTCCGTGAGCAGTAACGCATGCTCCAGGTCGAAGCGCTCGGCCTGTGGGCAGTCCAGGTGTTGGTACAGCGAAGCGCGGGTCACGTAGTCGCTGACTTGAACCGGGCCCAGCTGCATGATTCGCTCGGCATCGATCAAGGCCGCCAGGTGGTTGTCGTTGCTGATGTGCAACTGGCGCAGGTTGCGGGACAGGCGTTGCAGCATCTGCAGCGGGCTGGCACTGCGCAGGTGCTCTGCCGTCAGGGCAACGTGCGGGCCGAACTGGCGCGCCAGCAGCTCACGGCAATCATTGGGGTACAGGCGCCGGCCACCACAGGGGTCGAGCAGGTGGTCGGCACCCGGCACCCGCAGCAGGAAATGGCCAGGGAAGCCCACGCCCTCCAGCGGGATGGACAGGCGCCGGGCCAGCTCCAGGGCAAGGATGGCCAAGGTCAACGGTTGGCCACGGCGGCGTTGCAGCACCTTGTCCATCATTGCAGCCTGTGGGCGCAGGGGGTGGTATTCATCCTGCTGAAAGCCCAGGGCGTTGAGTTGGCGCAACAGTGGCTGGGCCAGTTCGCACACCGGCAGCATCGGCAGGTTGGCGCTGATCTCACGCTGCAGGTCATGCAGCATGGCAAGGCTGGCCGCGGGCTCGACGCTGCGGTCGTGCTCGGCGGCAATCCATAATGCGGCTTCCAGCAGGGCGACAGGCTCGCGTTCCAGGCAGGCCAGGCAGGCTTGACGTGGCTTCATGGGGTATCTCCACACACGCTTGAGTATTAGCCGTGGCGGGCGGTTTCGTCCAGTGGTCCGGCGACCACGCCAGCTTTGGGGCGGTGCCTATACTGGAAGGAGCACCTCGTGGGGGAGCCTGTCGATGTTCGCACTGATGCAAAGCACCCGTACCCAGTCACTGCACCTGTTCAACGACCCGACCACGGGCCTGAAAGCGGTTGTGGCGATCCACAGCGAGCAACTGGGCCCAGCCATGGGCGGCTGCCGCTACCTGCCTTACGCCGATGACGAAAGCGCCATGACCGACGCCATTCGTTTGGCCCAAGGCATGAGTTACAAGGCGGCGCTGGCGGGCTTGCCGCTGGGTGGGGGCAAGGCGGTGATCATGCGCAACCCGCATGTAGAGAACCGCGCCGCGCTGTTCGAGGCGTTTGGCCGCTTCATCGATACCTTGCATGGGCGCTTCATCATCGCCGTGGACAGCGGCACCTCGACCCTGGACATGGACTGCATCGCCCAGAGTACCCCCCATGTGACCAGCACCACGGCCTCCGGTGACCCCTCGCCGCATGCGGCGATGGGGGTGTTCGCCGGCATTCGCGCTACCACCTCGTTCCGGCTGGGCAGCGATGACCTCAGAGGCCTGCGGGTGGCGGTACAGGGGCTGGGCAATGTTGGTTATGCGCTGGCCGAGCAACTGCATGCGGTGGGCGCGGAGCTGCTGGTCAGCGACCTGGACCCTGGGCGCGTGCGCTTGGCGATGGAGCAGTTCGATGCAAAACCTGTGACCAACGATGCGTTGATCAGCACCCCTTGCGACATCTTCGCACCCTGCGGCGTGGGGCCGGTACTGAACGGGCAGAGCGTGATGCAGCTGCGCTGTGCGGCAGTGGCGGGGGCGGCCAACAACCAGCTGACTACCTTGCAGGTGGCAGACCAGTTGGAGTCCCGCGGGATACTGTATGCGCCAGACTACGTGATCAATGCCGGTGGGCTTATCTACGTGGCGCTGACCCACCGTGGCGAGGACCTGGGCACCATTACCGCGCACCTGGCGCGCATTCCTTCACGGCTGACCGAAGTGTTTGGCCATGCGCAGGCGGAAAAGCGTTCGCCGGCGCGGGTGGCGCAGATGCTGGCGGAGCGGTTGCTGTACGGCTGAAGGTTGATATTGGCTTTGCTGGCCTCTTCGCGGGTGAACCCGCTCCCACAGGTACGGCGCTAATCTTGAAGGCAGCGAAGATCCTGTGGGAGCGGGTTTACCCGCGAAGCAGGCGGCGCCGATGTTACTCGGTTGCGCCACCTTCCAGCAGTTCGGCCAACGCATCCGGCTGGCTCTTGAACGCCCGAGCGAACACATCGCGGTTCTTGGCCATGTAGATACCGGCTTCCTCGACCTGCTGCTCGGTCAGCGACGGCACCGCCTTGTGCAGCACTTCAGCCAGGCGCTCGGCCAGTTCGAGCATCTTGTCGTGACGGTCTGCTTCGGCCTTATCCATAAACAAGTGCTCCGGGTCGCGGCTGCTGCGGTACACCACTTCGACGGCCATTCATCACCTCTATGCCTTTTTGCTGGTTGCGTTGCGGCTTACTGTATCTATATACAGTAATGGCAATGTTGGTTGGTTCGCAAGCAGAAATTGTAGCGTGGCATACATCGAGCGCCGCCCGCGCGGCGCTCGATCTCACAGGCGCTGAAATTGCTGCGGCGAACACCGGCGGCCATCATGCAACGTGAAGGCAAACCTTCACTGCTTCATACCCAACTCGGCATCATCCATCAGCGCCTTGGCCATCGCACTCAGATAATGGGCGGCCCAGATCATCATGGGTTTTTCGTCCATCAGGCCGGTGATCGTCAGTTCTCGGACATAGCCCATCAGCTCTGATGACTGCTCACGAGCATCCCTGCAAGGGATACCCGGCTCGATGCGGAACAGTGGATGGGTGCCGTTTTCGCCTTGATAGAATGTGGTCTTGCCGACGGTGAATTGGGTGTCTTCGGTTGTCATGGTTCGATCCCCTGAAAATTCTCTTGCACCACGGTGCCTGCGCATAACGCGTAGTCGGTGGCCTGGATCAGGGTGTCTTCGAGGGAATGGGGATTGTGGGGTGGATCGGGAACTATTTTCAGCATGGTGAAGGCCTGTTCAAAGTTGAGGCCACCACCTCCTGCTGTCAAACAGTAAGGCGGCAGCTGTACATGGGTTGACAGACCGGTGAACAGAACCAAAAGCCGGCGCACACGAGGTGCCCCATGACAGCTGCCATAAAGGCAAAGCCATGTGGTTCGTTCAGGGCGGCCTGTCAAAGCCAGTCGCTGATTGGCAACGACGACCCGAGACTAGTGCGCATTCCCAAACGCCACAATGTCAGGGAGTATCTTTGGGAAATGCCCTACAAGGAAGGGGTTAAATCTGATTTTTCCCAAAGCACGGCCGTGCATTTTTGCAACGTGCCATGCCCCAAGGTGCCTTGCGGCAATCGGTCGCCTTCCAAGACAGGGGCCTGGCCCTTTAACTGCATGGCACAAGCGTCACACCGGTGACGCATCATCCTTCAAGACGTATCGGGGAATGGAACATCGTGAACATCAAATGGGCAGAAAAACTGCGCAAGGGCCTGCACGGCTCTGCCGACTCGCTGGGCAACCTGTGCGTCGAGGCGTTCCATTACCTGGCGTTGTTCGGCATTGGCGCGATCACTGCCTACGCGGCGGTGGCGACGTTCCTGGAAATGCTGGGCAAGGGCGGGATCAGCGTCGATGACATCCTGCTGCTGTTCATCTACCTGGAGCTGGGGGCGATGGTCGGCATCTACTTCAAGACCAACCACATGCCGATCCGCTTCCTGCTGTATGTGGCCATCACCGCGCTGACGCGCCTGCTGATCGGCGATGTCTCGCACCACAAGGCACCGGACGAGGGGCTGCTGTACCTGTGCGGGGGCATCCTGTTGCTGGCGTTCTCGATCCTGGTGGTGCGCTACGCCTCGTACCGCTACCCCTCGACCAAGGTGCTGGATGCCAACGGCAAGCAAGTGGAGGAGGGCAAGTAGCCCTCAGTTGGCAACGAAATGGCGCGGCTCGTGACGGGCGTCACGGGTGAGCGCGGCCAGCACCTGCATGGGGTTCTGGCTAAGTTCGATCGCAAGGCCCAGGCGGATGCTGTCGATCACCCGCTGCAAGCGCACCGGGTCGTTGCGCTGGGCCTGGGTGATGAGGCGCTTGGCGACCACGCCGGCGTCGTCCGACAGGGTCAGCATGATGCTGCCGTCGAGGTTGGCGATGCTCAGGTTGACCCGGTATTCGGGGGCGAATGCAGCACTGATTCGTTCGAATGGGTTGTTCATGGTGTTGCTTCTGCGGTGAATGAGTGCAGGAGTTGACCGGGAAGCTGGCACGTTGGTTCACCGCCATTGATCGGCACAAACGAAAACGCCCGGCTCAAGGCCGGGCGTTTTGCTAAGCCAATCAGGCTTCTGGATCGCTCAGTTCCAGGGCGCCGCGCTTGCTGCGCAGCTTGCCATAGAAGTGTTCCAGCGCGTGGTTGAGCTTGGTGGCGGCACCGTCGACTGCCTGGTCCACCGACGTGGCGGTGTGGGTCACGGAAATCGGTTGGTGGCCTTTGGGGCGAGCCTCCATCTGGCAGCGTTTGTCATGCGGTCCGGGCTTGGCGCCGTTCTCGTCGCGCAGGTGAACCTCGATGCGGGTGAGGTCTTCTTCGTAACGTTCCAGGGAGCTCTGCAGTGTACTGCGGACCCACTGGTCGAGACGGGCGTTGCTTTCGAAATGGTTGCTGCTGTTGACCTGGATTTGCATGATTCAATCCTTATTCAGCTTGCTCGCATGGAGACGCGCTCAGGTCCTTGAGACCCTTGGAATTTCTGCGCCTCTTGACTCTAAGGTCAGGCAACCGTCGAATGAATTCAAGCCCTATTTGAAAATAAATGTCTTGTTGCAACTCGGGGCTGCTGTGCAGCCCTTCGCGGGCACGCCCGCTCCCACAGGATTTTCACAGGCTTTGAGCTGGCGCGGTTTCTGTGGGAGCGGGCATGCCCGCGAAGGGCCGCATAGCGGCCCCTTACAATTGGTCAGAACTCCACTGACGTCTGCACATACAGCGTTCGCGGCTCACCCACGTACTTGCCCTTGTTGTTGTCATCGTAGGAGCGCGTGTAGTACTCGCGGTTGAACAGGTTCTTCACGCCCACCGCCACCTTCAGGTTCGACAGCTGCGGGCCAAAATCGTAGCCGGCACGGGTGCTGACCAGCATGTAGCCCGGAATGCGCCCGGTGCTGCCATCGGCGCTTTCGGTGCCGGTGTTGGCGTTGTCGGCGTACTGGCTGCTCTGGAAGCTGCCGTCCAGGTTCAGCTGCCAGGGGCCATCGGTGTAGCCCACGCCCAGGTTGCCCTTGTGCCGCGACGAGAACGGTACCTGGTTACCTTTGTTCGGCCCGTCCTCGCGGATGGTGGCGTCAACGAACGCATAGCTGGCGTGCACATCGAAGCCGGCCAGGACCGGGCTCAGGCCGTCCAGCGCATAGCGGATGCTGGTCTCGATACCCTGGTGTCGGGTTTCGCCGCGGGCAATTACCGAGTCGTTGGTCTGGTTGCTTTCGTACTGGTTGTCGAAGTTGATCAGGAACGCGCCAATCTCCGCCTGCAGGTCGCCGTTGTCGTAGCGCGTGCCCACTTCCCAGGTGCGGGCTTTCTCCGGTTTGACCTCGCCGCTGCTCACGCGGTTGGGCATCTGGCTGTACTGCACGCTGCCGAACGAGCCTTCGGTGTTGGCGTACAGGTTCCAGCTGTCGGTCAGGTGGTACATCACGTTCAACGCCGGCAGCGCGGTGTTGTAGCTGCCTTGGTAGCGCTGGCCGTTGAGCTTGTTGCTTTGCTCGGAGTCGATCATCTCGTAGCGCACGCCCGGGGTGATGGTCCAGCGGCCGATGTCGATGCGGTCATCCAGGTAGAGGGCGTGGGCTTCGGTGCTGCCACGGGTGTCGCGGTCGTTGCGGCTGGCTGTGGTCGGCAGGCTGCCGGTCACCGGCTCGCGGAAACGCAGTTCGTGGCCGGCTTCGTTGACGTAGCGGTAGCCGATGCCCAGTTCGTGCCAGCTATCGCCCAGCGCCAGGCCCTGCGAGAAGCGGGTTTCGATACCGCGCACCCAGTACTCGCGTGGCGACAGCGAAACGAAGCTGCCCTGGTCCAGGTAGCCGCTGCGCAGGGTCTTGGTGAAGAAGCTGTTGACGCTGAACTGGCGGTCGTCCTGCTTGTAGTCGTAGCCGAAGTTGAACAGCGTGCGGCGGCCCCAGAACTTGTCCTTCAGGCGCGTGGACTGGTACGGGTCGGCAGCGAAGTCGGCGGTGCTCAGGCCGCCAGGCATGTCGGCCTCGCCCTCGTAGTACTGGGCCATGGCGTGCAGGCTGTTGGCTTCGTCCAGCTGCAGCTTGCCCTTGAGGATCAGGTCGTCGATCTGCGTGTCGCTGTGTTCGCGCCAGTCGCCACCACGGGTGCCGGAGTACAGCAGTGCGCCGCCCAGGCCGTTGTCGTTGGTGCCGCCGACCAGCAGGTTGGCGCTGTTCTTGACGCCGTCGTGGCTGGAGGACGGGCTGATCTGGTTTTGCATGGCGGCCTTGAAGGTGGCCTGTTCGGGGATCGCCCGGGTGACGAAGTTGACGATACCGCCGACGTTCTGCGGGCCGTAGCGCACTGCGCCGCCGCCACGCACCACATCCACGGCGTCCATGTTGCCCATGCTCAGCGGGGCCAGCGACAGCTGCGGCTGGCCATACGGGGCGAACGGCACCGGGATGCCATCCATCAGCACGGTCGAGCGCGATGCCAGGCGCGGGTTGAGGCCGCGAATGCCGAAGTTGAGCGCCAGGTCGTGGCTGCCGGTGCCGTTGTTGTCGGGGGCGTTGACCCCGGGGATGCGGTTGAGCACTTCGCGGGCGGTGGTAGCGCCGCTGCGCTCGAATTGTTCACGGCGTACCACGTCGCGGGCGCCTGGGTGCTCGAACACATTGTCCTGCTGCGCTTCTGCCAGCCAGTCGCCGACCACGGTGGACGCGCTGAGCTCGACCGGGGCGCCAGCAGCAGGGCTGGCGATTGGCTGCAGGCTGAAGGCATTGTCGGTTTCCTGCCGCACCTGCAGACCGCTGCCGCGCAGCAACGCGTCGAGGCCCTGGCGCACATCGTACTGGCCGTCCAGCCCCTGGGTGCTGATGCCTTGGGTCAGTTGCGAGCCGAACGAAATCAACGCACCGCTTTCGCGGCCGAACTGGTTGAGTGCGTCTTCAAGCGAGCCGGCGGCGATGTGGTAGCTGCGGGTTTCGGCATGGGCGACGGGCATGGCCAGGCCGAGCGTGGTGGTGAGCAGCAGGGCGTGGAGGAGGGGGCTGGGGCGCAGCGGCATGGGTCGGGTCCTGAAAGAGGGGGTTTGCCATGTCTGTCACGCGAGGTTGGGAAAATGGCTCACTTGATTAAAAATAATTTGCCTGTACCGGCCTCATCGCCGGCAAGCCAGCTCCCACCTTGACCGCGTTTGCCTTCAGTCATGTGCATTCCCTGTGGGAGCTGGCTTGCCGGCGATGAGGCCAGGCCTGCTTTAACTGATGGTTGGCTCCACTGTCACCCAGTACCGGGTGAACCGTCGCACCCTCACTGGCAGTGCTACCTCCAGCATTTGCAGGATGCGCTCACTGTCATCCAGTGGATACGACCCGGAGATACGCAAGTCGGCGACCCGCTCGCTGCACCCCAGCTGCCCGTGGCGATAGCGCCCAAGCTCTGCCAGGAAATCCGCCAGGCGCATCTGCGAGGCCACTAGCATGCCGTCGACCCAGGCGCCCACATTGCGGTCGAGCGCCGAGACTGACTGCCAGCCGCCCGTAAAGCGTGCCTGCTGCCCAGCCAGTAACGGTTGCCCCGCAGTGCTGGCCACACCCTCGAATACAGACACCAGGCTGTAGCCATCGAACTGGCGCACGTTGAAGCGCCCGCTGTCCAGGCGCAGCGCCCCTTCGCCGGTACGCAGCAGCAGCGGCCGTGCATCATTGGCCACCTGCAGCGCCAGTTCGCCTTCAAACAGCTGCACCCGGCGCTGTTGCCCGTCGAAGCGCACGTTGGCGGCACTGCGGGTGTTGAGTTGCAGCACGCTGCCATCTTCCAGGCCCATGCGCCGGCGCTGCCCCACCGGGCTGCGGTAGTCGGCCATCAGGCCGGGCATCGGGTTGTGCTGTTGCAGCCCCAGGCCGGTGGCACTGGCCACTCCCACCAGCAGCAATGCCTTGAGCGCGCGCCGCCGGGCGGGCGAGTGGGGGGCTTGCAGTGTCGCGTGCACCACCGGCGAGGACACCCCACGCAGGCGCTGGTTTACCTGCTGGATATGGGCCCAGGCGCGCTGGTGCTCCTGGTCGGCCCGCAGCCAGTGTTCCAGCGCCAACTGCTGCGCCTGGCCAAAATCATCGCCTTGGGACTCGATCAACCAGTGCACGGCTTGCTCCGCCACTTGTGGAGAAAACGAGGCGTTCACAGGGCGAAGTAGCAGCGCATGGCCGCCTTGTTCAGGTAGCGTTTGACCGTGGCCAGCGAGATGCCCAGTTCGCGAGCGATTTCACCTTGGCCAATGCCATCGACCTGGGCCAGCAGGAAGGCGCGTTTGACCAGAGGCGGCAAACCGTCCAGCAGGCGGTCAAGCTCCAGCAGGGTCTCAAAGATGATCGCTTTTTGCTCCTCGCACGGTGCTGTTTCTTCAGGCACCTGCGCCAGTGCTTGCAGGTAGGCACGCTCCAGCTCCTGGCGGCGAAAGTGATTGCACAGCACGCGCTTGGCTACCGTTGCAAGAAACGCACGCGGCTCGACCAATTGTGGCGCCTCGCGGGCTTGCAGCAGGCGCAGGTAGGTGTCCTGGGCCAGGTCGGCGGCACTCTGCGGGCAGCCCAGGCGGCGGCGCAACCAGCCGGTGAGCCAGTTGTGATGGGCGTGGTACAGGCCTTCGACCGTGGATGTGAGCGCGCTGGGCACCGTGATACTCCGGCGCCGTGCAGCGCAACTGGTATTAAGAATTGTTCGCATTGTATTGCAGGGCAGTATGCTCGGCAATCTCCACCGGCCCTATCGCCGGCAAGCCAGCTCCCACAGAGCATCGCTGTGTTCAAGCCCTGTGCAATACCTGTGGGAGCTGGCTTGCCGGCGATAGGGCCAGAACAGGCAACACATCGCTAACTCTTTGCCTATGAGAATTGAAATCATTATTATTGCAACCCCCAAAAACACCCGGACCTTGCCATGACGCGCAAAACCGCCGGCCTCTCGCTCAGCTATCGGCTGGCCGTTGCCTCACGCAGTCTGGCCGCGCTGTTGGGCGGCTACCTGCTGGCGTCCATGGCCAGCGTCTGCATTGCCCTGGTGGCGCCACTGCCTAAGGTCGATGCCACGCTGACCGGCCTGCTGATGTCGTTCGTCTTCTACCTGCTGGCATTCATCTGGTGCTTCGCCTGTCGCAGCGCCTGGCGTGCCTGGCTGGGTGTATTGGTGCCAACCCTGCTGTTGGGCATGATCAGCGGTGTTGCCTACTGGATGAAAAACCCATGAAAGAAGGCTTCCGCCAGGCGATGGCCTGGCTGCACACCTGGACCGGCCTGATCTTTGGCTGGCTGTTGTTTGCCATCTTCCTCACCGGCACGCTGTCGTACTTCAAGGATGAAATCACCCACTGGGCGCAGCCGGAGGTGCGCAGTCATACCCTGGACCCGGCCCTCAGCCTGGACAAGGCCCAGCAATACCTGCAGGACAATGCCGGGCATTCCGCCTCCTGGTTCATCGACATGCCCAACGAGCGTGAGGCGGCCCTGAGCGTGGGCTATCGCGACCCCAACGGCGGGCCGCGTGGCTTCGTCAACAAAACCCTCGACACGCAGACCGGGCAGCCGGTGGAAGCTCGCGACAGCCGGGGTGGCGAGTTCTTCTACCGTTTCCACTTCCAGCTGCAGATGCCGTACCCGTTTGGCCGCTGGCTGTCGACGTTCTGCGCCTTCATCATGCTGTTGGGGCTGGTTACCGGCATCATCACCCACAAAAAGATCTTCAAGGAGTTCTTCACCTTCCGTCCCGGCAAGGGTCAGCGCTCCTGGCTGGACGGGCACAACGCCATCGGCGTGCTGGTGCTGCCCTTCCACCTGATGATCAGTTACAGCAGCCTGGTGCTGTTCATGTACATGGTGATGCCGGCCGGCATCATGGCCAGCTATGGCAATGATACCGGCAAGTACTTCAACGACCTGTTCGGCCGCGACGATGCGCCCAAAGCGGCCCAGGTGGCCACGCCGCTGGTTGCGCTGCCAACCCTGTACGCCAAGGTCCAGGAACTGCAACCGGGCGCGCGTATCGGCTTCGTCCAGGTGCAGAACCCGGGCGACAGCAATGCCCGCGTCACCTTCACCCAGTCGGCTGCCGACCACGTGGCTTATCGGCGCAGTGCCAACTGGACGTTCGACGGCGCCAGTGGTGCGCTGTTGAGCCAGGGCAAGCCAGAGAGCGGGGCGATGATGACTGCCTTCAGCTTTGCCGGGCTGCACATGGGCAATTTTGCCGGGCCCTGGCTGCGCTGGCTGTATTTCTTCTTTGGCGTCGCCGGCACTGCGGTGATCGGCACCGGGCTGGTGATGTGGCTGGGCAAGCGCCAGCTCAAGCATGCCAAGAGCGCGCACATGCCGGGTGAATTGCGCCTGGTCGAGGTGCTCAATATCGCCAGCATGAGCGGCCTGCTGCTGGCGGTGGCGGGCTTCTTCTGGGCCAACCGCCTGATCCCGGTGGGCATCGAGGGCCGCGCCGACTGGGAGGTCAATGCCTTCTTCATCGCCTGGGGCTTGTCACTGGTGCATGCCGTGCTGCGCAGCGGGCGCCGGGCGTGGAGCGAGCAACTGGCGCTGGGGGCGCTGGCCTTTGCCCTGTTGCCGCTGCTCAATGGCTTGAGCACCGACCGTGGTTTGAACCATTCGTTGCAGGCGGGTGACTGGGCCATGGCCGGCTTCGACCTCACGGCCCTGGGTACTGGCCTGTTCCTGGCGTGGCTGGCCGGCAAGATGTTGCGCAGCCCCAAACCGGTAGCCAAGCGACAACGCGCGGCAAAAAAAACCAGCACTGAAACGGCGCAGGTGAACTGATGCTGGGTAACGCACTGATCGCATTCGCAGGGTTTGTCGCCCTGTGCCTGGCCATGGAAAAGCACTTCAGCGATTTGCTTGGGCGCAAGCCGCGCCCCGGGCAGTTGCGGCTGTTGCGTGTCGCTGGTTGGCTGCTGCTGATGCTATCGCTGGTGCTTAGCGTGCACCTGCGTGGCTGGGCCCACGGCCTGGTGGAGTGGACCGCCGTGATGATGGCCGGGGTAACCGTGTGGGTGTTTGGCCTGCCCTACCAACCGCGCCTGCTGCTGGGCCTGGCCGCCGCCAGCGTGGTGCTGGGGCCGTTACTGGCCGTGTTTGCCGTGTGACCCGGTGAGCGAGCAGGGGGATATCAGCCAGCCCGACGCCGACAGCGTTGGCGGTCGTGCACGTTTCGTCCAGGTGTTCCTGGCCCAACGGGCGCGCATGGAGGCGCTGGTCAGCCGGCGCGTTGGCTGCCGCGCCACGGCTTCAGACCTGGTGCAGGAACTGTTTTTGCGTTTCTGGCGCCGCCCCGAGGTCAAGGTCGAGGCGCTGGACACCTACCTGTTGCGTTGTGCCGGCAACCTGGCTATCGACCACCTGCGCAGTGAAGGCAGCCGCGAACGCGTGGCAGAAGCCGCTTTGCCAATGGACGAAGCGGCCATGGCTCAGGCGCCGGAGCAGGCGCTGGAGGTCGAGCACGACCTGCAGCGTATCGAAGCCGCCTTGCGCGCCTTGCCCGAGCGCACCCGGCAGATCTTTCTGCTCAACCGCATCCACGGCTGCAAGTACGGCGAAATTGCCAAGGCCATGCAGCTGTCCCAGAGCGCCGTGGAAAAGCATATGATGCGCGCCCTTGAAGCGTGCAAGGCGAGTGTTGCCGAGCCCGCGTCCACCCCACGCCGGCCAGGGAGTGCCCGTCGATGAGCCGTTTGCCCCCGATCACCGAGGCGCAGTCCCAGGCCGCCCTGCAATGGCTCAGCCGCATCAATGAGCAGCCCGCGCAAGCCGAAGGGGCTGCGTTCAAGCGCTGGTTGCTGGCCGACCCCAGGCACCGTGAGGCCTACCAACAGGCCCAGGCGCTGTGGCAGAAAAGCGCCACCCCGGCGGCGCGGCTGGCGGACGAAGAACAGGATGCCCTGCAACGCTACCTCGATGCCATGGCCAAGCCGCCGACCCGTGGCCCGTGGCGGCGGATGGCGGCAATGGCGATGGCGGCCTGCCTGGTGCTGGCCGTGGGCGTTGCCGGGGGCTGGCACCCGGGGTACTGGTTGCAGGACCTGCAGGCTGACTACAGCAGTGCCGGGCAGATTCGCCAGGTGACCTTGGCCGACCAGTCGCAGGTGACGCTTGATGCCGGCAGCGCCATTGCGGTCGATTTTGCCCAGGGAGAGCGCCGTGTGCGGTTGCTGCATGGCGCAGCGTTCTTCGAGGTCACGCATACCGGCGAGCCGTTCCTGGTCGAAGCGGGCGGTGGCGAAGTGCGGGTGCTCGGCACCCAGTTCGAGGTGCGTGAGCAAGGCGACGGCGCCCAGGTGACGGTGCGCAGCGGGCGTGTGGGCGTGAGCCCTGCGCAAGGCACTCTGGCGCGTGAGCTGACGGCCAACCAGCAGTTGGCCTACAGCGCAGGCAGGGTAGGGGACACCCTGCCGGTGGACAGTGACACCCGCCTGGCCTGGCGCCAGGGATGGCTGAACTATTACCAGGTGCCGCTGGCGCAGGTGGTCGAAGACCTTGGGCGCTATTACCCGGGGCGCATCCTGTTGCTGGATGGCGAACTGGGGCAGCGCAAGGTCAGTGGCAGTTTCCCGGTGGCCGAGCCGCTGCTGGCGCTGGATTCGCTGGGCAAGGTGATGGGCTTTTCGCGGCAGACCGTGTTGGGGCGTTTGACCTTGATCCGGTAGTTGCCTGTGCCGGCCTCTTCGCGGGCATGCCCGCTCCCACAGGTACTGCACCGAATATTGAACTTGTGCCATCCCTGTGGGAGCGGGCGTGCCCGCGAAGAGGCCGGTACAGGAAAAATATTTTCAGGTAGCGGGTGAGGTAACAGGACGTGGCATCCGTGTAATGAGTGAAAGTGCGATTCATTCGCAATCGTCACCCTCTCACAGGTCAGCGTCCATGAAGTTCTCCCCGCGTTGCGTCCCTCTCTGGCTCGGCCTTGCTGTGCTGCCGGCCTTCGCTCTCGCCCCCCTGGCAAGCGCCGCCGAGCAGCTGCAGGCCTATGCCTTCGCCCAACCGGCCCAACCCCTGGCCCAGGCCCTCAACGCCTTCAGCCGCACCACTGGCCAGAGCGTGGTCTACACCCTCGAACTGCCAGGTGTGCAGGCCCCGGCGTTGAATGGCCGGTTCAGCGCCGAGCAGGCGCTGCAACAGCTGCTGGGCAACGCTGGCCTGGCCTGGCGCCGTGTCGACGCACGCACCCTGACCCTCGAAACCGCCGACACCTCAGGCGCCCTCAACCTGCAGGCCACCAACGTGACCTCGCAACTGGACGACTACAGCTACCAGCCCCCGGCCAGTGCTTCGATCATGCGCGGGCAGGGCCCGAACCAGGACATCCCCCAGGCCATCAACGTGGTACCGGCCCAGGTCATCCGCGACCAGGCCCCGCGCAACCTCGACGATGCCCTGGCCAACGTCAGCGGCATTACCCAGGGCAACAACTTTGGCGGCACGTCCGACACGGTGATGAAGCGCGGCTTTGGCGACAACCGCGACGGCTCGATCATGCGCGATGGCATGCCCATCGTGCAGGGGCGTAGCCTCAACGCCAGCACCGAGCGGGTCGAAGTGCTCAAGGGCCCGGCCTCGCTGCTGTACGGCATCCAGGACCCGGGCGGGGTGATCAACGTGGTCAGCAAGCGCCCGCAACTGCAGCAGTACAATGCACTGACCGTGCGCGGCTCGACCTATGGCAGCGGCAAGAATGGCAGTGGCGGCGGGCTCGACAGTACCGGTGCGCTGGGCGACAGCAAGTTCGCCTACCGCTTGATCGTCGACCATGAAGACGAAGACTACTGGCGCAATTACGGCGTGCACCGCGAATCGCTGGTGGCGCCGTCGCTGGCCTGGCTGGGCGAAGACACCCAGGTGGTACTGGCCTACGAGCACCGCGAGTTTCTCTACCCCTTCGACCGGGGCACCGCGTTCGGCAGCAATGGCCACCCGCTGAACATCCCCGCCACGCGCCGCCTGGACGAGCCGTTCAACGACATGGAAGGGCGCTCCGACCTGTATCGCCTTGAGGTCGACCATCAGCTGGCCGATGACTGGAAACTGCACTTCGGCTACAGCTTCAATCGCGAGACCTATGATGCCAGCCAGGTACGGGTGACCGGCGTCAATGAAGCCAAAGGCACGCTGACACGCAGCATCGACGGCACCCACAACGCCATGAGCCGTGACCAGTTCGCCACCCTGAGCCTGGCTGGTAATGTGGAATTGGCTGGCATGCAGAATGATCTGTTGTTCGGCGTCGACCATGAAGACCGCAAGGTGTATCGCGGCGACCTGATTCGCCAGACTGCCAGGTCCACTTTCAGCTATGTGGACCCGGTCTACGGCCAGGAAGTGGAAGGCAGCACGGTGCGTGCCAGCGACAGCGACCAGACCGACAAGCTGCGCACCGATGCACTGTTCGTGCAGGACGCGTTGCACCTGGATGACCACTGGATCCTGGTGGCCGGCGCACGTTTCCAGCAGTTCGACCAGTACGCCGGCCGCGGCCGCCCGTTCACGGCCAATACCGATAACAGCGGCCAGGCCTGGGTGCCGCATGCGGGCATCGTCTACAAGGTCGATGAGCAGCTGTCGTTCTATGGCAGTTACAGCGAGTCGTTCAAGCCCAACTCCAGCATTGCGCCGCTGACTGGGGGCGTGGTGCTGGATGCTTCCGTGGCGCCCGAGGAAGGCAAGTCGTGGGAGTTGGGCGCCAAGCTGGACGTGCCTGGTCGCCTGACCGGTACCCTGGCGCTGTTCGATATCACCAAGCGTAATGTGCTGGTCGCCAATTTCGACAGCGGGACTGGCGAGACGGTCTACAGCAACGCCGGTGAGGTCAATGCAAGAGGTGTGGAGCTTGACCTGACCGGCCAGCTCAGCGACCACTGGAGCTTGATCGGCAGCTATGCCTTTACCGATGCCAAGGTTACAAAAGACCCGGACCTTGAGGGCAACCGCTTGCAGAACGTTGCCAAACACAGTGGTTCGCTGTCGGCTGTTTACGACTTCGGCAGCCTGTTCGGTGGCGACAAGCTGCGTGTAGGGGCAGGCGCGCGTTATGTGGGTGAACGGGCGGGCAATTCGACCAACACCTTCGACCTGCCGTCGTACACCGTGGCCGATGCGTTCGCCAGCTATGAGACCAAGCTGGATGAGCACAACGTGCGTTTGCAGCTGAACGTGAAGAACCTGTTCGACAAGGTTTACTACAGCTCGGCGGTGAACCAGTACTTTGTGGCGATTGGTGATGCCCGGCAGGTGAGTTTGTCCAGCACCTTCGAATTCTAGGTATTTGGGGCTGCTTTGCAGCCCTTCGCGGCACAAGGAAACCATGGATCCCTGTAGGAGCGGCCTTGTGCCGCGAAAGGGCCGCAAAGCGGCCCCATTTCACGCGTTGAATGCCGAGCGATATTCCCCAGGTGTTGCACCAAGCGCCTGCCTGAACCGGTTACTGAAATGGCTGGCACTGGCAAACCCGCACAAAAGGGCGATCTCCCCCAGCGGCATCACGCCCAGCTGCAGCAACTGGCAGGCCCGGTGCAGTCGCCGGGCCAGCAGGTACTGGTGCGGCGGCAAGCCGAAACTGGTGCGGAACATGCGCGCAAAGTGGTACTCGGAAAGGTTGCAGCGCATGGCCAGTTCACCCAGGGTAATCGGCTGGTCCAGGTGCGCCTCGATGTAGTCGACCAGCTGCCGGCGCAGGTTTGGCGCCAGCCCGCCTTTCAAGCGCAGGCCTTGGCGTAGCCCCACCTGGCTGAGCAGCGCATGGTCGACGATCTCGTGGGCCAGGCTGCTGGCCAGCAAGCGCTCGCCGGGCTCGTCCCAGTCCAGGGTGATCAGTTGGCGAAAGCGCACGGCCTGTTGCGGGTCGTCCAGAAAGGTCGCTTCCTGCAACTGCAGTTCACGCGGTTCCCGGTCGAGCAGGCGCACACAACCCAGGGCGAACTGCGCCTCGCTGACATACAGGTGCGCCAGGCGGATTGCACCATTGACCACCCAGTTCGATTCCTGCCCGGCCGGCATCACGCACAGCTTGCCGGGCGCGCCCTTGTCGGCCGGGCGCTGGCGGCGAAAGGTGCCGGTGCCGTCGGCGATGTAGCACGACAGGGTGTGGTGGGTCGGGGCCTGGTAGTCGCGGGCATCGTCGCGGTTGCTCCACAGCGCCGCCGCCAGCCCATCGCCCAGGTGCGCGCTCAGCTCCAGCCTGGCGTGGGGCGAGGCGTGCATGGCGTTGAACACTTGCAGTTGGGTGAGTGGCGTCATGGGCGGGTCCTCTTGCCAGCCATCCTACTGCGCCTTGCATCGAGTGGCATCTACCGGCAAAGGAAAAGCGCAAGTTTGTGCAAGCGCCAGGCGCCGCACCGGGCAAACACTGGTGGCACTGGCGAGGGCTGCGCCCTCGATCGCCGGCAAGCCCGCTCCCACAGGTACAGCATCTGCCTCAACCCGGCACTGTATCTGTGGGAGCTGGCTTGCCGGCGATGGGTCGCGAAGCGGCCCCGGTGTGAATGGACGACCGCTTGAGGAGCCCCACCCATGAACCTGTCACTCTACCTGCTTACCGTCCTGATCTGGGGCACCACCTGGATCGCCTTGAAGCTCCAGCTGGGCGTTGTCGCCATCCCGGTCTCGATCGTTTATCGCTTTGCCCTGGCGGGCCTCATCCTGTTCGCCATCCTGCTGCTCACCCGTCGCCTGCAACCCATGAACCGCCGCGGCCACCAGATCTGCCTGGCCCAGGGCCTGTGCCTGTTCTGCGTCAATTTCATGTGTTTCCTTACTGCCAGCCAGTGGATTGCCAGTGGCCTGATCGCCGTGGTGTTCTCCACTGCAACCCTGTGGAACGCACTTAACGCGCGGGTGTTCTTCGGCCAGAAGATCGCCGCCAATGTGCTGGGCGGCGGTGCCCTGGGCCTGCTCGGCCTGGGTCTGCTGTTCTGGCCAGAGCTGTCCCACCATGCCGCCAGCCGCGAGACCCTGTTCGGGCTCGGCCTGGCCCTGCTCGGCACGTTGTGCTTCTCGGCGGGCAACATGCTGTCGAGCATGCAGCAGAAGGCCGGGCTCAAGCCCATGACCACCAATGCCTGGGGCATGGTCTACGGGGCTGCCATGCTGATGGTTTACTGCCTGTTCAGCGGTATTCCTTTCACCATGGAATGGAACACCCGCTACATCGCTTCGCTGATGTACCTGGTGATTCCGGGTTCGGTGATCGGCTTCACTGCCTACCTGACCCTGGTCGGGCGCATGGGGCCGGAGCGGGCAGCCTACTGCACAGTGCTGTTCCCGTTGGTGGCGTTGAATGTGTCGGCGGTGGCCGAGGGGTATCAGTGGACGGCGCCGGCCTTGTTGGGGCTGGTGGCGGTGATGGCGGGGAATGTGCTGGTGTTTCGCAAGCCTCGGGCCAAAGTGGCTGAGGGTATTTTGGTGGCTAAATAGATATCTGTTGCCTGCACCGGCCTCTTCGCGGGCTTGCCCGCTCCCACAGGTACTGCACAGGTATTGAGGGCTGTGATTTACCTGTGGGAGCGGGCAAGCCCGCGAAGAGGCCGGTACAGGCAAAGTAAGGCTATCAGCCCTTCCACACCTGCGGGTTCACCAGGTCCCGCGGCCGTTCACCCAGCAGCGCCGCACGCAGGTTTTCCATCGCGCGGTTGGCCATGGCCTCACGGGTTTCGGCAGTGGCCGAACCAATGTGCGGCAAGGTCAGCGCGTTGGGCAGCTTGAACAGCGGCGAATCGCTCAGTGGCTCTTTCTCGTACACATCCAGGCCTGCCCCACGAATGGTGCCGTTCTGCAGCGCTTCGATCAGCGCGGCTTCGTCCACCACCGGCCCGCGGGCGATGTTGATCAGGAACGCGCTTGGCTTCATCAGCTTCAGTTCACGCGCACTGATCAGCTTGCGGGTGGCGTCGGACAATGGCACCACAATGACCACGAAGTCCGCTTCGGCCAGCAACTGCTCCAGGCTGCGGAACTGCGCGCCCAGCTCTTGCTCCAGCGCGGTCTTGCGGCTGTTGCCCGCGTAGATGACCGGCATGTTGAAGCCGAACCGGCCGCGACGGGCAATGGCGGCACCGATGTTGCCCATGCCGACGATACCCAGGGTCTTGCCATGTACATCGCTGCCGAAGTGGGCCGGGCCCACGGTGGCCTGCCAGTTGCCGGCCTTGGTCCAGGCATCCAGTTCGGCAGTGCGGCGGGCGCAGCCCATGACCAGCGAGAAGCCCAGGTCGGCGGTGCTTTCGGTAAGTACGTCGGGGGTGTTGGTCAGGGCGATGCCGCGTTCGTTGAAGTAGTCCAAGTCATAGTTGTCGTAGCCGACCGACACGCTGGACACCACCTCCAGCCTGGCCGCGCCTTCAAGCTGCGCACGGCCCAGCTTGCGGCCGACACCGATCAGGCCGTGGGCCTCAGGCAGGGCTTCGTTGAACTGGGCATTGATGTCGCCCAGCTTGGGGTTGGGCAAAATCACGTTGAAGTCTTGCTGCAGGCGCTCGGCCATGGCCGGGGTGATACGGCTGAAGGCCAGGACGGTCTTTTTCATCGGGCAACTTCTCTGCAAGGCGGTGGTGGATAATGGTTAGCAACCTACCATTGTCCACCCCCGCAATGCAGCAGCTTTTTAGTTGGCGATCAGCACCTGATGGGTTTTCAGGTCCGCCTCATGGGCCGCGAGAATCTCCGGCAGCGAGTTGCGCAGGTACTCGACCCAGGTCTTGATCTTGGCATCCAGGTACTGCCGGGACGGGTAGATGGCGTACAGGTTCAGCTCTTGCAGGCGGTATTCGGGCAGTACCCGCACCAGGCTGCCATCACGCAGGCCATCGATGGCCGAATAGATCGGCAGCACACCTACGCCCATGCCGCTGCGGATTGCAGTCTTCATGGCATCGGCGGTATTGACCATGAACGGCGAGCTGGTGATGTTGACCATCTCCTGGCCTTCCGGCCCGTCGAACAGCCATTTTTCCAGCGGTATCACTGGGCTGACCATGCGCAGGCAGGCGTGCTTGAGCAGGTCGACGGGCTTGTGCGCCACCCCGTGGCGGGCGATGTAGTCGGGCGAGGCGCAGACGATGCTGTAGGTGATGCCCAGGCGCTGGGACACGAACCCCGAGTCGGGCAGTTCGGTGGCCAGCACGATGGACACGTCATAGCCCTCGTCGAGCAGGTCAGGCACGCGGTTGGCCATGGTCAGGTCGAAGGTCACGTCCGGGTGCGATTCACGGTAGCGGGCGATTGCATCGACCACGAAATGCTGGCCGACCCCGGTCATCGAGTGCACCTTCAACTGCCCGGCGGGGCGGGCATGGGCATCGCTGGCTTCGGCTTCCGCTTCTTCCACATAGGTAAGAATCTGCTCGCAGCGCATCAGGTAGCGCTTGCCGGCCTCGGTCAGCGCAATGCGGCGGGTGGTACGGTTGAGCAGCCTTGTTTGCAGATGGGCTTCCAGGTTGGAGACCGCCCGCGACACGTTCGCGGTGGTCGTATCCAGTTGCGCGGCAGCAGCGGTAAAGCTGCCAAGCTGGGCTACGCAACTGAAAGCACGCATGTTTTGCAGGGTGTCCATGGGTCACTCTCGATGTAGAGGACAAAATTGTGTCACGAAGTAACGCAGAAAAGCTGAAAAGTTGCCTTCGACCAAAGGCGGATTATCGCTGTTTTGGTAACAAAGATTCGCAGGAATCTGCGCTTATCGCCAGTGCTGCCGCCCCCTAGAATTGCCCAGCCCCCTTCACCTCTTCCTCGGGAAATCGCAGCTGTGCCGCGTCGCATCATCAGAACGCTCAATGCGTTCAGTGCCTGTGCCCTTGCCCTCACCTTGAGTGGCTGTATCGGAACCTGGGGCATCGCCCCGCAAAGCAAGACGCTGCAAGCCAATACCCTGACCACCGACGCGGCCATACGCGAAGCCGCGACTGACGCCCATTGGCCCGACCAGCAGTGGTGGCACGCCTATGGCGACCCGCAGCTGGATCGCTGGATTACCCTGGCCGTGGCCGGCAGCCCGAGCCTGGCCATGGCCGCAGCGCGGGTACGTGAGGCCAAGGCCATGGCTGGCGTGGTCGAGTCGGCGGAAAAGCTCCAGGGCAACGGCCAGGTCACGCTCAAACGCCACAACTGGCCTGAAGACCAGTTCTACGGCCCGGGCGCGCTGTCGGGCGCCAACACCTGGGACAACAACGCCGCCATCGGCTTCAGCTACGCCCTCGACCTGTGGGGGCGCGAGCGCAATGCCAGCGAGCAGGCTGTGGACCAGGCGCACATGAGCGTGGCCGAAGCCCGCCAGGCGCAGCTGGAGCTGCAGAACAACGTGGTGCGCGCCTATATCCAGCTGAGCCTGCATTTTGCCCAGCGCGATATCGTCGAGGCCGAACTGCAACAGCAGGAACAGATCCTGGTCCTGGCCAAGCGCCGCCTGGATGCCGGCATCGGCACTCATTTCGAAGTCAGCCAGGCCGAAGCGCCGCTGCCGGAAACCCACCGCCAGCTCGACAGCTTGAACGAAGAAATTGCCCTGACCCGCAACCAGCTGGCCGCACTGGCCGGCAAGGGCCCGGGGGAAGGTGCGCAGTTGCAGCGCCCGGCCCTGGCCTTGGCCGCGCCGCTGAAGCTGCCATCGAACCTGCCTGCCGAGCTGGTTGGCCAGCGCCCCGATGTGGTCGCCAGCCGCTGGCAGGTGGCTGCCCAGGCGCGTGGCATCGACGTCGCCCACGCCGGCTTCTTCCCCAACGTCGACCTGGTCGGCAGCCTGGGCTTCATGGCCACCGGCGGTGGCCCGCTGGAATTCCTGACCGGGCGCAAATTCAACTACAACGTCGGCCCGGCCATCAGCTTGCCGATCTTTGACGGTGGTCGCCTGCGCTCAGAACTGGGCGTGGCCGCGGCGGGGTATGACGTGGCTGTGGCCCGTTACAACCAGACCGTGGTGGGGGCACTGAAGAACATCTCCGACCAGTTGATACGCCGCGAGTCGATGAAAGAGCAGTCGCACTTCGCTGCCGAGTCGGTTGCTGCCGCGCAGAAAACCTATGACATCGCCATGGTTGCCTTTCAGCGCGGCCTTACCGATTACCTGAACGTGCTCAACGCGCAGACCTTGCTGTTCCGCCAGCAGCAGGTGCAGCAACAGGTGCAGGCCGCCCGGCTGACTGCCCACGCCGAGCTGGTCACCGCCCTGGGTGGTGGCCTGCAGGCCGGCCAGGATGCGCCGAAAGAGGAACGCCAGGCAGCACCAAAAACCCCGGCCACCCTGGCCATTTTCGACAAGAAGCCGGATAACGCCGAATGAGCCATTCCAGTCTGCCCGTGCGCTGGCTGCAAAGCCTGGAATGGCGCCGGGGCTTCTTTGCCTGGGCGCGCACCGACGGCGTGACCTGGGTGTACATCTTCAAGGTGCTGGCCGCCGCGTTCATCACCCTGTGGCTGGCCATGCGCCTGGAGCTGCCGCAACCGCGCACGGCGATGATCACCGTGTTCATCGTCATGCAGCCGCAAAGCGGGCATGTGTTCGCCAAGAGCTTCTACCGGGTGCTCGGCACCCTGGCCGGTTCGGCGATGATGGTGGCGCTGATCGCCATCTTCCCGCAGAACACCGAACTGTTCCTGCCCAGCCTGGCCCTGTGGGTGGGCCTGTGCTCGGCCGGCGCCATGCGCTACCGCACCTTCCGCGCCTATGGCTTCGTGCTGGCCGGTTATACCGCTGCGATGATCGGCCTGCCGGTGCTGCAGCACCCCGACCAGGCATTCATGGCGGCGGTATGGCGGGTGCTGGAGATTGCCCTGGGGATTCTGGTGTCGACCTTCGTCAGTGCCGCAATCCTGCCGCAGTCGGCCAGTGCCGCCATGCGCAACGCGCTGTACCAGCGCTTTGGCGTGTTTGCCGGGGTGGTGGTGGAGGCGCTGCGTGGCGATAGCCAGAAGGACCGGTTCGAGAGCAGCAACGTGCGCTTCGTTGCCGAGGCCGTGGGCCTTGAAAGCCTGCGCAACGTCACGGCCTTCGAAGACCCGCACATGCGCCGTCGCAGTGGCCGGCTGGTACGGATGAACAGCGAGTTCATGGCCATCACCACACGCTTCAATGCCCTGCATCGCCTGCTCGAACGCCTGCGCGCCCGCGGCCCGCTGCAGATCGTCAGTGCCATCGAACCGGGCCTGAACACCCTGGTGGAGCTGCTGCAGCCTTACGTGGGCCGGGCGTTGACCGACGCCGATGCACTGCGCCTGACCCTGGAGCTGGCGGCCTACAAGGAAGGCCTGCAAGCCCAGGTGCGCGGCCTGCGCGCCGAGTACCTGGCAACCGACCCCAGCGAATCCGACCTGCTCGACTTCCACACCGCGTTCGAGCTGCTGTACCGCTTCGTCGACGAGATGTACAGCTACGCCGAAACCCACGCCTCGCTGGCTGCGCACAAGCACGAGCGCGAGCAGTGGGACGAGCCCTACGTGGCGCAGACCAGCTGGCTGGTGTCGCTGGCTGCGGGTATCCGCGCCTCGGCGGTGCTGTTGCTGCTGGGCAGCTACTGGCTGCTCAGTGACTGGCCCAGTGGCGCCATGATGACCCTGATCGCCACCGTCACCGTGGGCCTCTCGGCGGCCTCGCCGAACCCCAAGCGCATGTCGTTCCAGATGGCCTGCGGCACCGCCATCGGCGCTTTTATCGGCTTTTTCGAAACCTTCTTCGTGTTCCCCTGGATCGACGGCTTCCCGCTGCTGTGCATGGTGCTGGCGCCGGTGTTCGTGCTGGGTGCGTTTCTCTCGTCACGCCCGGCCTACGCCGGCTACGGCATCGGCCTGCTGGTGTTCTTCGCGATTGGCTCGGTGCCGAACAACCTCACCGTGTATGACCCGTACACCTTCATCAATGACTACATCGGCATGGTCATCGGCATGTTTGTCTGCGCCGCCGCCGGGGCGATCATCCTGCCGCCCAACAGCCGCTGGTTGTGGAGCCGCCTGGAGCAAGAGCTGCGCGAGCAGGTGCTGTTTGCCATCAGCGGGCGCCTGCGGGGCATCGGCACGGCGTTCGAAAGCCGCACCCGCGACCTGTTGCACCAGGCCTATGGCCTGGCGGCCGGCAAGCCGCAGGTGCAGAGCCAGCTGATGGGCTGGATGTTCACCGTGCTGGAAATCGGCCACGCCGTGATCGAGCTGCGCAAGGAACAAGCCCGCGCACCGGTGCACCCGGCCTACGCCGAGTCGCAGCCGTGGCGCCAGGCCATCCGCGTCATGGGCCGTGCCCTGACGCGGTTGTTCTTGCAGCCCAGTGCCAGCAACCACGAACGCGCCCTGGTCGCCGTGGACCATGCCATTGCCCGCGTGCAGGCCACCGACGAGCCGTTCGCCCGGCACTTCGACACCTCGGTACTGCGCCGCGCGCAAAGCTACCTGCACTTCATCCGTTCCTCCTTGCTCGACCCACAGTCGCCGTTGGCACCGGCGAAAGGATTGCACCATGCCCCGTGAGATCGCCTTCCATGGCGTGTACATGCCCACCATGACCTTGATGTTCCTGTTCGCCCTGGGCCTGGCCTGGGGCCTGGACCGGTTCATTGCCAGCCATGATGGCTACCGCTTCTTCTGGCACCCGGCGCTGTTGCGCCTGAGCCTGTTCGTCTGCCTGTTCGGCGCCATGGCGCTGACTGTCTACTGGTGAGAATCCTTCGATGAAAAAGTTCTTCAGCCTGATCGCCACCCTGCTGGTGCTGGTCGCTGCCGTGGCCATCGGTCGCCAGCTGTGGCTGCACTACATGACCACGCCATGGACCCGCGACGGCCGCGTGCGCGCCGACATCATCAACGTCGCCGCCGACGTGCCCGGCTACGTGGTGGACGTACCGGTCAAGGACAACCAGCGGGTGAAGAAGGGTGACCTGCTGATCCAGATCGACCCTGAGCACTACCAGTTGGCGGTCGACCAGGCCAAGGCCATGGTGGCCTCGCGCAAGGCCACCTGGGAAATGCGCAAGGTCAACGCCAAGCGCCGTGCCGACATGGACAACCTGGTGATCTCCAAGGAAAACCGCGACGACGCCAGCAACATCGCCAACTCCGCCCAGGCCGATTACCAGCAAGCCCTTGCTGAACTGGCGGCAGCCGAGCTGAACCTCAAGCGCACGCATATCGTCGCCACGGTGGATGGCTACGTGACCAACCTGAATATCCACAAGGGCGACTACGCGCGTACGGGTGAGGCGGTGATGGCGGTGGTCGACGAAAATTCGTTCTGGGTCTACGGGTTCTTCGAGGAAACCAAGCTGCCCCACGTGAAGGTGGGTGACCAGGCTGAGTTGCAGATGATGAGCGGCGAGCGCATCAAAGGGCATGTGGAGAGCATCGCCCGCGGCATCTACGACCGCGACAACCCACAAAGCCGCGAGCTGATTGCCGATGTGAACCCGACGTTCAACTGGGTGCGGTTGGCGCAGCGGGTGCCGGTGCGGATTCACATCGATGAAGTGCCGGAAGGGTTTTTGTTGGCGGCGGGGACGACGTGTACGGTGGTAGTCAAGCCTGGCGAAGGTTGACCTTCGCAACCATCCCGGCCTCCCGCATCATCTGTGGGAGCCCTGCAGAGGCATGCGTATTAGCCAGTCGGCTCAATCTGCGGCAGCCTCTTGCAGCAACTGGTCCCAATCGTCCGGTGGGTGGCCGCTATGCAACATCTTTTGAAAGACCTTGTAAGCATCGTCGCTACTTTCGTAGGCCCGCTTGCTCGACTCGTCATTGACCCAGGCCAGCACGATGATCCTGCTGGGGGTGTGGTAGCGGAAGAATAACCGGTACTGCTGGAAGAACTTTGCTCTGAACCAGTGCTTGTGGTCACCGCCAAGTGTTGCCCCTTGCCGGTATTCGGGTTTGGTCGGGTCTTGAGGGATTACATCGAACGCCAACCGCCGGATGGCGGCCAGCCTTTTAAAGGCATTTCTTTTCGTATAACCCGTTGGGTCTTTGTGCCGTTGAGCCTCGACTTGAGCGCTTAGCGCGTCCAGTTTGGCCAGGAACAGCGGGTGGGCAATTACAGTCCATCCATGAATAACCAGAGGCTTCCTGCTCGTATCACTCATTCATCGTCCGCCGACAGAGGTTGATCCAGGTCGACCTCCGCGTCGCCGACAAGCTTGTCGAGGCGCGCGATGAGGCCAGCATCGACAACCTGCAGCCGTTGAGGGTTGGTAGCGATATCGTGTGCCAGGAAATCCAGAAATTTGCCCAGTACCGGATCGTCCTCGGTTGCCTCTGCGCGGGTGAGTATCACCCCGCCGTCGGGGCGAATCGAGTAATGGATCTTGTCACGTTTTTTCAAGCCCAAGGCGCGCCGCACCGTTTCGGGAACAGTGGTTTGATAGCGATCGGTCAGCGTGGACTCGACGTCGAAGGTGGCAGCCATGGGTAATGTCCTGTGGGTGACAGCGATACAGCGCAAGGTAATGCGATTGCATTGCCTCGTCAATGCAGGTGCATTACCAGGGTGATGAGCGGTCAGGCAGAGCCCACCAACACTGGCATGTCTACCCGGTCAATTACCTTCGCGCTGATTGACGGGTCCAGCAACCGCCCCAACCGCGACAGGTGGCGGTGGCCCATGACGATCAGTTCGCAGTTCAATGCCTGCGCTTTGGCCACAATCGCTTCAACCGGCTGGCCGGCCACCATGCAGCCCTGGCTGGTGAAGCCGGCTTGCTGCAGCTCGCGCACGGCCTCGGCTACGGCGTGGTCGGCATGCTGCTGTTCCTCGCACGCGGCGGGGTATTCTTCCAGTTCCTCGGCGGTGTAGGGCGCAGGTTGCTCATGCACGGCGAAGGTGGAGTCGATGGCCAGCAGCACGTGCAGTTCGTGTTCGCCGGGGCGGCAGTAGCGGCGGGCGAGGGTGAGCAGGGTGCTGGAAGCGGGGGAGGCGTCGATGGCGATCAGGATGGGGCTGGGCATTGGAGATCCTTGTACAAGGCTGGCTGAATGGGTGCCTGTTCTAGCCTCTTCGCGGGTAAACCCGCTCCCACAGGTACTCCACAGTATTTCAAACCTGCGCAGTCCATGTGGGAGCGGGTTTACCCGCCAAGAGGGCGAACCTGCCATGCCACATTCTTGGCTCAGTCCACTCAGTGAATAAATGCCCCACCACGCAAGAGCGCATTGCGTCTGATGCAATCCACCAACCTGCTACCATCGCGTTTCCCACAGCTGTAACGGAAAACGGCCATGCAACTCCCGGACATGAACCTGCTCGTCGCCCTCGATGCCCTGCTCGACGAGGGCAGCGTGGTGGGCGCTGCGCAGCGCATGAACCTGAGCCCGGCGGCCATGAGCCGGACCTTGGGGCGTATCCGCGATGCCTTGGGCGACCCGATCCTGGTGCGCGCCGGCCGTGGCCTGGTGCCGACGCCGCGCGCGTTGGCCCTGCGCGAGCAGGTGCATGGCCTGGTAGAGCAGGCCGGGCAGGTGTTTCGCAGCCGTGACGATGTCGACCTGGTCAACCTGGACCGTGCCTTCAACATCCGCACCAATGATTTGTTCATTGCCCTCTACGGCGCCCAGCTGTTGCGCATGATGCTGGCCCAGGCGCCGCGTACGGTGTTGCGGTTTGTGCCGGAGGGCAGTGGTGACGATGATGCAGTGCTGCGCAACGGGCATATCGACCTGATCATCAGCTCGGCCATTGAGCTGGGCCCGGAAATCAAGGTGCAGAGCCTGTTCAACACCTACTTCGTGGGCCTGGCGCGTGTTGGGCACCCGATCTTCGACGCCCCGATCACCCCTGAGCGTTTTGCCGCCTACCCGCAGATCAGTGTATCGCGGCGCGGCCGTGCCAACGGGCCGATCGATGTGGCGTTGGCCAACCACAAGGTGGAGCGGCGTGTGGCCTTGATCACCACCAGCTTCCACTCGGCGATGTTCTCGCTGCCGGATTCGGACCTGATCCTGCCGATACCCGCCAATATCCTCAACAGTGTGCAGCGGTTGAAGTTGCCATTGCGCTCGTTCGAGATCCCGGTGCCGTTGGAGAAGGTCAATGTGATGCAGGCGTGGCACCCGCGCTTCGACAACGACCCCGCGCACCGTTGGTTGCGCCAGACGTTGAAAGCGTGTGGCCGCATAGATCCGTGATTCAGGCATGGATTGCGTCTGACGCAATATAAAACTACCGACAAGTCAGTTTTCGTCAGCATTCGACCTTCTTAAACTTGCCCCAGCCCTGAAATTGTTGCTGGAGATGTATTCCCATGAGTTCCCTGACCGCGCCCTCCGCGGCGCTGGCCGCCGCCCCCGCGCCGGCCGCACCTGCGCAGACCGCGTTTGGCCTGCAGGTGGTGGTCGGGCTGTTCGGTGTGTTGCTGGCCGTGCTGTGTGCAGGCCTCAACGAGTCGGTCACCAAGATTTCCCTTGCCGATATCCGCGGTGCCATGGGCATCGGTGCCGACGAGGGTGCCTGGCTGCTGGCCGTGTACAGCGCCGCGTCGGTCTCGGCCATGGCCTTTGCGCCGTGGCTGGCCACCACCTTCTCGCTGCGGCGCTTCACCATGAGCGCCATCGCCCTGTTCGCCGTGCTCGGCCTGTTGCAACCGTTCGCCCCCAACCTGCACAGCCTGATGTTGCTGCGTGTGCTGCAAGGCTTTGCCTCGGGTGCCCTGCCGCCGATGCTGATGAGCGTGGCCCTGCGCTTTTTGCCGCCCGGTATCAAGGTCTATGGTCTGGCCTGCTACGCCCTGACTGCCACTTTCGGCCCCAACCTCGGCACGCCACTGGCGGGGCTGTGGACCGAATACGTCGGCTGGCAATGGGCGTTCTGGCAGATCGTCCTGCCTTCGGCGCTGGCCATGCTCTGCGTCGGTTGGGGCCTGCCCCAGGACCCGCTGCGCCTGGAGCGCTTCAAACAGTTCGACTGGCGTGGCGTGCTGCTCGGCCTGCCGGCCATCAGCTGCATTGTGCTGGGCCTGTCGCTGGGCGACCGCTGGGGCTGGTTCGACTCGCCGCTGATCTGCTGGCTGCTGGGTGGTGGCCTGCTGTTGCTGGCGCTGTTCATGTACAACGAGTGGTCCGAGCCGTTGCCGTTCTTCCAGTTGCGCATGCTGCAGCGGCGCAACCTGAGTTTTGCCTTGGTGACCCTGGCCGGTGTGCTGATCGTGCTGTCGGGTGTGGGCAGCATCCCCTCGGCCTACCTGGCACAGATCCAGGGTTACCGCCCGGCGCAGACCAGCCCGCTGATGATGCTGGTGGCCATGCCGCAGTTGATCGCCCTGCCGCTGACCGCGGCGCTGTGCAACATCCGCGCGGTGGACTGTCGCTGGGTGCTGGGCATTGGCCTGGCGATGCTGGCGGTGTCCTGTGTCGGCAGCAGCCTGCTGACCAGCGAGTGGATCCGTGGCGACTTCTACCCGTTCTACCTGCTGCAGGTGTTCGGCCAGCCGATGGCGGTGCTGCCGTTGCTGATGCTGTCCACCAACGGCATGACCCCGCAGGAAGGCCCGTTCGCCTCCAGCTGGTTCAACACCGTGAAAGGCCTGGCTGCAGTGATCGCCGGTGGCCTGCTGGACGCCCTTGGCACCCTGCGCCGGCACTTCCATTCCAACCACCTGGTGGACAGCCTGGGCAACGCCCCGCTGGTCGACGACAGCGCTGCGGGCCTGGCCAAGCGCATCCACGACCAGGCGCTGGTACTGACCTCGGCCGACCTCTACCTGGTCATGGCCTGCATCGCCGTGGCCCTGATCTGCCTGATTCCTTTCGTGCCTACCCGGGTCTATCCGCCGCGTGCGGTGGCCTGAACCCTGGATGAATTCGAGAACACCTGAAATGACCAACAACCGCAAAACCCTGTTCATTGGCTCGGTGCTGGCCGTGGCCGTGCTGGCTGGCATCGTCGGCCCCTGGATGTTTGGCAGCGACCATCGCCAGAGCACCAACGACGCCTATGTGATCGCCGACTACACCGTGGTCGCGCCCAAGGTGGCTGGCTTTATCAAGGAAGTGCTGGTGGAGGACAACCAGCAGGTTACGGCCGGCCAGTTGCTGGCGACCATCGACCCCCGCGATTACCAGGCCGCCCTGGACGCCGCACAGGCGCAGTTGCTGGTGGCTCAGGCGCAAAGCGCCGATGCCCGCGCCACCCTTGAGCGCCAGGCATCGTTGATTGCCCAGGCCGAGGCTGCTGTCAAAGCCGCCCAGGCCGAAGCGGCGTTCGCCGACCACGAGGTCAACCGCTACAGCCGCCTGGCCGAGCAGGGCGCCGGTACCGTGCAGAACGCCCAGCAGGCGCGCAGTGGTGTAGACCAGGCACGCGCACGCCTGGCCAATGCTCAGGCGGCGTTAGTGGCCACGCGCAAGCAGGTGGATATTCTGACCGCCCAGGTGGCCAGTGCCGATGGCCAGCTGAAACGGGCCGAAGCGGGCGTGGAAAAGGCCCAGCTCGACCTGTCCTACACACGCATTACTGCGCCGGTGGACGGCATGGTCGGCGAGCGCGCACTGCGCATAGGTGCCTACGTCAACCCGGGTGCCCGCCTGCTGTCGGTGGTGCCGTTGCAACAGGCCTATGTGGTCGGCAACTTCCAGGAAACCCAGCTGACCCACGTGCAGCCTGGCCAGCCCGTCAGTATCAGCGTCGACACCTTCTCCGGCGAGAAGCTGCAAGGCCATGTGGAAAGCATCGCCCCGGCCACCGGCGTCACCTTCGCCGCCGTCAAACCGGACAACGCCACTGGCAACTTCACCAAGGTGGTGCAGCGCATTCCGGTGAAGATTGTCTTCGATGACGGCCAGCCGCTGCTCACCCGCCTGCGTGTGGGCATGTCGGTAGAAGCGACCATCGATACCCGTGGCGACAAGCTGGACGGCAAAGAGGTAAGCGCACGATGAAACCGGCATTACGCTTGAGCCCGTTGCTGCTGGCCGCGTTGCTGGCCGGCTGCACCATGGGCCCGGACTTCTTGCGCCCCGACAGCCAGGCACCGCAGCAGTGGGCGCCGCTGCAAGGCGAGGCGGCGGCCAGCCAGCCGCAGGCCGAACCGCTGGAACTGCGCTGGTGGGAAACCTTCCATGACGCACAGCTCAGTGCCTTGATCCAGCGCGTTGCCGAGCGCAACCTCGACCTGCAGATGGCCAGCGCCCGCTTGCTGCAAAGCCGCGCCCTGCGCAGCACCGTGGCCGCCGATGAAGTGCCGTCGGTGGATGCAAACGCCGGCTACAGCCGTGCCCGCAACAGCGCCGAAGGCCTGAGCGATCCGTCTGGCAAGGCGGGCAAAGAGGCGTACAACCTTTGGCAAGGCGACCTGGTGGCCGGTTGGGAACTGGACTTGTGGGGCCGCGTGCGGCGCCAGGTCGAGGCTGCCGATGCCACCGTCGAAGTGGCGGAGAACGACCGCCGCGGGGTGCTGCTGGCCTTGCTCTCGGAAACCGCCGGCAATTACATCCAGCTGCGCGCGGTGCAGCACACGATTGATGTGACGCAGGACAACCTGAAGGTCGCCCGGCACAGCCTGAAGCTGTCTGAAAATCGCCAGGCCGAAGGCGTCGCCACACGCCTGGACGTGGCCCAGGCCAGCGCCCAGGTCGCGTCGATCGAGGCCCGCTTGCCAAGCCTGGAAGCCCGGCGCGACGACCTGATCAACGCCCTCAGCTTACTCGCCGCCGAGCCGCCGCGCAGCCTGCAGGCCCAATTGCTGCAGGGCGGCGAGCTGCCTGCGCCGCAGCAGCAGTTTGCCATCGGCTTGCCGTCCGAGCTGGCCGAGCGCCGCCCTGACATCCGCCAGGCCGAAGCCCGCCTGCATGCCGCCACCGCCAGCATTGGCGTGGCCAAGGCGGATTTCTACCCCAGCATCCGGCTGTCGGGCAGCGTCGGCTTCCAGGCCATGCAGCTGTCTGATTTCGGTGGCTGGGATTCGCGCCGTTTTGCCTTCGGGCCGCAGTTGTCGTTGCCGATTTTCGAGGGCGGCCGGCTCAAGGGCACCCTGGAGTTGCGCGAGGCGCAGCAGCAGGAAGCGGCGCTGAACTACCGCAAGGTGGTGCTGGGGGCCTGGCATGAGATTGACGATGTGCTGCGCCTGTACAACGCCAGCCAATTGCGCCGTGACCACCTGGCCGAAGCGGTGCGACAGAACCGCATCGCCCTGGAAACTGCCCAGCGCCAGTATGTGGAAGGGGCGGTGGACTTTCTCAATGTGCTGACGGTGCAGGGTGCATTGCTGGCCAGCGAGGAGCAGTGGATCGACAGCTCGGCGGCGGTGTCGCAGGCGTTGGTGGGGCTGTACAAAGCCTTGGGGGGCGGCTGGCAGGCGTTTGATGAGCAGCCTGCGAAGAACGCCTAAAGGCAGGGGCCGCTTTGCGGCCCATCGCCGGCAAGCCAGCTCCCACAGGTGCAGTGCAGACCTCAGGCACAGCGCTATACCTGTGGGAGCTGGCTTGCCGGCGATAGGGCCGGTACAGGTTGCCGAGATCTCAGAGCGGGCGCAGCAGGCCAAAGCGCTTGCGCAGTGCCCAATCCAGCAACCGCCGAGGCAGTAGCCGCGCCATCAGCGGCAACGCCGTACTGCCATTCCCCAACCGCACCACCCCCGGTACCGGCGACTTGCCGACTGCCGCCAACACACCCTGGGCAAACACCGCCGCCGAAGTCGGCCTGTCCTGCGAAGCCCGCGCCCGCGCCTGGACATGCTCACGCAACGGCCACCATGGCGAGTCCGCCGCCAGTACCTGCTCGGCCTGGCGCTGGGCATTATTGGCGAACTGCGTGTCAATCGCCCCCGGCTGCACTTCCATCACCCGCACACCGAACGGCGCCAGTTCCAGACGCAAGGCATCGCTCAGCGCATGCACGGCCGCTTTCGAGGCGCAGTAGGCGCCGGCGAATGGCGTGACCAGCACGCCGGAGACGCTGCCGATGTTCACCACTGTTCCCCGTGAGCGGCGCAGCAGCGGGAACAGCGCGCGGGTCACGCCGACCACGGCGAACACGTTGGTTTCGAACTGCTGGCGCAGGGCATCCACACCACCGTCCAGCAACGGCCCCATGGCGCCGTAGCCGGCGTTGTTGATCAGGATATCCAGGGTTTCGAGTTCTTCGGCCAGGCGGGCGAGGGCCTCGCTGTCGTTCACATCCAGTTGCCGGGCGGTGTAGCCGGCGGCGTTCAGCACTTCAACATCCTCTGCCTTGCGAGCAGTGGCCCAGACGTGGTGGCCGGCATCGCGAAAGGCGTCGGCGAGTGCGCGGCCGATGCCGCTGGAACAACCGGTGATCAGGACGGTGGGCATGGTTGGGGCCTGTTGTGAGGAAGATTGGTTTTCCTGTGCCGGCCTCTTCGCGGGTGAACCCGCTCCCAGAGATTCTGCACAGCTATCGAATGCTGTGGCGTACCTGTGGGAGCGGGCATGCCCGCGAAGAGGCCGGTAAAGGCAAAACATCAATTGGCAAATGTACCTTGCAGGTGCTCGGCACGAAATTCCAGGGTCTGCGGCCGGTACCCGGACCGCAGCGGTGGCAACGGCAGGCAATCCTTCCATTCGGCTCCCGGCTGCAAGTCACCCGGCCCCCGGTAGCGCGGGGCGTTGTAGGTGCTTTCGGCCAAATTCACAGTGTCACCCGGCGCATACGCCGCCACCCGCCAGCGCAGTTCGGTCAGCGGGGCCTTGTTGCCGTTTTTCATGTGTACCTGCAACGCACGGTCGGGCGGGCATTGTTCGGGGGCATAGGCAAGGCGCAGGTCCAGGCGGGCCAGTTGCGAGGTTTCGCGGTTGTCTTGCCAGGCGACGAACAGGGCTACAAGGCCCAGGCCACATGCGGCGGCCAAGGAGATCGGCAGGGCCTTGGCCGGGTAGCGCAACAGCAGTACCAGCCAGGTAAGGATGAGGAAGGCGCCGATGATCATGGGGCTTGCAGACCTTGAATGCGCGGGGTCTGACCATCGTAGCCTGAAATGGGGGAGGGCTCAAAAGCGCGAAGCCCGCTCCCAGCCCTTGTGGGAGCGGGCTTGTCCCGCGAAAGGGCCGCAAAGCGGCCCCAAGGTTCACTTATTGCGCGATGGTCTTGACCGATACCCCACGCTCGACCGGCGTGGAGGTGCGCCCGTACACATCTTCGAAGCGCTCGATGTCATCCTCGCCCAGGTAGCTGCCGGACTGCACTTCGATGATCTCCAGCGGGATCTTGCCCGGGTTGCGCAGGCGGTGCACCGAAGCGATCGGGATGTAGGTCGACTGGTTCTCGGTCAGCAGGAACACGTTCTCGTCACAGGTGACCTCGGCAGTGCCGGACACCACGATCCAGTGTTCAGCGCGGTGGTGGTGCATCTGCAGCGACAGGCTGGCACCCGGCTTGACGGTGATGTGCTTGACCTGAAAGCGGCCGCCCATGTCCACCGAGTCGTACGAGCCCCACGGGCGATACACTTCCAGGTGGTTCTGGGTTTCAGAACGGCCCTGCTCGTCGAGGGTCTTGACCATCTGCTTGACGCCCTGGACCTTGTCCTTGTGGGCAATCATCATGGCGTCCTTGGTCTCGACCACTACGATGTTTTCAAGGCCGATCACCGACACCAGCTTGCCATTGCCGTGGATCATGCAGTTGCGGCTGTCCTGCACCACCACGTCGCCCTTGGTGACGTTGCCGTTGTCGTCCTTCTCGTGCACATCCCACAGCGACGACCAGCAGCCCACATCGCTCCAGCCGGCTGACATCGGCACCACGCAGGCGCGCTGGGTCTTTTCCATCACCGCGTAATCGATGGAGTTGTCCGGGCAGCAGGCGAAGGTGGCTTCATCGATGCTCAGCACATCGCCCTCTTCCTCGCTGCGCTCCAGGGCCAGCACGCAGGTGTCGTAGATATCGCCGTCGTGCTTTTTCAGCTCTTCGAGGAAGCGGCTGGCGCGGAACAGGAACATGCCGCTGTTCCAGAAGTAGCCACCGGCCTGGACGAATTCGGCGGCGCGCTTCTCATCGGGTTTTTCAACAAACTGCGCCACGCGTGCCACGCCCTCGGGCAGCAGGGCGTCCTGGCTGGAGCGGATGTAGCCGTAGCCGGTTTCCGGCTTGGTCGCCGGCACGCCGAACAGCACCATTTCGCCACGCTCGGCGGCGATGGTGGCCAGGGCCAGGGCGCGCTGCAGGGCCTTCTGGTCGTCGATCACGTGGTCGGCGGGCAGCACCAGCATCAGCTCGTCGCGGCCTTCGTTGATCAGTTTCATGGCGGCCATGGCCACGGCCGGCGCGGTGTTACGGCCGAACGGCTCCATCAGGATGCCTTGGGTTTCCAGCTTCAGCGCAGCCAGCTGTTCCTGGACGATGAACTTGTGGTCCTTGTTGCAAACCACGATCGGTGTGTCCATGCCTTCGAACGCCAGGCGCTCGATGGTTTGCTGGAACAGGGTGTGTTCGCCGGTCAGGGCCAGGAACTGCTTGGGGAACTGCTTGCGCGACAGAGGCCACAGACGCGAACCGCTACCACCAGAAAGAATTACCGGGATCATCATGTTTCTCCAATAGTCGTTAAAGGCAGGGGATCAGTTGCTAGCCACGGGGCGAGTTACCCACACCGGCGACAAGGCGTTGCCGGAACCGGTTACGTACAGCACGGCGGCTTCGCCGCGCTCCAGGGCGACGGGTTTCACGTCGCCCACTTTCTTGTCACCTTGGTACAGCGCCAGGTTGACCTTGACCGGGTTGATTTCGCGTTCGCCACGGCCGTTGGCGGCCACCGGCTTGACCACTTCGGTCTTGCCGTCGGCGGTTTTCAGGGTCAGCTGCTGGTCGCTCAGGTTCTGCACGCGCACCAGGGCTTTCTGCTTGTTCTTGAACGGTGGTTCTTCGATCAGCTGCGGGTTGCCGGTGCCGCTGTTGACCAGGGTGTAGTACTTGTCCGAGGCCAGCTTCACCGGCACGCTCTTGCCGCCGACCTGGGCGGTGTAGTCACCGCCTGGCAGGAAGCTGAAGTCGCTGCTGGCCTGGGCGCCAACCTGCTTGATCTGGGTGTTGCCGACCGACGCGGCAGCCGGTGCGCTGGCTGCGTTGTACAGGCGCACGAAGGTCGAGCCTTTCGGTGCGCTAGGGCCGTACAGGGCGGCGTCGGCACCGGCGAAGGCCTGCATCGAAGCAAGGGAAAGGCCGGCCGCGAGGGTGAGGGCTTTGGCAATGGAAGTCTTGGTAGTCATGTGCATTTCCTCTCTATCGTTCAGTGGTTCGTCCGGGTGGACGACAAGGCCAGGTTTTCTTCGGATTTACGGGCGTTTTTCAGCTGGGCGATCCACTGCGGATCGAAGCTGCTGAGGTCGTTTTTCATGGGCAGATAACGTTCGGGGAATTCCCACACCACCACTTGCGGTGCGGCGTTCTTGAAGGCATCGCTTTGCAGGTACTTGAGCATCGGCAGCAATGGGCCGTGGCCGTCTTCGGCGTAGTTGGCGACGTCGCTGCGCAGGGCCTGCTGCAGCGCGCCAAGGAAGTTCCAGTGCGGGTTGGCGCTGTAGCTGGTGCCCACCAGTGCGACCGGGATCTCGTTGTTGGCGAACAGTGCATCGTCGCCTTCACCCTCGGCTTGCGCCGGTCGGGTACTGCGTTGTTGCAGGTTGTCCGGGGGCGGCAGCAGGTTGCTGAACAGCGGGTCCAGTGGCAGGAAGTTGGTCAGGTCGCCTTTGTAGGGCGCGGTGCTGCCGGCTTCGGTGACGAAGGATTGCGGGTCACCGTTGAGCAGGTTCTGCCGGCTTACCGCCTCGGCCAGGGCCTGGGCGGCGACTTCGGCGCCCATCGGTGTCCAGTGGGTGTCGGTGCGCAGGAATACCTGGCCACGCGCCTTGGCTTGTTCCATGGCCGCTTGCAGGTCCGGGGCGAACACGTTGGCCTGGCGCACTTGGGCATGGAACTGGTTGTACAGGTCATCGTGCAGGCTGGCCGGCTGCTCCTTGCCCAGGTATTCCGAATAGAGGCGCGCCTTGGCCGGGATGATCGCCAGCACCAGCTGGCTACCGTGCTGCTGCAAGGTGTCGCGCACGCCACGAATCAGTGCCAGGTTTTCCTGCATCAGTTGTTCGGCGCCAGCCGTGGGCTTGAACTCTTCGTCGCTGAACAGCCATTGGTCGCGGCCCAGCACCACACCGGGGCGGCCCTCGTTGAACAACTTGAAGTCCATGGCCGCCCAAAGGTTGGTGCCCAGGCGCTTGATCGGGAATTCGGCGTCGTAGTGGGTCTCGGCGGCCTTGGCCAGCTTGCCGTTGAGCAGGGTCATCTGCTCGGTGCGCTGAAAGCTTTGCAGGCCACCGGTGGACCACACGCCCATGCCCACCAGCAAGCCGAGGAACGACAGGGAGTAAGTGATGCGTAATGTACGGTTCATGTCATCGGCCTCAGAACTGGAAGTACAGGAACGGCGAGTAGCTCTGCGCCGAAAGCTTGAGGATCGAGGCCACGAACAGCAGCAGCACCAGGGCGCGGGTCATCACCCGGGTCCAGTCCAGGCCAATCGAACCGTCGTTGTTGACCTGCACCGGGGTGGCCTGGGGCGTTGGCTTGGCATTGCGGTAGAAATCACGCAGGCCGAAGAACGCCAGGGAGAGGTAGGCGACGATCAGGGTGGCCACTTGCAGGCCGGTAAGCTGGGCGCTGTTGAGTTCCGACAGCTGCCAGTCGCCAAAGCTGAACATGGCGCCGTACATGCGGCCGGCCACATGCAGGTTCTCGGCGCGGAAGATCACCCAGCCAACCACCACCAGCAGGAAGGTGAAGGCCCATTTGACCGGGTTGAAGCGCTGCGGGTTGGTGTCGAGGCCCAGCGCACGCTCGATGGCCAGCCACATGCCGTGCCAGGCGCCCCAGATGATGTAGGTGAAGTTTGCGCCGTGCCACAGGCCGCCCAGCAGCATGGTCAGGAACAGGTTGCGGTAGGTGTTGAAGGTGCCTTTGCGGTTACCGCCCAAGGTGATGTACAGGTAGTCGCGCAGCCAGGTCGACAGGCTGATGTGCCAGCGCCGCCAGAACTCGGTGATCGACTGGCTGATATACGGCTGCTTGAAGTTCTCCATGAAGCGGAAGCCCATCATCAGGCCCAGGCCGATGGCCATGTCGCTGTAGCCGCTGAAGTCGAAGTACAGCTGCGCGGTGTAGGCCAGCGCCCCTAGCCAGGCATCACCGGTGGTCGGGTTTTGCAGGGCGAAGCAGTGGTCGGCGACCACGGCCAGGGTATCGGCGATGAACACTTTCTTGATGAAGCCCTGCATGAAGCGGGTGCAGCCTTCGGAGAACTTGTCCAGGGTGTGGGTGCGGTTGTTGAACTGGTCGACCAGGTCCTTGAAGCGCAACACGGGGCCGGCGATCAGGTGCGGGAAGATCGCCACGAATGCTGCGAAGTCGATCAGGTTGCGGGTAGCCGGGGTGTCGCCGCGGTACACGTCGATGATGTAGCTGATCGACTCGAAGATATAGAACGAGATACCGATCGGCAGCAGCACGTGGGTGAGGATGAACGGCTCCAGGCCGAACGAGGTCATGATCGCGTTCAGGCTGTCGACGCCAAAGTTGGCGTACTTGAAGTAGCCGAGAATGGCCAGGTCGACGCCCACGCCGAGCAGCAGCCAGCGCTGGGCCGGTTTGGTACGTACGCCGGCGGCACCCACTTTGAGGCCTATCCAGTAGTTCCACAGGGTGACCCCGGCAAACAGGGCCAGGAAGTCCACCCGCCACCAGGCATAGAAGATGTAGCTGGCGACCAGCAGCAGCAGGTTGCGATAGCGTTGCCCGCTCAAGTAGTACAGGCCGAGGAAGATCGGCAAGAACAGGAACAGGAACACGTTGGACGAGAAGACCATCCCGGTTCTCCTAATTTGTTCACAGCATCCAGGGCAAAGCGCCCCCCAAACCCCCCACGAAATGGTGGGAGATACCTAGTCCCCTGTAGGAGCGGGTTCACCCGCGAAGAGGCCGGCACAGGGCACCGCAGATGGCAGGCCTGGCCCTTTCGCGGGTAAACCCGCTCCTACAGGGATGGTGTTACTTTTTACGTTCTGCACTCGGGTCGTAGACCCGGGTCACATCGCCCCCCAGCCGGAAGCTGTTGAACGGCTGCATGTGCTGCTTGCGGTCAAGCGTGTCGCCGACACAGTGATAAAGCGCACACCAGGGCTCGAGCCAGGCGTACTTGCCGTCGACCTTGAGGTCGGTCATGTCCTGTTTCTCACCCGCGCGCGCCTTGAAGTGGCTGGGGTCGCGTGCACCGGCCAGTACACCTTCGCCGAGGCGCTGCAGGGCAAAGTTGTTCTCGCTGCGCAGGTCGACGTTGTTGGCCTGGGCGAAGCTGGCAATCATCGCCAGCGGCGGCAGGGCGTAGTTGTGGTAGGCCAGCGCACGCTGCTTGCGCTTGATTTCGTTGGGCAGGAAGCCCTGGTCATCGATCTGGTTGGCGCCCACCTTGTATTCCTTCACGGCCCAGTCGAACAGGTCGCGACGGTCGGTGGCCACGGCGGTTGCCATGACCGACCAGGCCGCCCAGTAGCTGTGGTTGTTGATCTTCTCCAGCGGCAGGTCGCTCCAGTCGCGCACGGTCTGCTCGGCCAGGCGGGCGAACCATTTTTCGATCAGCTCGGCCTCGGCGCGGTGCGCGGCCAGCGGCTGCGAGTTGGAAAACTTCAGGCGCAGCCAAGAACCGCTCATGCTGCCCAGCGCCCATTTGCGCATCGACTTGCCGGTGTGGTTGTAGTCGGTGGACAGCAACGCATCGGCGCGCGCCCAGGTGCCCAGCCACGCCAGGGTGCAGTCCAGCTGCGCCGGGCGGCCGTCGCGCATGTACTGGCCAACCATCTTGCTCACGCCTTTCTCAAGGGTGGTGATGTCTTCGGTCGACTTGCGAAAGGCCTTTTCCGAGGCCGCGTTGAGCGTCGCCCGTGCCTTGTCCGACCCTTCGTACTTGCTGCGAAACTGCAGCGCACCGGTGTAGGGCTTGGGCGCTGCTTCACAGCGGAAGTTGCCATCGCTGGTCTTGAGTTTTTCGATCCCCTCGTAGTAACCCTGGGGTGGTACCAGCGCGGCGTGCGCGGCACCGCCAAACAGGGCCAAGGCGAGCAGGGCGGGGCTTGAGATTCGCTTGAACATGGTCATGGGTCGCCTCACTGGCCGGCCTGCGCGGTCTGCGCAGGCACGGCGAAGTTGTTGCGTTTGCAGAGCTTGGCCTCGACCTTCTGGGTGCCGCTTTCCGGCCCCTGTACCTCGAACGCCAGCAGGCTCTGGCTGGCCCAGTCCTCGTCTTCGCGCATCTGGAAGACAAAGCGGCCATCAGTGTCGGAGGTTTCCGGTTTTTCCAGCTTGATGTCCTCGTGGCGGCCGTTGAGGTACCAGAGCGTGGCCTGCAGCACCTTCACCGACGGGTCTTCGAACTTGACGTCCATCTGCAGGTTGCGGTTGATCAGGTCTTTGATCACGCCGCCCTTGCCGTTGACCATCAGCTCGTTCTTGCCGGGCTTGAGGGTGGTGCTGGCGCTCATCAGGGCCGGGCGGTCGTCGCAGCCGTCATCGAGCAGGCCAAGGATTTGCCGCCAGATGGTTTCCTGGTCCAGGCGGTACAGCGGGGAGAATTCCCACACCAGGATCTTCGGCGGGTTCTTCTGGAATTCCTCGCTGCCCAGGTACTGGATCATCGAGCCTTCCAGGCCACCGCCAGGGAAGGCGACGTTGAGCACGTCGGCGCCGATGTATTGCTCGAGGAAGCCCGAGAAGTTGTAGTTCTTGCCACTGTGGCTGGTGCCGACCAGGGTGATCTGCGCATTGCCGCCGTCACCGAACAGGTCATCGCCGCCGCTCGAGCCTTTCGGTTCGGTGGCGAACTGGTCCATGTACTGCACGGCGTAGCTGGTGCCGCACAGTTGGCCGGCAACGTTGTGCAGGGTGCCGGTCTTGCCCATGCGCCCGGACTTCTTCGTCTCGAATTCCTTGCGCGGGATGCCTTCGAAGGCCGGCATCTTGTGCACGGTGTCGGCCACGATCTTTGCTGCGCGCTCGGCGCCATACGGCGTCCAGTGCTGGTCGCCACGGAAGTAGAAGTCCTTGCCCTGGTCGGCGGCGGCCAGTTGCTCGTTGGTCAGCGGCGACAGGTCGGGCACGTTGTAGCCCATGCTGGCGAAGCGCTTGAGCATGGCCTGGTAGTTGCCCAGGGCCTTCTGGTAGTCGAAGGCGGCTTTCTCGGCCGGGTTGAGCATGTTGCGGTTCACCAGGCCACGGGTCGGCTGGTACACCACCACCAGCTCCACGCCGCGCTTCTTGAACGCGTCGTGCACTTGCTGCAGGCGCTTGTAGCCCGCGGGGGTGGTGTTGAACTCGGTGCGCAGGTCTTCGCGGGTACGGAACAGCCAGTCGCCCTTGGCCTGCACCAGCGTGGTGAAGTTCTGCTGGTAGCGAGTGGTGTAGCGGCTGGCGTCGTGCGCTTCGGGGCACAGCTGGCAGCAAGGTTCGGCGCTGAAGGTGGGGGCCTTCACTTCGTCGGCGCGCACGCCTTGGCTGATCGCCAGAAGGGCGGCGGACAGGCCCAGCAGTTTCATCAGGTGTGGGGTCATGGTCTGGGCTTCCTTAATCGATCATTTCGGTCTGGCGTTCGACCGGGTCGATCAGCACAGCTTTTTGCTGGCGCACCAGCAGGTCGAGGATTTCGTCCTGGCGCTCGCCCAGCACACCATTGAGGCTGATGCCGCTGGCCTTGCGTGGGGCGAGCATGGACACCTTGTACAGCTCGACCGACAGCGGCGAGTCGATCGACAGCGGGCCGGAGCCGTTGGCCGCCAGCTCGCCACCCACTACGATCAGCGACACCTTGGTGTCGAACGGGTCGAGGGCGATGTCGCGGTCGGTGTCGGACAGGTCCTTGATGTGGCCGTATACGCCGACCAGGCCGTTGGCCATGGCGACGTTTTCGTACAGGCGAATGTTCACGCTGTTACGCACGCGGATGCCGTGGCGGCGGTTGTTGATCAGCTTGTTGCCCCAGATCAGGTTGTCGCCGCTTTCGTACAGGGTGATGCCGTCGGTGTGGTTGCGGTAGATCTCGTTGTAGGCCACCAGGTTGTTGACGCTGTTACGGTCGATCACCACGCCCGAGAGCTTGTTGTCGTAGCTCTTGTTGTTGATGATCCAGCTGTCGTTCACCTCACGCGAAACGATGATGCCGTGCTTCTTCTTGGTGCCGTATACCGTGTTGCCGGCGATGATGAGGCGGTGCGAACGGTCGTGCGGGTCGATGCCGTAGACGATGTTGTCGCGGTAGGTACTGTCCTTGACCACGAAGTCCTGGGTCTCGTAGCAGTAGAAGCCGTACCACATGTCGCTGAACTCCGAGCCGATGATCCAGCCGGTGGGTTCCGGGCGGCCCATGCGCTTGGCCATGTTGGGCGTGTACTGCGAAATGCTCACGCCATACGACTTGGACTTGGCATAGCCGAAGCTGGCCATCTTGGTATTGACGATGTAAGTCTCGGTACCGCCCCACGACAGCAGGAACGGGCGGAATTCCTTGGGCGAGCGGAAGGTGGCCGGGCCGTTGTCCTTTTCGCGCCAGCCGGTCACCTGGGTATCGGTGACGAACAGCTTGCCGTCATTGACCAGGAACGAACCGCCTTCCTGGGACAGGCGCAGCTGTTTGACCTTGCCGTCGATCTCGAGGATGCCCTTTTGCCCGACCACGATTGGCAGGCGTGCCAGGTAAACCCCTGGCTCGACCTCGCTGAGGTATTGCCTGGGTACCTTCTTGCTCAGCTCGACCAGGTCGATATGGCCGTCATCGACGAAGATTGCCTGCGGGATGCCGTGCTGGCGCTGCACCCACTCGGCTGCCTTGTTGTCGCCGCCGACGAACTCCTTGAGGGTGTCTTCCTGGAACATGCGGCGCAGGCTGACCTTGCCTTTGTGGCGGCGGTCGATCTTCTTCTGCACCGCTTCGGCGGTGAAGCCAGTCAGGTCGGGCAGCTTTGGCGGGTCCATCTGCAGCGGCTCGATCGGTGCGCTGGCCACGGTGTAGGTCTTGGCCTGCTGCAGCTCCTTGGCGATCACCTGGGGCTCTGCGGCAGCGACCAGGCCGCTGGCCAGCAGCAAGGCGCTGGCCAAGAGGCTGTGTCGTAAGTGCGGGTGAAGGTTCATAACGGTCAGTCCCCTACCGGCCTCAGAAGCGCCAGATCACATCGACGAAGGCGCGGTGCATGTACGAGTCCGCTTCCTTGCCGTAGGCATCGCCCGGCTTGAACACACCGGCACGCAAGCGCACCAGGGCGGACGGTTCGTCGATGGCCTGGCTCATCGAAGCCGGCAGCAGGCCCTGCTTGAAGTACTTGGTCACGACCACGTCCATTTCCTGGCCAAGGTCTTTTTCGCCGTCGACCAGCTGGCGGCTGATGCCGTTGTCGTTGACGGCTGCGTTGATGCCGCTGGAGCCGATGTTCTGGTTACCGTCGACGCGCCAGAACTTGTGGTAGATCAGGCTGGCGTCGTAGTCGTCGCGCAGTTGCCAGGAGGCGAAGAGCGTGGCGGCCTGCAGGTTGCCCAGCTCGCCGCGGAAGGCTTCGCCAAAGCGGTGCACGCGCGAACGGGTGCCGGTGAAGTTGGAGCGGTTGCTCTCAAGGCCGGTCTGCTCGAAGTTGTTCGAGCCGTCGTCGCCACCACCGCCGCTGCCACGGGCGTAAGCCGCACCGACCTGCCATTGCGGGTCCAGGCGCAGGCGGATGCCGAGGTCAGTGGCCCAGGCATTGACGTCGCCGCTCTGTTTGCCGGTGGCAACCTGGTCGTCGCCTACGGCCTGGCTGCTGAGCTTGTCGCGGTCACCGGTCAGCCAGGTGACGCTGCCCCAGTAGTTGACGGTGTGGTCGTTGCGCCAGTTGTAGGCGTCGCTGTTGGCTTCAAGGCCCAGCCAGGTCAGGTCGCCGGTGCGGGTCTTGTCCAGCGCATCGACGGTTTCGCCCGGGTTCTTCAGGCTGCCGCTGTCATGGGTGTGGTGGGCCCGTACGCCCACCCAGTGGCCAGGGGTCCACTGCGTGGCGACGTTGCCGTAGATGTGCGTGCGGTCCTTGTCTTCCGGGGCCAGCTCGGTGAGGTCGGTGCGGTACTCGCTGAAGCGCTGGGCAACGCCCAGGTCGGCCTTGAGCAGGGTGGTGTCGAAGGTCCAGTTCAGCGCTTCGATGTTGGTGTCGCGCCACATGCCATCGTCGCTGCGCAGGCGCTGGCGACCGAAGCGCAGTTGCTCGCCCGGGTAGGCGGTGAGGCCGCTGTAGCCAACCCAGAACTCACGCATGGCCAGGTAGCTTTTGTCTGGCTGGCGGCTGTCTTCGCCGGTGTCGGTGGTGCTGCCGTCGTCGTTCTGGCGCAAGGTGTCGGTTTCGATCGTGTCGGTGGCTGCGACCGCCTGGCCCATGGCATAGGCGCTCCAGTTGCCGCGCTCGCCGTACACCCATGGGCGCAGGTCCAGGCCCAGGCCATTGACGTCGCCGCCAGGGCGGGTGCCCAGGTCACGGTCGTCTTCCGACTGGCCGGTGATTTTCACGTCCAGGCCGAAGTTTTTATCGGCGGTCATTTCCGCCAGGGTCGGGCAGGACCACAGCAGGGCGAAGCTCAGGCCGATGCCGGCTTTCACGAAGGGATTGAGCGTCATAGCGAGTCCTCACCGTCTACTTCTTCTTCGTCGTCCTGCAGGGCTTCGAGGGCCAGGGTGCTATTTGCGCCCTGCGCCATGCTGCCGCGTGCACGCTTCTCCTGGTCCAGCAGTTGCTGGGCCTGGCTGCGCTGGTCAGGGGTCAGTTGCTGGTCGAGCTGCTGGAGCATTTCTGTCGATTGCGGCGTCGGGTTGGCCTGGGACAACTGCGCGAACACCCAGGCATTGCCCGGTTGCGGGCGGATGCCGTGGCCTTCGCTGAACAGCTGGGCCAGCGCATAGTCGGCGCTGTTCTGCCCGCCACGGGCGGCGGCCAGCAGGTTGTCTACGGCCTTCTGCGGCTCGACATTGCCCAGGTAGCCGCGGCGGTACAGCTGGCCCAGGTAGTAATGGGCGCTGATTTCACCGGCGTCGGCGGCGGCTTGCAGGTGTTGCTCGGCTTTTTTGGCGTCGGCTGGCAGGGTTTTGCCTTCGTAGTACAGGCGGCCCAGCAACAGTTCGGCGCGTGGCTGTTCGGCTTCGCGGCCCTTGTCGATGTAGGCCAGCAACTGGTCGGTGCCGCCCAGCTCGGGGAAGTCGTACACCAGTTGCGCCAGGCTGACCCAGGATGCCGGGTTGCTTGGGGCCACCTGCTCAAGCAGGTCCTTGGCGGTTTTTTCATCGGTCTGGCCGAGGCTGCGATCGGCCAGTACCCGGGCAACGCTGTCGACCCGGGTGGCCGGCACTGCGCCACGGGCGTAGGCAGATTTCAGCTGGGTGAGCAGGGCGGCTTGCTGGTCGGCCTGCGCACGCTTCTGGTACACGGTGGCCAGTTCGACGTAGCAGATGTCGGTGGTGTTCAGTGCGGCCTTGCAGATTTTCTCCACGTCGCCCAGGTGCTGGTCGTAGGTGCCCTGGGTGCGGTACAGCAGCACCTGGGCCAGGCCCGCTTCCGGGTTGCCGGCGGCGCGCCACTGGTCGATCTGCTGCTGCGCGTTGACCTTGGGGAAGCTCTGCGGGTAGCTGAGGTAAAGCATGGCCAGCGGGATCAGGGTATTGCTTTCGCCCTGTTTCGCGGCCTGCTTGAGCAGGGTTTCGGCTTCCTCGCGTTCGGCCTGGGTGCTGTCGGGCTTGGCCACCAGCAGGCGGCCAAGGCGCGCCTGGGCACGGGGCGAGGTAGCGGCCGCGGCGCGGTAGGTGGCCTCGGCTTCCTTGATTTGCGACGGGTCGCGGGTGGCTACCTTGATGTCCGCCAGGCCCACTTGCGCTTCGCTGTAGCCCAGGTCGGCCAGGGCCTTGTAGTTGCGCTCGGCCAATGCCGTGTCGCCGCGCTTCATGGCTTCGTTGGCCAGGCGCTGGTCGGGCAGGCCTGCACAGCCGGCCAGGGTGATGGCAGCAGCCAGGGCACACAGGCCCAGGCTTGCGCGCTTGTTGTAGGGAATCATGCGGTGATCCTCTTACAGGCCACGGGCCACGGCTTTGTCGATCAGCCAGTTCATTGACGGGCCACGGTCGCTGTTGACCGCTGCCGGGCGGCCGGCGAGTTCGGCGGGCATGCCGCTGTCGGGCTTGATCTGCACGCGGATGTCGGAGGACAGGTCTTCGCTGTTGAGGCTGGTGCTGCTGACGATCTGGCCGGTGCGCACTTCGTCTTCGCCGGCGACCTGGAAGTTGACCCGGGTACCTGGCTTGACCTCGTCGAACTGGCGGTAGCTGAAGCGCGCCTCGACCATTGGCGTGGTGGTGCGCGGGATCAGCTGGAAGATCGCCTGGCCCTTGGCTGCGTACTGGCCATCGTCCACCAGCTGGCGGGCGACCACGCAATCGCAGGGGCTGGTGAGGGTGCCAGACAGCTGCTTGCCGAACAGTTCCTCGATCTTCGCCGGTTCCAGCTGCGCGTCGTCCAGGTTGCCCTTGAGCATGTCCAGCATGCTGGTGGTGAAGCTGGCCAGTGGTGCGCCCTTGGCGATCTGCCCACCGCTTTCGATGAGGCTGCTCACGGTGCCGTCGCGCGGCATGGTGACAGTGGTGGTCGGTACCGCGACGACACCGGCTTCGGCATGGCTGACGAAGTACATGCCGTACAGCGACTTGGCGACGAAGCCGAAAGCAGCGACGCCGACCACGAATACGCCGAGGGTAACGGTGACCGCCTTGAGTCGGCCGAAGGCGCTCAGGCCCGAACCACCGTCCTTCTGCTTGCGTGCCTTGGTGAAGTTGTCGCGCTGCAGGGTGCTGAGCACATCACCGATGCTGATCAGCTCACCCGACAGGTGGCTGGTGATGATGTGCCGCAGCGTGGCGATGTCGCGTGGTTCAAGGTTCTGGAACTGCGCACCGGTACGGCCGTTGCTCGGGTTGTACGAGCGCACCTGGAACTCGATGTCGATCGACAGGCCCAGGTTGTCGACCACGAACTGCAGCCGACCGCGCAGTACGTCACCCACCGACAGTTGCTGCTTGGTGTGAAAGCTCAGGCCACCTGCGGAAAGGTCGTCGACCTTCACTTCGTGGGTTTGGCGCTGGGCGTCCAGGAAACGCAGCTTGGCGGGAATGCGCACCCGGGCATGTTGGCGCTGGGCTTCGGACTCATGCACGACATTGACGTTCACGGCGGTATTCATGGTGGTTTGTTCCTGTTAGATCCGATCCGGGTTGGGCTCACACGACCATGAACAGCACAGCAACGAAGATGCTGGCAGCCGAGAAGGTCATGGTCCGCGAGGACCAGGTGTTGAACCATTGTTGAAAGCTGGCGAGGTCACGCTTGAGGGCAGTGGGCTGACGCGTCCACGACTGCTTGTCGAGGCGGAAGAACACGTAGATCTTCATCAGCGCGCCGATGATCTGGTTGTAATAGAGAATCAGCGGGTAGGCCGGGCCCACGTTGTGGCCGGAGCACAGCAGCATGATGGTGAGGATCAGGCGGGTGATGCCGATCCACAGCAGGTACACCAGCAGGAAGGCCATGCCGAACTTGAGGCTGGCGATCACCGCCACAGTCAACCCCAGCAGGCTGGTCCACATCGACACGCGCTGGTCGAACAGCACGATGCTGGTGAACAGCCCCAGACGGCCCAGGCCCAGGCCCAGCGCACGGGAGTTCTGCCGCAGGTTGTTGCCGTACCAGCGGTACATCAGCTTGCGGCTGGCCTTGAAGAAGCTCTTTTCGGGCGGGTGCTCGACCGTGTTGATGGCGGCGTCCGGCACGTAGAAGGTGTCGTAGCCCAGGCGCATCAGGCTGAACCAGCTGGACTTGTCGTCACCGGTAAGGAACTTGAAGCGGCCCAGGCGCCAGTGCATCAGCGAGTCGCTTTCGACGTCGGCGATGAACTCGGGGTTGGTCACCACGCTTGCGCGGAACATCGACATGCGCCCGGTCATGGTCAGCACGCGCTTGGACAGGGCCATCGAGCACATGTTGATGTGGCGCTGGGCGAAGCGCAGCTTGTGCCACTCGCTCATGATGTAGCCGCCACGTACTTCGCAGAACTCGTTGGTGGTCAGGCCGCCGACGTTGGGGAACAGCTTGAACCACGGCACGGTCTTGCGTACCACGCCATCGGCCAGCACGGTGTCGCCGTCGATCACGGCCACCACGGCGTTTTCGTCCGGCAGCATGCGCGAGATGGCGCGGAAACCATAGGCCAGGCCATCGCGTTTGCCGGTACCGGCAATGCGCACGATGTCCAGCTTCACATGGGCCGGCGGGTTGTACTTGGCCCACAGGCTCTTCACCAGCAGTTCATCGGACATCTCCACCAGCGAGCAGACCACGGTGGTGGGGAAGCCGCAGTTGATCGCTTCGCGGATCACCGAGCTGTACACCTGGGCAGTGGTCAGCGCCTCGATACGGAAGCTGGTCACCATCAGGTAGACATGCGACGGGTCGGTGGCATCGCCCATTTTCTGCACCTTGCGGCGCAGGTACGGGTACACGCCGTAGAGGAAGATCATGCCGCGGATGAAATGGGTGGCGCCCATGGAATAGCGCCAGATGCCGACTGCGCCGACCAGGAAGATGAAGTGCTTCGATTGCGAGTCGAAGATATCGGCTGGCAGGGCCAGGGCGATCAGCATGAGCAGGCTCATGTAGAGCAGCCACCCGGCGCACTGCAACAGCACGGTCTGGAGCCTTTGCATGTTCAGCATCCGTCGAGAATTCGGGAAAGGGTGGGCGGCGCAGGCTCGCCTGCGTCGCCCGGCCGAGGGCTTACCAGCAGATGCCTTCGGTACGGCTGGTGGTGCAGGACGGGTTGCTCATGAAGCCAACCAGGTCGATCACCTGCTTGCCGGCCGGCGCTTGCTGGGCCAGCGCGCGGAACTGCTCGTCACGGTTGCCGAGGACGATGATGTCGGCGTTGTCGATCACCTGCTGGAAGTCGGCATTGAGCAGCGACGACACGTGCGGGATTTTCGACTCGATGTAGTCCTTGTTGGCGCCGTGTACACGGGCGTACTGAACGTTCTCGTCGTAGATGTCCAGTTGGTAGCCCTTGCCGATCAGGCGCTCGGCCAGTTCCACCAGCGGGCTTTCGCGCAGGTCGTCAGTACCGGCCTTGAAGCTCAGGCCAAGCAGGGCGACCTTGCGTTTGTCGTGGGCTTCGATCAGCTCGAAGGCGTTCTGCACCTGCGATTCGTTGCTGCGCATCAGCGAGTCCAGCAGCGGTGCGCGCACGTCGAGGCTGGCGGCACGGTAGGTGAGGGCGCGCACGTCCTTGGGCAGGCAAGAACCGCCGAAGGCGAAGCCGGGGCGCATGTAGTACTGGGACAGGTTCAGCACCGTGTCCTGGCAGACCACGTCCATCACCTCACGGCCATCGACGCCTACCGCCTTGGCGATGTTGCCGATTTCGTTGGCGAAGGTGACCTTGGTGGCGTGCCACACGTTGCAGGTGTACTTGATCATCTCGGCCACTTCGATCGGCTTGCGAATGACCGGGGCGTCGAGTTCTTCGTACAGGGCTTGCAGGATGTCGCCGCTGGCGGTGTCCAGTTCGCCGATGACGGTCATCGGTGGCTGGTCGTAGTCCTTGATCGCGGTGCTTTCACGCAGGAATTCCGGGTTGACCGCGACACCGAAGTCGACGCCGGCTTTTTTGCCCGAGCAGTCTTCGAGGATCGGGATGACCACGTTCTTGACGGTACCCGGCAGTACGGTGCTGCGCACCACGATGGTGTGGCGGCGGGTGGTGTCGCGCAGTACGTAGCCGATTTCACGGCACACCGACTCGATGTATTCCAGGCCCAGGTCGCCGTTTTTCTTGCTGGGGGTACCCACGCAGATCATCGACACGTCACTGGCGCGGATGGCTTCGGCGAAGTCGGTAGTGCCGCGCAGGCGGCCATTGGCGATGCCCTGTTGCAGCAGTGCTTCCAGGCCAGGTTCGACGATGGGCGACTTGCCCTGGTTGATCAGGTCGATCTTGGTGCTGGACACGTCCACACCGATCACTTCATGGCCACGCGCCGTCAGGCAGCCTGCACAGACTGCACCTACATAACCCAAACCAAAGATGCTGATACGCATCACTATCACCTCATGTGTTTATCACGCCGACGCCTCCGCAGAGAGCCGGGCTGGGTTGATTAACAACAGTTTTCGGGCGCACGGATCCATGGCGAATGCACACTTCGCCGCGCGCAGGCAAAATAAATCCGGAGCGCAAAAAGTTATGCACTCAAAGTTGGCAGTAAAAAGCCATTCATTAAAAAACGTGCCCTGAAATGCAGCCGTCTTTATTGCAATGCGCTACTTGGCGCGTTGCTGTGCTTGTTTTTTCAAGTGGATAAATCCTTTGAAATCAACCACTAGGACGATGTGTAAGGGACGCTTCTCTCCTGCGTGGACACGGTTTTCGGGGGTTCCCGTTATACCTGTCGAATTTATCAGGGCGGGCAGTGGATACCTGCCGCTGTCATCTGTAAGTCATCTCTCACAGCCCGTAGGCAGGAAATTCGTTACGGCACTATGAGCGATTGGCCGTAGGAGAAGTTCCTGAGTGAGTTTCGCCCGGATGAAAGATTTCTAAATATTTATTCAGTTGTGGACAGTTTCAATTTGATAGCACGCGGGTGTTTCACCCCCGTGTATCAAGGGTGTAACTGTTACGAGATATTTTTATGCCAGCATCTGAAAATTTTTTTCAGAATTCGTCAAAAAAGGTATGAACGGTCTTATGGCGTTTGGCGATAAAGGTATGGGTGGTGGTTTTTTGGCGCCGAAATCGTGACATGGTGGCGATTTGCAGCGAGCCCCATTGCAGGGCGGAGGGGTGTTTCAGGGCAGCAGGCACTTCGCGCCTAAAGCCGCTTCCACTGATGGAGCGCTGGCCGGGAGCTCAGCGCGTGTCATGTGGGAGCGGCTTTAGCCGCGAAGAGGGCGCCACAGGATCACTCCGAGGGATGATCCCGCAAAAACACCAGATGGTCCGGCTTTGACTGCTCGGCACTGTAGTAGTACCCCTGCACGTCGAACTGCTTGAGCTGTTCCGGGTCGCTGATGCGTTGCTGGATGACGAAGCGGCTCATCATGCCGCGGGCTTTCTTGGCGTAGAAGCTGATGATCTTGTACTGGCCGTTCTTCAGGTCCTTGAAGTCGACATTGATCACCCGGGCCTTCAGCGCGCTGCGTTTCACTGCACTGAAGTACTCGTTGCTGGCCAGGTTCAGCAGCACGTCATCCCCCTGTTCGGCCAGGGCCTGGTTCAGCCATTCGCTGATGCGTGTGCCCCAGAAGGCATACAGGTCCTTGCCGCGGGCGTTGGCCAGTTTGGTGCCCATTTCGAGGCGATAGGGTTGCATCAGGTCCAGCGGACGCAGCAGGCCGTACAGGCCCGAGAGCATGCGCAGGTGGTCTTGCGCGTAGCTGAAGTCTTCCTCACCCAGGCTCTCGGCGTCGAGGCCGGTGTACACATCACCCTTGAACGCCAGCAGGGCCTGCTTGGCATTGGCCGGGGTGAAGTCCGGGGTCCAGCTGCCGAAGCGGGCGGCGTTAAGGCCGGCGAGCTTGTCGGACAGGTGCATCAGCTCGCTGATCTGCGCCGGCGACAGTTCGCGCAGCTGCTGGATCAGTGCCTGGGAGTCGTCCAGGTACTGGGGCAGGGTGAAACGCTCGGTCACAGGCGGGGTGTCGTAGTCGAGGGTCTTGGCGGGGGAAATCACCGTCAGCATCGGGTCGGCTCCTGGCATCATTGGCCGAGGATTCTACGGGCTGGGCGGTGCAAGTCCAAACTATGCCGACGATAGTCACAGACCATGGCGGGTGCAGGCGCTATAGTTCGCGTTTTGCCGTTGCGGAGCCTTCCACCGTGCGCATTGCCTTTGCCTTGCTGGCTGCTCTGCTGAGCCTGGCCGTGCAAGCCGCCCCATTACCCCAGGTAAGCCTGGACCGCAGCCTGTGGCCCGAGCAACTGAACAGCCCGGCGTTGTTCGATGTGGCCTCGCGGGCCGAGATTCTCTCGTTTGCTCAGGTGCTGCATGAAAGCGAATTGCTGGACGACGCGGCGTTGGCCGCGCGGCTGGGGTTGCGGCAGGTCAACCTGCAGAAGGTGCGACTGGTGCGCGCGCGCATGTGGCAGAGGCTGTGGCAGGGGTATGAGCAGGCGCAGCGCAGCTGCGAGCAGGATGCCTCATTCTGCTACCCAATAACATCAATGGCGGATTTGCGCACGCAAGCGGCAACTTTCGCTGCCGATGTCGGCACGTTCTATACAAACTGGATCGAGCCAAGCCACCAGTTCCATGTGCGTTACCTGGACGAGCAACTGCGCAAGGCGGCGTTGCTGCCGCAGACCAGCAGCGAGGTGGAGCGGCTGTCTGCCCGGGAGCGCAATGGCGATGAACTGAACGACCGTATGTTCCTGCTGACCTTCGTCGGCGGCCCGGGGCCAGAGGGTGGCAACACCGATCTGCTTGCCGACTACCTGCGCCGGCAGAAGCTTGAAGGCACATTCTTCGTGTTGGGGAACCGCTTGCAGCAGCGCCGTGACGCCGGGGCGGCAAATGCCTTGCGCCAGCTCTACCGCGGCCAGTGTGTGGGCATTCAGGGTTGGGAATACCGTTCCCATGCCCAGTGGACGGAGTGGCAGGACTCGTTGCGGCGCAGCCAGGCACGGGTGCAGGCCGACTTGCCGGCAGCGTATGTGCCGTTGTTCCGGCCACCCTACGGGCAGCGTCGGGCCGATGGCGAGGCGTTCATGGCCAGCCAGCAGCTGCGGGTGTCGTTGTGGGATATCGATGCACTAGACGATGGCGCATTGAGCGCAGAGGCATCGGCACAGCGGGTGCTGACCCTGATGCTGCTGTGGCGCAAGGGCGTGATCCAGCTCCATGACAGCCTGCCCAAGGCCCAGCCAGCGGTGGAATGGTTGCTGCGCAACACTGCCCAGAGCGGCATTGGCTGGGCGGATTGCCGGGAATATGCTTATCGCGAAGAGGGGGTATGACTTCTGAGCGTAGCCCCGTCTGGCTTCGCCGCCAAGGCTTGTTCATCAATCAGAAAAATAAACTTCAAAACACATAAAAATACTTTTTTCGTTCATCGTTTTTGCGGTATGAAGAAACCAGACAGCCGATTCCTGCAGCACAGGTGGCGTCATCCAGGCCCACCTAGCCAGGTTCGCTTCCCGGCCGTAACAACGCGGATTCGGGGAGAACGGTAGTCACTCTGCGGCGCAACAGACCGCGCCGTGTGGCTTCGACATAAGGTGACCCGAGTATGGATGACCAAGGACGCAACCCTTCCTCCAGCAAGCCAATCCTGTATGTGCTCGATACCAACGTCCTGATTCACGACCCCAATGCGTTACTGAACTTCGAGGAGCACCATGTCGCCATCCCGATGACGGTGCTGGAGGAACTCGACAAGCTCAAGACCGGCAAACAGACCATCGCCGCCGAATGCCGCCAGGCCATCCGCCTGATCGACCAGACCCTGGGCGACGCTTCGCCCAGCGATGTTGAGCAGGGCGTGCCGATCCAGCGCAACAAGAGCGGGCCCAAGGGCTTCCTGTCCATCCTGATGACCCCGCGCAACGAGCCTAACAAGCTGCTGCCGGAAAACCTCAACGACAACATCATCATCAACCAGCTGCTCGAAGTACGGGCGCGGCGCAGCGACCTGGACGTGGTGCTGGTCACCAAAGACATCAACATGCGCCTGAAGGCGCGCGCCTGTGGCATAGCGGCCGAGGACTACAGCACTGACCAGCTGGTGGATGACGTGTCCTTGCTGTCCAAGGGCTACCATTCGGTCACCGGCTCGTTCTGGGACCGCGTCAGCAAGGTCGATACCCGTCAGGAGCGCGGCCGCACCTGGCATCGGGTGCAGATGATCGACAACCTGCCTGCGGTGCACATCAACGAGTTCATCATCGATGAGCAGGGCTTTGTCGGCTGGATCAAGGGCATCCGCAACGATGAGCTGTTGTTGCTCGACCTGCACCAGGAGCCACTGCTGCACCAGGAAGCCTGGGGGCTGAAACCTCGCGACATCCACCAGAGCCTGGCGCTGTTCGCGTTGCTCGACCCGGATATCCACCTGGTCAACCTGACCGGCGCGGCCGGGTCCGGCAAGACCATCCTGGCCCTGGCCGCGGCCATCGAGCAGACCATGGTCAGCAAGCGCTACCGGCGCATCATCGCCACCCGCAGCGTGCAGGGGCTGGACCAGGAAATCGGCTTCCTGCCGGGCACCGAGGCCGAGAAAATGGAGCCTTGGCTGGGCGCCATCACCGACAACCTCGAAGCCTTGCACATGGATGACGAAAGCACCCATGGCAGCGTCGAGTACATCCTCGAGCGCGTGCCGTTGCAGTTCAAGTCGCTGAACTACATCCGAGGCCGTAGCTTCCAGCAGAGCCTGATCCTGATCGACGAGTGCCAGAACCTGACGCCGCACCAGATGAAAACCATCATCACCCGTGCCGGCTCCGGGTCCAAGGTGGTCTGCCTGGGCAACCTGGCGCAGATCGACACCCCCTACCTGTCCGCGACGAGCTCGGGCCTGACCTACCTGACCGAGCGCTTCAAGGACTTCCCCCATGGCGTGCACATTACCCTGCAGGGCGTGCCACGCTCGGTGCTGGCCGAGTACGCGGAGTCGCATCTGTAAATTGGTAACCAAAGTTGCAAGCCTGTTTTTACAGGCTTGCAACCGTTACGAGACATCCGATGCTTCACGTGTCAGGTAATAGATGTGCAAAATGCCAGCGCTGATGAGCGTCAACAATCCAGCTGTCATGATGACGCTGGCTGTACTGGTGATTCCTGCCAACCATGCGCCTGCAGCTGGCAGGACAATAAACAGGGAGATTGCACAGCTTCTCGCAGTAGAAAATGCTGTGCCCAGTATTCTGCTGGGACATGTAAGTTGAAGAGTCGATGTAAAGCCTTGAGAGGTGAGTCCATATGCAAATCCTGCAATTAGGAAAAGGATCGGAAATGAATAAGGTGTAATTATTTCAGGAATTAAACCTACCGTGGCTACAACGCATAAGCAAACGCCAAATATAGAGGAGGCGACAGTAGCGCATAGTAGAAAGTGCCGTCTATAAATCTGCGGGAAAGCAAGCCCGGCTATAATTCCACCAATTGCCGTTGCGCTGACTACCTGGCCGAACGAAGCAGAGCTTAAGCTCAGTTCTTTCATGAAAAGACTTAGCAAAGAGTCATAAATTCCCAGCGCTGCTGATTGAACTAGCATACATAAAAGAAATGCTTGAGCAGTTGTGTTAGATGCAAAGAACTTTAATACCTCGTTCAGGTTAGGTTTATGTTTGGTTTCGCCAAACTTTTCGGCATGTATTTTTTGTGAGCTCAATAGCCATACAAAGATCAGTCCATTGAGGCTGATGCCTGCAGAAATTAGAAAACCGTAAGTGCTATTGCTCCAAGTGATAGATAATCCAGCAGCAAGGGGTGCTATTATTTTAATGGTCTGATCGGTGATGCTGACTAATGATGTGTTTTTTATTATGCTTGTGGGGGGTAAGAGTCGAGCTGTTAATACGATTTCAGCTGGAGTTGATCCAAGGTTTGAGAGTCCTTTAAGGCTTATAAAGAGCAAAAAAAGTTCAAGGTTAGAAGCAAGTAGAAGACAGGTTGCAGTAATGGCTCTAACGCAAAAGCTAACTGCTATAATTGCACGTGGTGAGTAGCGATCAGGTAATGATCCAATATAGGGGCCGAATATTAGCGAAGGCACACCATAAAGTGCTGCTGCAAGCGCTAGGGTATGGGCTTCTGCGTCAAATATGAAAGTCAGCGTCGAAAATATTAGTATAAAGTCAAGCCAAACTGTTGCAGAGCTGCATAACCGTATTCCGTACAGATAGCAATACTGTCTGGTTGCCAAGGTTTGCATTCCCGTCACTCCACTTTCGTATACATGATGTCATCAATTACAAATGTAGAGATGCTGTTATGAGTACAGAATTTTTCCAAGTCAGATCTATTGTTAATGAACCCCGCACCACTGAAATTGAGTGATGTATTGCATAAAACTCCAGTGCCGCTGAGTTTTTTGAAGGCTTTTAATAGGTTGTAAAGCGCGGGGTTGTCCTCAGAGGTGATAGTCTGAACGCGAGCGGTGCCGTCGGCATGAGTGATGGCTTGAAGTCTTGGGTTTATCACTTTGTAGAACGACAGCATATATTTGCTGGATTTGCAGTTCTCAAAGTGTAAGGGAGCATCTGTCTCCAGGCATATTGGGGCTATAGGTCGGTAGTTTTCTCTCTGTTTTAGTTTGTTCAATTTTTGCGTGGTTGTTTTAGAGAACGGGGATGCCAAGATCGAACGATTACCTAATGCTCTTGGGCCGATTTCACAACGCCCCTGTATCCAACAGATTATTTCCCCTTCAAGAATTTTTTTGCAGATTGTGTGAGGCTGGAGTGGGGAAGGACTATAGGATGACCTTGTAGTGGAGTTTTGCTCGAGTATGAAGGGTTGACCTGAATAAACACTCCATTCCAAGCCACACCGTCCAGTCATTAGTTTCTGCGCCAGCGCAGCTGCCCCGATAGCCACACCAGTGTCATTGGTGCATGGGGGGACGAATACATCCGAAAACAAGCCGCTCTCTTCCCACTTTCTATTCCAGTCGCAGTTTAAACCGCATCCGCCGGAAATTAATAATGGGATTTTCTTTTTTATGTGTGGAAGTGTTTTGGATCTTATATGTTCGAATAGTGCATTAGATATTTTCTTTGCAAGATCGCAGAATGGTTGACTGTGCGGCCCGATATTATAGTATTTGGAGTCTACAAAATCAGATTTTGAAAAAGTATCTATCGGAGAAGAGCTGGCAATTAGGTAGTCGAGCATGTCTCGTTCGTCTCTGCTCGTTCGGGAGTTGTAGCCAAGGCCAGCGAGCGCCATCATTTTTCCCGCGTCGCCCAAGCGGCAATAACCTTTGGGCAGGTTGAAATGTGGGTCAGCTATCCCAAATGCAAAGGAGTATCTGAGGCCAGGGCTTTGAATGATATTTTCAAGGCATTTTACTTGTAGGCCTTTGTTGATGTAGTAGAGGCTACCAATAAATCCTTCCAGTAGAAGAACATAGCAGTCGGAGATGTCTGCATGCTTTGATAATGCATATGAACATATGATGTGCGAAAGTTCGTGGCTGCAGTAGACCCATGTCATGTTTTTGTTGAGTTTAGTACTGTAACCCAAGCCAAGATATCCCCCATCGATCGGATCATTTCGGGGGTCATGCCCTTTTGCCCAGCCACTTATGGCTATTGCATCATATTCATTGTTGATCGATGTGAGAAGGTTTAAAAGGTCGCTGGGGGAGTTAGCTGAATACCTGGGGTTGTTGTCCTTTTCTGCTTCGTAACTGAACACCAGCTTGTTGTTTTCGACTAGGCAAATGTGACCGTCGTGACCGATGTTATAGCTTACGATTCTCATGAGTATTCCTTGGCTTGATCCAGAACAGGTACATGTCTGAAAAAAATGAGGGGTTCACCGACTCAAATATGTGCCACTTGTGGAGTAAGTCTCTCAGGTCTTCTCCACTATTAAATTTTGTAAAGCAGGGTGCGTGGAGTTGATAAGTTTCGAAGCCGCAAAAATCTAGATTGTATGTCCGGAGAAGGTCGTAAATTCTTTTTGGGGTATAGTTATCTTCATAGGGGTTGAATAAGAGATCCATGCACCCTTGGTGAGAGAAAAAATCTCTCGACCAGATGATGCTCTTCATTTTGTCAGGATATTGAGTTGCGGCAAGCTTCCTTATTGCTATGAGGTTTTCTGGGGAATACGTTATTTTGTGTTTGCTGCATTTCTCCTTTAGGGTTTCAATAGATGTTCTAGCTGTTTTGCTATAGAGGCCGAGCTTTATAGTCCCGTCTCTGCGCAGCGCCATCAATAAAGCCTTGATACATCTGGAAGGTTGTTTGAGGTGGTGTAAAACTCCAATGCATTCAATTATGTGGAACTTTGTTTTAAGATTTGATATGTCGAAGATGCTGCAGTGGATGAAGCTGACATTTTCAATGTTGTGCTTCTGTTTCATTGCGTTGGCGAATTGCAGGCTTGATAAACTTATGTCTATTCCAAATATTTGAGCGTCTGGATAGTTGAGAGCCATCTGAATTGCATGGCGGCCTGTCCCGCAACCTGCAATAAGTATTTTGGCTTTTAGCGAAAGCTTATTCGTGTTAATTAATCCGGTGGTAGAGAAGTAATCGTAAATTGTGCTGGGTGTATGATGGGGTAAATATGTCCATTTTGGATAAGGGTTTGACTCGTAAAATGATCGAAGAGGATCTCCTGTAGTATCGTGAACAAGCCTATTGAGAGACTGGTTCTGCCCCCTCGGTTTTCGGATATGTAATTTTGAAGTATTTGAAGTGATCTGGCATAATTTATGCCTGTCAGTGTTGAAAGCGTGTTGGGATAAGTGGTGTTGAGCGTCAATGACTTCGGATAATAAGGATTGGCTCTTTTGATCGAGATCGGATAAGTATTCTTTTGAGCGTTCAAGTAGATCCTCAAGTATAGGGTTAGTAATGATCTGAGTCGTTAGAATTTGAAAAGAAAATTTATAGTTGAACAAGTGTGCTGCGAGTTTCGATGGCCACTTGGCTTGTGACGGGTCTATAGTTGATCTTGGTAACAGGTTCTTATAGTAAATATGTGACAGTAATTCAAAGTCAATTTTTTCAACGTTGGAAATTTTTTCTAGTGTTATTAATGTTTGCTTGTTGCTGCTGGATACAGTGGCGCTGGACAGCAGGTCGAGATAATTCACTGCGATCTCATAACTGGTGATGTCTTCTGAGTCTATAGCTTTTTCGTACGCCCAGAGACCCAAGTTGATTTTTTTGATTGAGTGGCAGGCACGTGCCAAGTTTCTGTAGTAAATGTGAGCATTTTTTGTTTTGTTGTTTAATTGCGAGCAGGCCTTTCTGTATAGTTCGATAGATCTTTCTGTGTCTCCGAGTTTTTCGTAAAGTGCGCCGAAGTTGTTGAGTGTCTTTATATTGTTTTTGTCAAGGATAAGACTTCTTTCGTATGCGGCTGCTGCACGAGGAAGTTGTTGGTGGCTGAAAAGCTCATCGCCTACTCTTCGTTCGATTTCGGAGGCTTCGTGACGCAGTTGTGTATCGTCCATATGATAACTAGCTCCTAAATTAGTTTCTGCATATTAGGAGATATAGGGTCTGAATAACCAGGGCCGCTAGCTATTACGAAGAGGGAGTGTTCGTTGATGCCGTCTACTTCCAATAACTTGTTGAGCATGTCGTCGATGAAGTACCCGCTGATCCAAGTATTCAACTTGTAGGCTGTTGCGGATAAATTAAAAGTCTGAGAAAGATGCCCAACCTCCATTAGAGCTGACCGGTATGCTCTTGAGTGAGGATATTTCCACCAGAGCTTGTCAAACCTAGACGTCATGACGATAAGGAAGGATGCATCTGTGGCAAATGTCTGATGACATAATGTTTTACTCAGATCGACAATGTCATTTTTGATGAGTGATAATGCATGATCTTGTGGTCTATAATGATAAACACCTTTTTTAAGCCCTTGGACGTTTAGTGCAATGAGATAAGCTTCTGTAGCTTGTAGGCACCCAGCGCTTGGTGATGAGCGTCTATAGCCAATGGTTTTTATTCCGCGCGCGGCTAATGCCTCTTCATGCGTGTTCCCATGAAACTTGCCAAAGGTGGTGAACAATAAGTCCGAAACAATTTTCACATCGGTGTCTAAGCATTTGAAATGACGGCTCGTTTTTCTGTTTTTTAGTGTGCTCAGTAATGAAGACTCTAGCTCTATTAAGCATGGTCTAGGTAAGCTTGTTACAGCTCCAGTCCGCTCTATGTGAATCGGAGGTATGCTGGCGGCAATACTCTCGCAAAAGTCGACGTAAGCAGCCTCTGGATTCTCTGAGTCATTAGACAAGTCGCACGGGAAATTGTGTTTTGTACCCAAATGGAAGATTTTTGCGATATCGTCCCATCCCCATTGTTGGCGTGGACTTTCACTCGCCTTGTCAAACGTTGTCAGCTCTAGTATGCCAGCGTCGATAAGTTCTTCGTCGATGTTGTCAGTGGCGGACCGGTATTCTGATAAAGTTGTTAGTTCGTAAATTCTATCCAAATACTTTTGGTCGTAAATCTGGTATTGCTCGCCATTCTTCAAATTCCATAGGGCGAACATGCCTTTTTTGGCAGTGAAGACGATGTCTTCGTTGAGCTGGTATGTTTTCATTTTGTTCTCGTTTTTATTTTTTATAGTCCTGGGCAGGCGCGCACTGCCCAGGATTGCGGATTAATCCACCAGTGCTTTCACATGATCAAATCGCGCTACAACGATGTGATAGGCGTTGTTGGACAGCGCGCTAAGGTGACTCTGCAATGTGACCTTTTTCATGGTTAGTTCCTCATATTTTTGTTGTTGAAGTCGGCGTGACTTCGCAAGTAAGAATAATTTCCATGTTGTGAAAGTCAACCGCATATGAAGGTAGGAAAGTTCTGAGTGGAGGGTAGGAATTTTCCGTGGTATTAAAAACATTGATTTTCAGGAGTTTGGATGTTTTCCGCGCATTAATGCACATAAAAATGACTGATTTTTTTTGGGGTGCGCCAGGTTCTCAGGGGAGCAATTTTTCCTGCAAAAAACTGACCCACAGGTTTAAACTTTGGGTTCCCTTCACAGGAGCAGAGCAGTGCTGACACATCTTGATTCCCAGGGGCGGGCCAACATGGTCGACGTCACTGAAAAGGCCGTGACCGAGCGTGAGGCCACCGCCGAGGCGCGGGTGCGTATGTTGCCGCAGACCTTGCAGATGATCGTCGACGGCGAACATCCCAAGGGCGACGTGTTCGCCGTGGCACGCATTGCCGGGATCCAGGCGGCGAAGAAGACCAGCGACCTGATCCCGCTGTGCCACCCGCTGATGCTGACCAGCGTCAAGGTCGAGCTCAGCGCCGAGGGCGAGGACGCCGTGCATATTGTCGCCCGTTGCAAGCTGGCCGGGCAGACCGGTGTGGAGATGGAGGCGCTGACGGCTGCCAGCGTTGCCGCGCTGACGATCTATGACATGTGCAAGGCTGTGGACAAGGGCATGGTCATCGAACAGGTGCGCCTGCTGGAAAAGCTCGGCGGCAAGAGTGGCCACTACAAGGTGCAGGCATGATGAAGGTCAAGGTGATGTACTTCGCCCGCTACCGCGAACTGCTTGGTGTGGATGGCGAGCGTGTAGAAGGCGCGTTCAAGGTGCTGGACGATGTGCGCCAGGCCCTGGTGGCCAAGGGTGGGCACTATGCGGTGCTGGCTGAGCAGAACCTGATGTGCGCGCGCAACGAAGAGCTGTGCAAGCTTGATGAGCCACTGGAAGAGGGTGATGAAGTGGCGTTCTTCCCGCCGGTGACCGGAGGCTGAACATGGCAGTGCGAGTGCAACAAGGCGCGTTCGACCCGGGCGCCGAGGTGAATGCCATGCATGCGGCCAATGTTGGCGTGGGCGCGGTAGTCAGTTTTGTTGGTTATGTGCGGGATTTCAACGACGGCCGCGAAGTGGCGGGGATGTTCCTTGAACACTACCCGGGCATGACCGAAAAGGCGCTGGCCAAGATCGTGGTCGAGGCCGAGCAGCGCTGGCCGTTGCTCAAGGTGGAGGTGTTGCACCGCATCGGGGCGCTGGAGCCGGGCGAGCCGATCGTGTTTGTCGGTGTGGCCAGTGCCCATCGGCAGGCGGCGTTCGATGCCTGCAACTTCATCATGGACTACCTGAAGACCCGGGCGCCGTTCTGGAAGAAGGAGAATACCCAGGAAGGGCCGCGGTGGGTTGAAGGCAAGCAGAGTGACCAGGATGCGGCGGGGCGCTGGTAGACAAGGGTTTTATGGCCGGGGCATCGCCCCGGTTCGCGGGTGAACCCGCTCCCACAGGTAATCCGCAGCTGCTGAAGCCTGTGCAGTACCTGTGGGAGCCGGCTTGCCGGCGATTGGGCTGCAAAGCAGCCCCAGCATCAGTGGTGTTTGCGCGGCACCGGCTTTAGCAGCTCATCGGGCGGCATTTCGCACTTGATCTTGCGCCCCAGCAGCTCTTCGATCGCCGGCAGCTGATACGAGTCATCCTCCCCGGCAAAACTGATCGACACGCCGCTGGCCCCTGCGCGGCCGGTACGGCCAATGCGGTGCACGTAGTCGTCCGGGTCTTCCGGCAGGGTGAAGTTGATCACGTGGCTGATGCCATCGATATGGATGCCACGCCCGGCCACGTCGGTGGCCACCAGCACGGTGATGCGCCCTTCGCGGAAGTTTTCCAGGGTGCGGATGCGCTTGTGCTGCGGCACGTCGCCCGACAGCTGGGCGGCATTGATGCCGTCGCGCACCAGTTTTTCCTCGATGCGCCGCACTTCGTCCTTGCGGTTGGCAAACACCATCACCCGTTCCCAGTTGTTCTGGGTTACCAGGTTGTACAGCAGCTTGTACTTGTCGCTGCCAGCCACCGCGTACACGTGCTGCTCGACCGTTTCGCTGGCCACGTTTTCCGGCTCGATTTCGACGATGGCCGGGTTGGTGGTCCACTGCTTCGCCAGGTTCATCACGTCGTCGGTGAAGGTGGCGGAGAACAGCAGGGTCTGGCGCTCGCTTTTCGGTGGTGTCTGGCGAATGATCTGGCGCACCTGAGGGATGAAACCCATGTCGAGCATGCGGTCTGCTTCGTCCAGCACCATCACCTCGACCATGTCCAGGTGCACTTCGCCGCGCTGGTTGAAGTCCAGCAGGCGGCCAGGAGTGGCCACCAGGATGTCGCAGTGGCGTGCTTCAAGCGCTTTCAGCTGCTTGTCGAAGTCCATGCCGCCGACAAAGCTCATGACGTTCAGGCCGGTGTACTTGGTCAGCGCAGCGGCGTCCTTGGCAATCTGCACCACCAGCTCGCGGGTAGGCGCGATGATCAGCGCACGCGGCTCGCCCATGTAGCGTTCCTTGGGCGGTGGCGTCTGCTGCAGCTGGGAAATGATCGAGATCAAAAACGCTGCAGTCTTGCCGGTACCGGTCTGGGCCCGGCCGATGGCGTCCTGGCCGCGCAGGGTATACCCCAGCACCTGCGCCTGGATCGGCGTGCAGTACGGGAAGCCCAGGTCGTGGATGGCGTGCATCAGCTCGTTGGACAGCTTGAAGTCGTGGAAGCGGGTCTTGCCTTCCTGTGGCTCGACCACGAAGTCTTCCGGCTTCCACAGGCTGGCCTGCGGTTTGGGCTTGCGCTCGCGACGCGGTTTGTCCTTGGCCGCTTTGTCGGCAGGTGGCGTAGCAGCAGCGGGTTGTTCAGCCTTTGGGGCGGGGTTGGCAGGCGCTACGGCCGGTTTTGTTGCGGACCGGGCCTCGCTGGCGGGTGCGGGCGCAGGCGGCGTCACGCTGGCAACAGGAGCGACGGCTTGTGGCGCGGCGTCTCCCTTGCCGAATATTTTCTTGAGTGCTTTGAGCACGATCGTCTCATCAACTGATTAAGGAATGTACGCCGGGCAGTGTAATGCAAGATCCGGGCGCGGCGTAGTGGAATACTCCCACAACTACAAGAGAACCAGCCTATTGCAGCTGCTCGCTGAGCCAGTTGTGGATGTCGTTCAGTTCTTCGACCACCACTTCGTGTTCCATCGGGTACTCGTACCAGCGGGCGGCGACGCCCCAGGTGTTCAGGTACTCGAATGCGGTGCGGCCCATGGACGGGATCACCACCGGGTCATGCACGCCATGCAGGCACAGGGCCGGGGTGCGCTGCTGGCAGGCACTCAACTGGTGCTGGTCGTTGAAGGTGGGGGCATAGGTGGACAGGGCAATCACCCCACCCAGTGCTTCTTGCCACTTTATATAGGCAGTGTGCAGCACCACCGCGCCACCCTGGGAGAAACCGGCCAGGAAGATACGCGACAGGTTGATGCCTTTGGCCTGCTCGGCCTTGATCAGGGCAACCACTTGCTCGGCCGACGCTTCCAGCTGCGCTTCGTCAATGGCGCGGGCCGGGGTCATGGCCTTGATGTCATACCAGCTGGGCATGGCATAACCGCCATTTATGGTGACTGCTCGGGTCGGGGCCTGGGGCATGATGAACCGGGTGCTGAGCAGGCGCTCCTGCATGAATTCGGCTACCGGTAGGAAGTCGTAACGGTCGGCCCCCAAACCGTGCAACCAGATCACACAGGCATCAGCGGTTTTCTGTGGTTCGAGAATCAGCGGGTTGGTCATGACTGCTCCGAAAGTGTGCGGGTCTTGTTATGGCGTGCGTGAAAAGAAGGCGCTGGAAATGATTGTCGGAAAAAGAATGTCGCAACGATACAACTTTCCCTACTTGACGAGCGCTTAAACGCTACAGCCACAGAATCTGGTACGCGCTTTGCAATCCAATCTGTGATGCAAAGGGCGGGCCTAGACGGTAACACCCTTAGCACGCGAAGGCTGTCACAGAACAGTCCATTGCGCCAATTGACCCAATAACAAGCCAATACGGGTCGGATACGCCTCAAAAGGGTGCGGTGCAATTCCGGCTCGACACAACAAGAGCGATTTGGAGGTTGTGAATGAAGATGTTGAAAACCACCCTGGCAGTCCTGACCGCTGCCGCCGCACTGGGCGCCGTGAGCAATGCCCAGGCCGGCGCCACCCTTGATGCGGTAAAGAAGAAGGGCTTCGTCCAGTGTGGCGTGAGCGACGGTCTTCCGGGCTTCTCGGTACCTGATGCGCAGGGCAAGATCGTCGGTATCGACGCCGATGTCTGCCGCGCCGTGGCCGCCGCCGTGTTCGGCGACGCGACCAAGGTCAAGTTCAGCCAGCTCAACGCCAAGGAACGCTTCACCGCCCTGCAGTCGGGCGAGGTCGACGTGCTATCGCGCAACACCACCTGGACCAGCTCGCGCGATGCCGGCATGGGCCTGGTGTTTGCCGGTGTCACCTACTACGACGGGGTTGGCTTCCTGGTCAACAAGAAGCTGGGTGTCTCCAGTGCCAAGGAGCTTGATGGCGCAACCATCTGTATCCAGGCCGGTACCACCACCGAGCTGAACGTGTCGGACTTCTTCCGCGCCAATAACCTGAAGTACACCCCGATCACCTTCGACACCTCGGACGAAAGCGCCAAGTCGCTGGAGTCGGGCCGTTGCGACGTGCTGACCTCGGACAAGTCGCAGCTGTTTGCCCAGCGTTCCAAGCTGGCCGCGCCGACCGACTACGTGGTACTGCCGGAAACCATCTCCAAGGAGCCGCTGGGCCCGGTGGTGCGTAAAGGCGACGAGGAGTGGTTCAGCATCGTCAAGTGGACCCTGTTCGCCATGCTCAACGCCGAAGAGGCGGGCGTCACCTCGAAGAATGTCGAGGCCGAAGCCAAAGGCACCAAGAACCCGGACGTGGCCCGCCTGCTGGGTGCCGATGGTGAGTACGGCAAGGACCTCAAGCTGCCCAAAGACTGGGTAGTACAGATCGTCAAGCAAGTCGGCAACTACGGCGAAGTGTTCGAGAAGAACCTGGGCCAGAGCACCGACCTGAAGATCGACCGTGGCATGAACGCCCTGTGGAACAACGGCGGCATCCAGTACGCGCCACCTGTGCGCTGATGGTTGCACCCTGCGGCGGCATCCCGCCGCCGCAGGCTGTTCGAATCCCTACTGTCCGGGGCACTTCATGCAAAATCAAATCGGCGCACCCAAGGGCTTGTCCCTTAATGATCCGCGTGTGCGCGCGTGGCTGTTCCAGATCCTCACGATCGTCTTCGTGGTCGGCCTGGGCTGGTACCTGTTCCACAACACGCAAACCAACCTGCAACACCGGGGTATCACCTCGGGCTTCGACTTCCTCGACCGCAGTGCCGGCTTCGGCATCGCCCAGCACCTGATCCCCTATGTGGAGTCGGACAGTTATGCGCGGGTGTTCGTCATCGGCCTGCTCAATACCCTGCTGGTCACCTTCATCGGCGTCATCCTGGCGACGATTCTGGGCTTCATCATTGGTGTGGCTCGCCTGTCACCGAACTGGATGATCAACAAACTGGCGACGGTGTATGTGGAAACCTTCCGCAACATTCCGCCGTTGCTGCAGATCCTGTTCTGGTACTTCGCGGTGTTCCTGACCCTGCCGGGACCGCGGGGCAGCATCAACATCGACGATATGTTCTTCATCAGCAACCGCGGCCTGAACATGCCTGGCGCGTCCATGGCCGATGGCTTCTGGCCGTTCGTCGTGGCCCTGTTGGTGGCAATTGCCGCCGTTGTCGTGATGGTGCGCCTGGCCAACAAGCGTTTCGACGAGACCGGCGTGCCGTTCCACAAGTTCTGGGTGGGGCTGGCCCTGCTGCTGGTCATCCCGGGCCTGAGCGTGCTGTTGTTCGGCAACCCGGTCAGCTGGGAAGTGCCCCAGCTCAAGGGCTTCAACTTTGTCGGTGGCTGGGTGCTGATCCCCGAGCTGCTGGCGCTGACCTTGGCGCTGACTATCTATACGGCAGCCTTCATTGCTGAAATCGTGCGTTCCGGCATCCGTTCGGTCAGCCATGGCCAGACCGAAGCCGCGCGCTCGCTGGGCCTGCGCGAGGGCCCGACCCTGCGCAAGGTGATCATTCCCCAGGCACTGCGGGTGATTATTCCGCCGCTGACCAGCCAGTACCTGAACCTGGCGAAGAACTCGTCGCTGGCGGCCGGTATCGGCTACCCGGAGATGGTCTCGCTGTTCGCCGGCACCGTGCTCAATCAGACCGGCCAGGCCATCGAGGTGATCGCCATCACCATGAGTGTCTATCTCGCCATCAGCATCAGCATTTCGCTGCTGATGAACTGGTACAACAAGCGCATTGCGCTGATCGAGCGGTGAGGATACGCCCGTGAATGCCCATGTTTTCAAACCCGATATGCCGCCACCGGTGAAAACCGTCGGCGTGCTCGCATGGATGCGTGCCAACCTGTTCTCCAGCTGGCTCAACACGCTGTTGACCCTGCTCGCCATCTACCTGGTATGGCTGATTGTGCCACCGCTGCTGCAGTGGGCGTTGATTGACGCCAACTGGGTCGGCACCACCCGCGCCGACTGCACCAAGGAGGGCGCCTGCTGGGTGTTCGTGCAGCAGCGCTTTGGCCAGTTCATGTACGGCTACTACCCGGCCGAGCTGCGCTGGCGGGTGGACCTGACAGTGTGGCTTGCCGTCATCGGCGCTGCGCCGCTGTTCATCAAGCGCTTCCCGCGCAAGGCCTTCTACGGCCTGGGCTTCCTGGTGCTGTACCCGGTACTGGCCTACACCCTGCTGCACGGGGGGTACCTGGGCCTGGAAAGTGTACCGACCAGCCAGTGGGGCGGGCTGATGCTGACCCTGGTGATCGCTACCGTGGGTATCGTCGGCGCCTTGCCGCTGGGCATCCTGCTGGCCCTGGGCCGGCGTTCGAGGATGCCGGCCGTGAAGGTGGTGTGCGTGACCTTCATCGAGTTCTGGCGCGGCGTGCCGTTGATTACCGTGCTGTTCATGTCGTCGGTGATGCTGCCGTTGTTCCTGCCCGAAGGCATGAGCTTCGACAAGCTGCTGCGGGCGATGATCGGCGTGATCCTGTTCCAGTCGGCGTACATCGCCGAGGTGGTGCGCGGCGGCCTGCAGGCCATCCCCAAGGGCCAGTACGAAGCCGCCGCAGCCATGGGCCTGGGCTACTGGCGCTCGATGGGCCTGGTGATTCTGCCGCAGGCGCTCAAGTTGGTGATCCCCGGCATCGTCAACACCTTCATTGCCCTGTTCAAGGACACCAGCCTGGTGATCATCATCGGCCTGTTCGACCTGCTGAACAGCGTCAAGCAAGCTGCCGCCGACCCGGCCTGGCTGGGCATGGCTACCGAGGGCTATGTGTTCGCCGCCCTGGTGTTCTGGATTTTCTGTTTCGGTATGTCCCGCTACTCCATGCACCTGGAGCGCAAGCTGGACACTGGCCACAAGCGTTAGGAGTTTCGAAATGAGTGAAGCGATCAAGCAGCCTGCCGGCCCCGAAGGCATCATCCAGATGCAGGGTGTGAACAAGTGGTACGGCCAGTTCCATGTGCTAAAGGACATCAACCTGAACGTGCGCCAGGGCGAACGCATCGTGTTGTGCGGGCCGTCCGGCTCGGGCAAGTCCACCACCATCCGTTGCCTCAACCGCCTGGAAGAACACCAGCAGGGGCGCATCGTGGTTGATGGCGTGGAGCTGACCAACGACCTGAAGCAGATCGAGGCCATCCGCCGTGAAGTGGGCATGGTGTTCCAGCACTTCAACCTGTTCCCGCACCTGAGCATTCTGGAAAACTGCACCTTGGCGCCGATGTGGGTGCGCAAGATGCCGCGGCGCAAGGCCGAGGAAATTGCCATGCACTACCTGGAGCGCGTGCGTATTCCCGAGCAGGCGCACAAGTACCCGGGGCAGCTGTCGGGTGGCCAACAGCAGCGTGTGGCGATTGCCCGTGCGCTGTGCATGAAGCCGAAGATCATGCTGTTCGACGAGCCGACCTCGGCGCTTGACCCGGAAATGGTCAAGGAAGTGCTCGATACCATGGTCGGCCTGGCCGAGGATGGCATGACCATGCTCTGCGTGACCCACGAGATGGGCTTTGCCCGCACCGTGGCGAACCGGGTGATCTTCATGGACAAGGGGGAGATCGTGGAGCAGGCGGCGCCGGATGACTTCTTCGACCGGCCGCGCAGCGACCGGACCAGGTTGTTCCTGAGCCAGATTCTGCACTGATGTAAGCAAGGGTCGCCCATCGGGGCGGCTGACGCGGTCCCTGTAGGAGCGGCCTTGTGTCGCGATGGGGCGCGTAGCGGCCCCGGGATTTCAGCTCCGCCGCTGTTATTGCCGGGGCCGCGCTGCGGCCCGATCGCGACACAAGGCCGCTCCTACACGAGTTACCCCGTACAGATTTATTTCTCTTCTGGATTGGCAGCCGGCGCCGGCGGCGGCCGCAGCCCCACCTCGGCAATCAGCTTCAACTGCTGCCCATTGCGCATCACCTCGATGGTGATCTTCTCGTTGGGCTTGATCCGCGCCACCTGGTTCATCGACTTGCGCCCGTCACCGGCCGGTTCGCCGTTGATGCTCAGGATCACGTCACCCAGTTGCAACCCAGCCTTGGCCGCCGGCCCTTCGCGGAAGATACCTGCCACCACGATACCTGGGCGGTCCTTCATGCCGAACGATTCAGCCAGCTCCTGGCTCAACGGTTGCACCTCGATGCCCAGCCAGCCACGGATCACCTGGCCGTGCTCGACGATCGACTTCATCACCTCCAGTGCCAGTTTCACCGGGATGGCGAAGCCGATGCCCTGCGAACCACCGGACTTGGAGAAGATGGCGGTGTTGATGCCGACCAGGTTGCCACTGGCATCGACCAGCGCGCCACCCGAGTTGCCGGGGTTGATCGCTGCGTCGGTCTGGATGAAGTCTTCGTAGTTGTTCAGGCCCAGCTGGTTACGGCCGGTAGCGCTGATGATACCCATGGTCACGGTCTGGCCGACACCGAACGGGTTGCCGATGGCCAGTGACACGTCGCCAATGTGAATGGTGTCGGAACGGCCGATGGTGATCGCCGGCAGGTTCTTCAAGTCGATCTTCAGCACCGCCAGGTCGGTTTCCGGGTCGCTGCCGATCACGCGGGCCAGGGTTTCGCGGCCATCTTTCAAGGCCACGACGATCTGGTCGGCGCCGCTGGTGACATGGTTGTTGGTCAGCAGGTAGCCCTCGGGGCTCATGATCACCGCCGAGCCCAGGCTCGACTCCCAGCGGCGCTGCTTGGGCAGGTTGTCGCCGAAGAAACGGCGGAACTGCGGGTCTTCGAACAGTGGATGAGCGCTCTTGTTCACCACCTTGGTGGTGTACAGGTTGACCACTGCAGGGGCAGCCAGCGTCACGGCGTCGGCGTACGACACCGGGCCTTGCATGATCCGCGTGGTCTGCGGTGCCTGTTGCAGGTTGACGTCCTGGCTGGGCAGGCCTACCCACTCCGGGAAGCGCTGGATGATCAGCATGGCGATCAGTACGCCGGTAAGCAGGGGCCAGCCAAAGTAACGCAAAGCCTTGAACATGAACGAATCCTGGAAAGAGCGAGGGCCAGTGGCCGCGCAGTGGGGCATGAGCGCGCGCGATCATACACCGGTTCCCCCAGTGCCGGCGACGGCCCATAATGGCCGGCATTATACGGGCGTTCCATTGGCGTTGCGCCCGAGAAAAGCGCAGTTTTCGAGGAGATTTTCATGGCCGTCGCTCTAAACACCCTGGTCGAGGAAGCCGAGCGTTACCTGGGCAGCGCGAAGATTCAGGATTATTGCCCCAATGGCCTGCAAGTGGAGGGCCGGCCGCAGGTCAGCCGGATCGTCAGCGGCGTTACCGCCAGCCAGGCGTTGCTGGATGCTGCGGTCGAGGCCCAGGCCGACCTGGTGCTGGTGCACCATGGTTATTTCTGGAAGGGGGAGAATCCGTGCATTACCGGTATCCGCCAGCGTCGGCTGAAAACCTTGCTGAACAACGACATCAGCCTGCTGGCGTTTCACCTGCCGCTGGATGTGCACCCGGAGGTGGGCAACAACGTGCAGCTGGCGCGGCAACTGGACATCACCGTCGAAGGGCCGCTGGACCCGGAGAACCCCAAGGTGGTCGGGTTGGTCGGCTCATTGGCTGAACCTGTGACTGCGCGCGATTTTGCCCGGCGGGTTCAGGAAGTGCTGGGGCGTGAGCCGTTGCTGGTGGAGGGGGAGCAGATGATCCGCCGGGTCGGCTGGTGCACCGGTGGCGGGCAGGGTTACATCGACACGGCGATTGCGGCCGGGGTGGACCTGTACCTGACCGGCGAGGCGTCGGAGCAGACCTACCACAGTGCGCGCGAGAATGGCGTCAGCTTCATTGCTGCCGGGCACCATGCCACCGAGCGTTACGGGGTGCAGGCGCTGGGTGATTACCTGGCGCGGCGGTTTGCCGTGGAGCACCTGTTCATCGATTGCCCCAATCCCATCTGATATCAGCATTGCCTGCTTCGCGGGCTCGCCCGCTCCCACAGGGATCGCACCAAGCCTGGGGGGCAATACCTGTGGGAGCGGGCGAGCCCGCGAAAGGGCCGGGCCTGGCAGCCCAAACCCGCAGTCATATCGTTAGACCTTTTCGATCTAGCCCGCCTCCTAAATAGAAGCAGCCGCTGTGATAAAGTGGCTCGCTCGAACACGGCCCGCAGGCCGTCCATAAGATCGTTTTTCGTGAGTAGCCATGGTCGACAAACTGACGCACTTGAAACAGCTGGAGGCGGAAAGCATCCACATTATCCGCGAGGTGGCCGCCGAGTTCGACAACCCGGTGATGCTGTACTCGATCGGCAAGGATTCCGCCGTGATGCTGCACCTGGCGCGCAAGGCCTTCTTCCCGGGCAAGCTGCCGTTCCCGGTGATGCACGTCGACACCCAGTGGAAATTCCAGGAGATGTACAGCTTCCGCGACAAGATGGTCGAGGAAATGGGCCTGGAACTGATCACCCACGTCAACCCTGAGGGTGTGGCGCAGGGCATCAACCCGTTCACCCATGGCAGCTCCAAGCACACCGACATCATGAAGACCCAGGGCCTGAAGCAGGCACTGGACAAGCATGGTTTCGACGCCGCCTTCGGTGGCGCGCGCCGCGACGAAGAGAAGTCGCGGGCCAAAGAACGTGTGTATTCGTTCCGCGACAGCAAGCACCGCTGGGACCCGAAGAACCAGCGCCCCGAGCTGTGGAACGTGTACAACGGCAAGGTCAACAAAGGCGAGTCGATCCGCGTCTTCCCGCTGTCGAACTGGACCGAGCTGGACATCTGGCAGTACATCTACCTTGAAGGCATCCCGATCGTGCCGCTGTACTTCGCCGCCGAGCGTGAAGTCATCGAGAAGAACGGCACCCTGATCATGATCGACGACGAGCGCATCCTCGAACACCTCTCCGAGGAAGAGAAAGCCCGTATCGTCAAGAAGAAGGTGCGTTTCCGTACCCTTGGCTGCTACCCACTGACGGGCGCTGTCGAGTCGGAAGCCGAGACCCTGACGGACATCATTCAGGAAATGCTCCTGACCCGAACGTCCGAACGCCAGGGCCGTGTCATCGACCACGATGGCGCCGGTTCCATGGAAGACAAGAAACGCCAAGGCTACTTCTAATTTCAGGGTTACTCCATGTCGCACCAATCTGATCTGATCAGCGAGGACATCCTCGCCTACCTGGCCCAGCACGAGCGCAAGGAACTGCTGCGCTTCCTGACCTGCGGCAACGTTGACGATGGCAAGAGCACCCTGATCGGGCGCCTGCTGCACGACTCGAAGATGATCTACGAGGACCACCTCGAAGCCATCACCCGTGATTCGAAGAAGTCCGGCACCACCGGCGAAGAAGTCGACCTGGCACTGCTGGTCGACGGCCTGCAGGCCGAGCGCGAGCAGGGCATCACCATTGATGTCGCCTACCGCTACTTCTCCACCGCCAAGCGCAAGTTCATCATTGCCGACACCCCGGGCCACGAGCAGTACACCCGCAACATGGCCACCGGTGCATCCACCTGTGACCTGGCGATCATCCTGGTGGATGCCCGCTATGGCGTGCAAACCCAGACCCGTCGCCACAGCTACATTGCCTCGCTGCTGGGCATCAAGCACATCGTGGTCGCGGTCAACAAGATGGACCTCAAGGGCTTTGATGAGGGCGTCTTTGAGTCGATCAAGGCCGACTACCTGCAGTTTGCCGAGGCCATCAACCTGACCCCGAGCAGCCTGCAGTTCGTGCCAATGTCGGCGCTCAAGGGCGACAACGTGGTCAACCACAGCGAACAATCGCCGTGGTACACCGGCCCGACGCTGATGGAAATCCTCGAAACCGTCGAGGTTGCGGCCGACCGCAACTTCACCGACTTGCGCTTCCCGGTGCAGTACGTGAACCGCCCGAATCTGAACTTCCGCGGCTTCGCCGGCACCATTGCCAGTGGCGTAGTGCACAAGGGTGACGAAATCGTCGTGCTGCCGTCGGGCAAGAGCAGCCGCGTCAAGTCCATCGTCACCTACGAAGGTGAACTGGAAAACGCCGGCCCAGGCCAGGCCGTGACCCTGACCATGGAAGACGAGATCGACATCTCCCGTGGCGACCTGCTGGTACATGCCGACAACGTACCGCCGGTGACCGACCAGTTCGACGCCATGCTGGTGTGGATGGCCGAAGAGCCGATGCTCCCAGGCAAGAAATACGACATCAAGCGCGCCACCAGCTATGTGCCGGGCTCGATCGCAAGCATTACCCACAAGGTCGATGTGAACACGCTCGAGAAGGACGCAGCCAGCGCGCTGCAACTGAACGAGATCGGGCGTGTCAAGGTGTCGCTGGACAGCGCCATCGCCCTGGACGGCTACGACAGCAACCGCACCACCGGTGCGTTCATCGTCATCGACCGCCTGACCAACGGCACCGTTGGCGCTGGCATGATCATCGCTCCGCCTGTTCTGCCACACGGCAGCACCGGCCAGCATGGCAAGCAGGCCCACGTGTCTACCGAAGAGCGCGCCCTGCGCTTCGGCCAGCAGCCTGCCACCGTGCTGTTCAGCGGCCTGTCCGGCGCTGGCAAGAGCACCCTGGCCTATGCCGTGGAGCGCAAGCTGTTCGACATGGGCCGTGCGGTATACGTGCTCGACGGCCAGAACCTGCGCCACGACCTGAACAAGGGCTTGCCGCAAGACCGCGCCGGTCGCACCGAAAACTGGCGCCGCGCCGCCCATGTGGCCCGCCAGTTCAACGAGGCCGGCCTGCTGACCCTGGCTGCGTTCGTGGCCCCGGATGCCGAAGGCCGCGAACAGGCCAAGGCCCTGATCGGCAAAGAGCGCCTGGTGACCGTTTACGTCCAGGCCTCGCCGCTGGCTTGCCGTGAGCGCGACCCGCAAGGCCTGTACGCTGCCGGTGGCGAAAACATCCCGGGCGAAAGCTTCCCGTTCGATGTGCCGCTGGATGCCGACCTGGTGATCGACACCCAGTCCACCAGCGTGGACGAAGGTGTGAAACAGGTGCTGGACGTGCTGCGTCAGCGCGGCGCTATCTAAGCGCTGGCCTGCAAGAAAAAACCCGCTTCGGCGGGTTTTTTTATGCGCGTAATCCTTGGGTTGTGCGGAGCCTTTAAGGCCAACCGCTTTGTTGAGAATCTGAAAGTTTGCGCGATCACTGTAGGAGCGGCTTTAGCCGCGAACACCGGCAGAGCCGGTGCCATGTACCGCCGCTGGGCAGGCTAGTTAATTTTAATTCTGAACACTGCAAGACGCTTTGACGCTCTCCATTCCAAGATGCGCGCCATGACCTGCTCGGAGCATCTTCCCCGTTCTTCCTCGGGGTAATAGATAAGGTCAGCGCCATCAGGATGTTCAACCACTTCGATAAAGTGTTCCAGCAATCGATCCTGCCAAGCACGCGAGCCTGTCGCCTGAATCAACGCCTCAACAAGCGAGCGGAACTCATCGTATGAATAGTCGGCCAGGCAGTGTTTCAGACGGATCACCATGGCGTCTCCGATGAAAGCGCGTATTGCATGGCGCTCATGATCCGCAGGTTTTCAGCGTCGTACATCAACCCACCCCACTCGGGCGGGTTCAAGTGGCATATCTGATAAGAGCGTAGACGCTTTACCGTCTCATGGAATGGCGCCCGAGGGGGCCAGCCTTTCTTGAGACGGTTGAGTTGGGCGGGGATGAATTGCTGGCTGTAGATTGGGTCTTCTGCAATTGCCAGCCAGAAGGATTGGCAGAAATGGTCGAAGCTGTGGAATGTACGACTTTCGAGTTTACGGATGATGAATTCTGGAAGAAGGCTGGCCATAGAGTCGTCCCTGAGTGAAAGGCAGGGAAAGTGTGCCCGAGGGCGAATTTGATTTATGTCAGAGGTAGGCTGTATGTCAGTAGGAACGTTCCCGATGATTGGAAGGAGTTTTCTTAAGTATGCTTTTCCTACACGGGAATTTGCCTTTTTCCTTTGCCGTTTCGTAGGGCAAGCTCCTGGTTGGATTCAACAAATTGTTTTAGGCGTTTCTCCAGAATATCCGGTCCGAATAGATTGAGACCCTGGGTTATCAGGGTCTCAATCTATTTAGTTGGCTTTGAAACCTACTTTGCCATTGGCCAGGCGCCAGGTTTCGACGATTTCAAGTACTTGTTCAGGCTCGCCCCGGTTGCTGCCTTGCGGTCTAAAAAACAGGTCACTCCCAGACGGATGCTCGGTAATTTTCTCAAAAAGCTCGATCAAAGGTACTAGTACGTTGTCTGGCTCATCCTCGATAGCTGTATTAATCATTTGGAGGAAAACAAGGAACTCTTGCTTTGTGTAATCTTCAAATTTGTTTTTCAAGATTGCTTTTTCCATAGTGAATATGATTGTGAGCTTTGGGTGTCAAAATTATTAAATTGTCCATATCATATACGCCTCCCTGCTTGCTGATTGGTACAACGTGGTGAATTTCGTGAGAGCGTTTGCTCATGTACTCATCATCTCTGTCGACCCAGGGCGAATATCCGTGTTTTTTCATTCGACGGATGTCTTGGGGGCTAAACTGCTTGGACAGCTCGGGGTCATTAGCCACCGCCTTCCAAAACTGCCGTCGGAACGCGTCAAAACTCCCGTATTCATTCCCTCTGAGAAGATCAGCAATCTGAGCAGGAATTGGAGCCCCTTCGAGGCTGGCTGCAGATTTACGCCACGTATCTGATACCTGTGTACCATTTCCGGTCGATGTACCTGCCTCGTACCGCGGGCTTTTGAACACCACCAGAATAGGCGGTAATCCCGAGTCCATGGGGAAGGTGATGATCAGCCGCTCCTGATCCAGCAAATCCAGCGCCGGGTAACCCTCTGTTTCGGTTCTCACGGGGTTCAGGGTACTGCCGGTGTAAACGACGGTACCGGGTGGCGCTGGCGGCAAGCTGGTAGAGCTTCCATCTTCACCGCCCGGCGCGCTTGCAGGTGTCCAGGTCAAAATCCGCTGCGGGTTATCCAGTGCCAGGCTGTAGACCTGCCGCTCACTGTCGAATGTCGCAGCGCGTACCGGTACCGGTTTGCCCCCAGGCACGACATACAGGTCCATGCCATTTTCGTGCTCGGATCCAGCCAGCAGATACGGCAGGTCGATGCTGGTTGCTGACGCTGCCAAAGTTGCTAGGTCAGGCTCCCCGGGCGGCGTAAGGCTGGCTAGCGGGGTGCTGATCAGATAACGGCGCTCACTGTTACCCAGCGTTGACGGCCAGGCCATCGCAAGGGTGCCTACTGCAAGCGAAGGGATTGTCGTCGCAACAAGGCGGGCAATCGCGGCTGCGATTGCTTCACCCAAAGCCGAGTAAGCCGCTTCGGCTACTGCAAAAGAGGTAGCACCAATGGGGATGATGGCCGGCGTCAGTCCCGCCAAGCGCGCTTCATTGATATAGGAAATGCTCCGCCGCAGAGCCTCCTGCCTTTGCCGCTCGGCTTCTGCAGCCAAGCGCTCGGCTTCTGCAGCCAAGCGCTCGGCTTCTGCAGCCAAGCGCTCAGCTTCGGCCTGCTGGCGTGCAGCTTCTTCCTGTGCAGCGAGTTGGCCTTGAAGGTTTTCCACCTCCGCAGCGCGCTGCATCAGGTTTTGCGTCGCACCTGCATATACGCCCAGGAATCTGATCGATTCGGTTAGCGCCAGTGCGAGATGGTATTCCTGCCAGCGCGGGCCAGCCCGGCGTAATCGTTGTTCATCTACAAGATGCAAAAGCCCTTCAAGTTGAGGCTTCGACAGGGGGGCGTTGATGCGGGGATTTTGATCATGGTACAGCGGTATTTGTGATTGCTTGGTCTGCACCAAGGCAGCAGCGGTTGCAAGGTAGGCACTGAAGGTTTGAACGAGCGTGAGCGTGTCGGAAATGACGGTTTGCCCCAACTCATGCTGAAGAACGTTGGGTAAACAATCGAAATGTATTTGCCGCTCTGCGTGAATCTGAGCTGTTTGACGCGCGATCATCTCCAGAAGATTCAGAGGCTGATGGTTAAGCTCCTCCTGATCCACTTGCCTTGCGAGGCCCTCAAGTTCGTCTGCGAGCGCTTGGTGTTTTTGAGCTTCGATGTGTAAACGGTATGTGCCTTCCCACGACCTCTGCAGTCTTGTGGCCCATTCCACACCTAGCTCCTGGCCTGTTGTTGCTGCGAAGAACCCCGGGTCCAGAAACCGGCTCATCATTGAGTCGCCGCGTTTGTAGAATGCGGGTACGCCAAAGTAATTATTGGCATCAGGTAGAATCTGCAAATAACCGTCACGAATCTGACTGATTCGTAATGACAGGATTTGTTGTTCTGTTGAAAGGGTGGATGTTGCGCCGTTTGTACTGTTCGCCTCGGCTCTGATCTGGGCCTTCAGTGCAGTAATGGTTTCAGGGATCTGGTTTACTTCGTGAGCATATTTGTCCGAATAGTCCTTCTCGATAATCTGAAATTCTTCTGTCAGCACTCTGCGAGTGGAAATGACCCGTGCGATGTCATTTTTGGTTGGGCTGGTGCCTCGTGGATAACCATCGCTTAGCCCCCAGCCACCTGCGCCCGGTCCACCACCACCGCCACCAATCAAACTTAGTTCGGCACCTGTTGGTGCTTGCGCACTGATAAACAGCGCTTCATCGAGATAATACGTGTTGTCCCGTGCCATGTAGGTTCTCCTGGTCACTACACGGCATAGCTTTAAACGTATTGAATTCGCGGTATGTCAGCTGCGGCCTGTCAATCGGTAGGAAGCTTCCTGGTGCTCGGAAAGGTCTGTCTTAGATGTGTTTTTCCGACACAGGTATTACCCTTTTCTCCTTCACCGCCTTGTAGGAAAAACTCGAATAGATCTCCTTCACCCCCGGCAGCCGCTGCAGCACTTCCCGGGTGAATTCCCCGAACGACTCCAGGTCCCGCGCCAGGATCTCCAGCAAAAAGTCATAGCGCCCGGAGATGTTGTGGCAGGCGACGATTTCGGGAATCTCCATCAGCCGCTGCTCGAACGCCAGCGCCATGTCCTTGGTGTGCGAGTCCATCATGATGCTGACGAACGCGGTCACGCCAAACCCCAGCGACTTGGGCGAGAGGATCGCCTGGTAGCCGGTGATGTAGCCGTTGTCTTCCAGCAGTTTGACCCGACGCCAGCAGGGCGAAGTGGTCAACGCCACCTGGTCGGCAAGTTCGGCAATGGTCAGGCGGGCATTGTCCTGCAAGGCGGCAAGCAGGGCGCGGTCGGTGCGGTCGAGGCTTGAAGGCATATTTTGCCCTCCTGGTCCGTTAATTGTTGTTTTTGTTCCAGCAAGCACGCAGATGCGTGGGCTATTTTGGAAAAAATCGGGCAGCTCGGTGGCATAAGCTTATAACAAACCACAAGAGGCTGTTGCCATGCGCGGCTCCCATAACAACACCGGTTTTTCCACACGGGCCATTCACCATGGCTACGACCCGCTTTCCCACGGTGGTGCCCTGGTGCCACCGGTGTACCAGACCGCTACCTATGCCTTTCCCACCGTTGAATACGGCGCTGCCTGCTTCGCCGGGGAAGAGGCTGGGCACTTCTACAGCCGCATCTCCAACCCCACCTTGGCCTTGCTTGAGCAACGCATGGCCTCGCTGGAGGGCGGTGAGGCGGGATTGGCGCTGGCGTCGGGGATGGGCGCGATTACATCGACCCTCTGGACCTTGCTGCGGCCCGGTGATGAACTGATCGTCGGGCGTACGTTGTATGGCTGTACCTTCGCGTTCCTGCACCATGGCATTGGCGAGTTCGGGGTCAAGATTCAGCATGTCGACCTCAACGACGCCAAGGCCCTTAAAGCGGCGATCAACAGTAAAACGCGGATGATCTACTTCGAAACCCCGGCCAACCCCAACATGCAACTGGTGGATATAGCGGCGGTCGTCGAGGCAGTGCGAGGGCAAGATGTGCTTGTGGTGATCGACAACACCTACTGCACGCCGTACTTGCAGCGGCCACTGGAGCTGGGGGCCGACCTGGTGGTGCATTCGGCGACCAAATACCTCAGTGGCCATGGTGATATCACTGCGGGCCTGGTGGTGGGGCGCAAGGCTTTGGTCGACCGCATTCGGCTGGAAGGGCTTAAAGACATGACCGGGGCAGCCTTGTCACCGCATGACGCTGCGTTGTTGATGCGTGGTATCAAGACCTTGGCGTTGCGCATGGACCGGCATTGCGCCAACGCCCTGGAGGTCGCGCAGTTCCTGGCCGGGCAGCCCCAGGTGGAGCTGATCCACTACCCGGGCTTGCCGTCGTTTGCCCAGTACGAACTGGCACAGCGGCAGATGCGTTTGCCGGGCGGGATGATTGCCTTTGAGCTCAAGGGCGGTATCGAGGCCGGGCGGCGCTTCATGAATGCCCTGCAGCTTTTTGCCCGGGCGGTGAGCCTGGGGGATGCCGAGTCGCTGGCACAGCACCCGGCGAGCATGACGCACTCCAGTTACACGCCGCAGGAGCGGGCCCATCACGGGATATCGGAAGGGTTGGTGCGGTTGTCGGTGGGGCTGGAGGATGTGGAAGACCTGCTGGCGGACATCGAGCAGGCGTTGCTGGCTTGCAGGTAGTTTGCCTGTACCGGCCTCTTCGCGGGCACGCCCGCTCCCACAGGTATTTCACAGCATCCGAAATCTGTGAAATACCTGTGGGAGCGGGCGTGCCCGCGAAGAGGCCGGTAAACCCAGCCCACAAAAAAGGCCTCTCGCGAGGCCTTTGGCATGTTCAGCAGATCAACGCTTGAGCCCGTAGCTCTCGTCGAGCATGCCCGGCGAGTTCGGCGCTTTTGGCGCATAGTCGCGCGGCACTTCGGCGGTGTCCTTCGGCGGGGTCAGGCGGTCACGTGGGCCTTGCGGCGCTTCGGAATGCAGGGCAGCCAGCAGGCGCTGGCGAGTGACATCATCCAGGGCCAGGCTGTTCGCGCCTTCGGCCAGGTGATCCTGTACGTCCTGGTAGCTCTGGGTCAGTTTCTTGACCAGCATGGCAGTGCTGTTGAAGTGGGTGACCACTTCGTTCTGGTAGCTGTCGAAGCGCTTCTGGATATCATCCAGTTGGCGCTGGGTGTTGCTGGGCGCTGCGTTGGGCAGCAGGCGGGCAACAATGAAACCGACCGCCACGCCGATGACCAGGGCCAGGGTTGGCAACAACCAAACAAGGAGCGAGAGTTCCACGAGTCCTTCCTCTATAAACGGCTTTGCTTTACGTTAACGGCTCAGACCTGCGCTGTATACCGCGAGCGATCGCAAATCAGAACAGAATTCCTCACCTAGACGAATCGACCCTTCCCGAGGTCACGGAGTAGTGCCTTGCTTGTCCGCGAAACCCCCTTGTTCATCGATGGCCCCGCCGGCCAGCTGGAAGCCTTGTACCTGGACGTGGCTGAGGCCCGTGGCGCGGTGCTTATCTGCCACCCCAACCCGGTCCAGGGCGGCACCATGCTCAACAAGGTGGTCTCGACCCTGCAACGCACCGCCCGCGATGCCGGCTACGTGACCCTGCGTTTCAACTACCGTGGCGTCGGCCAGAGCGCCGGCAGCCATGACATGGGGGCCGGCGAAGTGGCCGATGCCGAGGCCGCCGCCGCCTGGCTGCGCGCCAGGCACCCCGACCTGCCACTGGTGCTGATGGGCTTCTCGTTCGGCGGTTTCGTTGCCACCAGCCTGGCCGGCCGCCTGGAAGCCGCCGGGGTAACGCTGCAACACTTGTTCATGATTGCCCCGGCAGTGATGCGCCTGACGGCCGAATTCCCGCTGCCACAGCACTGCCCGATCACTGTGGTGCAGCCAGATGCCGACGAAGTGGTCGCGCCGCAGCTGGTTTACGAATGGTCCGACAGCCTGTCGCGCCCCCATGAGCTGCTGAAAGTGGCAGAATGCGGACACTTCTTCCATGGCAAGCTGACCGATCTGAAGGATCTGCTGCTGCCGCGCCTTTCGAACTGAGCCAAGCCTGAATAAGCGAACACCCATGACCACGCGCATTCTTACCGGTATCACCACCACCGGCACTCCGCACCTGGGCAACTACGCCGGCGCCATTCGCCCTGCGATCCGTGCCAGCGAGCAGCCCGGTGCCGACTCGTTCTACTTCCTGGCCGACTACCACGCCCTGATCAAGTGCGACGACCCGCTGCGTATCCAGCGTTCGCGCCTGGAAATCGCCGCCACCTGGCTGGCCGGTGGCCTGGACCCGGACAAGGTGACCTTCTACCGCCAGTCCGACATCCCGGAAATCCCCGAGCTGACCTGGCTGCTGACCTGCGTGGCCGCCAAGGGCCTGCTGAACCGCGCGCATGCCTACAAGGCCTCGGTGGACAAGAACGTCGAGAACGGCGAAGACCCGGACGCCGGCGTGACCATGGGCCTGTTCAGCTACCCGGTGCTGATGGCCGCGGACATCCTGATGTTCAACGCCCACAAGGTGCCGGTCGGCCGTGACCAGATCCAGCACGTGGAAATGGCCCGCGACATCGGCCAGCGCTTCAACCACCTGTTCGGCCAGGGCCAGGACTTCTTCGCCCTGCCAGAGGCGGTGATCGAGGAAAGCGTGGCCACGCTGCCAGGCCTGGACGGGCGCAAGATGTCCAAGAGCTATGACAACACCATCCCGTTGTTCACCAGCGCCAAGGACATGAAAGACGCCATCTCGCGCATCGTTACCGACTCGCGCGCGCCGGGTGAAGCGAAAGACCCGGACAACTCGCACCTGTTCACCCTGTACCAGGCCTTCTCGACGCCGGAGCAATGCGCCGGGTTCCGCGAAGAGCTGTTGCAGGGCCTGGGCTGGGGCGATGCCAAGCAGCGCCTGTTCCAGTTGCTGGATGGCCAGCTGGCTGAAAAACGCGAGTACTACCACCAGCTGATCGCCCGCCCGGCGGACCTGGAAGACATCCTGCTGGCCGGCGCCGCCAAGGCCCGCAAGATTGCCACGCCATTCCTTGAGCAGCTGCGCGAGGCCGTGGGCCTGCGGTCGTTCCGCAGCAGCGTGCAGGCCAGCACCGAAGTGAAGAAGAAGGCTGCCAAGAGCGCACGGTTCGTCAGCTTCCGTGACGAAGACGGCAGCTTCCGCTTCCGCCTGCTGGCCGCTGACGGTGAGCAACTGTTGCTGTCGCGCAGCTTCGCTGACGGCAAGAATGCCGGCGCCGTGAGCAAGCAGCTGCAGCAGGGTGGCGAGGCCGATGTGCGGGTCGAAGGCCTGAGCTTCGGCCTGTGGCTCAACGGCGAGCAGGTTGCCGACGGGCCGCAGTTCGACAGCGCCGAAGCTCGTGATGCGGCTATTCAAAGCCTGCGTGACACCTTGGCCCCCCAGCAGGACTGAGGCTGTCGAACTGTGGGAGCGGGCGCGCCCGCTCCCACAGACTGATTGCCATTAAGCGGGCCTGTCGCTACAGTGACGGCCCGTTTTTTGTTGCCTCGCTAACGAATTATGACTCCCTTAGAACGCTATCAAGCAGATCTGAAACGTCCCGACTTCTTCCATGACGCGGCGCAGGAAACTGCGGTGCGTCACCTGCAGCGCCTGTACGACGACCTGGTACAAGCGCAGAACAACAAGCCTGGTGTGTTCGGCAAGCTGTTCGGCAAGAAGGAGCAGACCCCGGTCAAGGGCCTGTACTTCTGGGGTGGGGTAGGGCGAGGCAAGACCTACCTGGTCGACACTTTCTACGAAGCGCTGCCGTTCAAGCAGAAGATGCGTACGCACTTCCACCGCTTCATGAAGCGCGTGCACGAGGAAATGAAAACCCTCAAGGGCGAGAAGAACCCGCTGACCATCATCGCCAAGCGTTTCAGCGACGAAGCCAGGGTGATCTGTTTCGACGAGTTCTTCGTGTCGGACATTACCGACGCCATGATCCTCGGCACCCTGATGGAAGAGCTGTTCAAGAACGGCGTGTCGCTGGTGGCCACCTCCAACATCGTGCCGGATGGCCTGTACAAGGACGGCCTGCAACGCGCACGCTTCCTGCCAGCCATTGCCATGATCAAGCAGTTTACCGACGTGGTGAACGTTGACAGTGGGGTCGACTACCGTCTGCGTCACCTGGAGCAGGCCGAACTGTTCCACTACCCGCTCAACGATGCGGCGTACCAGAGCATGCGTGCCAGCTTCAAGGCGCTGACGCCTGAGTGCACCCAGGCGGTCGAGAACGATGTGCTGATGATCGAGAACCGTCCGATCAATGCCCTGCGCACCTGCGACGATGTCGCCTGGTTCGACTTCCGCGCCCTCTGCGATGGGCCGCGCAGCCAGAACGACTATATCGAACTGGGCAAGATCTTCCACGCCGTGCTGCTGAGCAATGTGGAGCAGATGGGGGTCGCCACCGACGACATCGCCCGCCGCTTCATCAACATGGTGGACGAGTTCTACGACCGCAACGTCAAGCTGATCATCTCGGCCGAAGTGGAGCTCAAAGACCTGTACACCGGCGGGCGCCTGAGCTTCGAGTTCCAGCGCACCCTGAGCCGGTTGCTGGAGATGCAGTCGCACGAATTCCTGTCGCGCGCGCACAAGCCCTAAGCCCTTGGGGCCGCTTTGCGGCCCATTCGCGGCACAAGGCCGCGCCTACAAGAGAGCGCGTACCCGCATGGAATCGCGTTCCCCTGTAGGATCGGCCTTGTGCCGCGATGGGCTGCAAAGCAGCCCCATGGCCCTCAAGCCTCTTGCATGAACTGCTGCCGATACTGGTTCGGCGACAGCTCGGTGTGCTGGCGGAACAGCCGCGCAAAGAAACTGGCATCGTCATAGCCAACTTCGTAGCTGATGGTCTTGATGCTCTTGCGCGTGCTCGACAACAACCCCTTGGCGGTCTCGATCCGCAGCCGTTGCAGGTAGTGCAGGGGCTTGTCACCCGTCGCGCCCTGGAAGCGGCGCATGAAGTTACGGATGCTCATGCCGTGGTTGCGGGCGACGTCCTCGAAGCGGAACTTGTCGGCGAAGTGTTCCTCCAGCCAGTGCTGGATCTGCAGGATGATCAGGTCCTGGTGCAGCTTCTGCCCGCCAAAGCCCATGCGCCCCGGGGTGTAGTTGCGCTGCACTTCGTAGAGGATATCGCGGGATACGGCGCGGGCCACGTTGGCGCCGCAGAAGCGCTCGATCAGGTAGATGTACAGGTCGCAGGCCGACGTGGCGCCGCCGGCGCAATAGATATTGTCGGCGTCGGTCAGGTGCTTGTCCTGGTTCAGCCGGATCTTCGGGAAGCGTTCGGCAAAGCTGGTGAAGAAGCGCCAGTAGGTCGTCGCTTCCTTGCCGTCGAGCAGGCCGGATTCGGCCAGCCAGAACACACCACTGGCCTCGGCGCACAGCACCGCACCGCGGGCATGCTGTTCACGCAGCCATGGCAGCACCTGTGGATAACGTTGCAGGAGGTTGTCGAAATCGTCCCAGTAGGCCGGGAGGATGATCACATCGGCGTCGTCCAGGCCACCGTCGACCGGTAGCTGCACATTGCTGAAGCTGTCCACGGGCTGGCCGTCGGGGCTCACCAGGCAGATCTCGAACATGGGCTGCAAGCCCAGGCCCAGCTGCTTGCTGTAGCGCAGGCTGGCGAGATGGAAGAAGTCCTTGGCCTGCATCAAGGTCGAAGCAAACACCTTGTCAATGGCCAGGATGCTGACGCGCCGCAGCGACGCGGAGGGTTGGGTAAACATCATTGTCATTGTTCTTATAGGGTAGAGTGGTCAATCACCGGCTGGATCGTCTTATTTTTTGGCGATTGTGTCTACCCCGTGTCGCCGCGGGGCTGCAAGGCAGCCCCTTGCAGCTCAAGGCGCCGGGTTCGGCTGCGCCTGGTGTATGGCTTCGATCGCCGCCAGCAACTCATCACTCAGGCTCAGCTCGAGGCTCGCCAGGTTGCTGTCCAGCTGTTGCAGGCTGGTCGCGCCAATGATGTTGCTGGTCACGAACGGCTGCCGGGTGACGAACGCCAGGGCCATCTGCGCCGGGTCCAGGCCGTGCTCGCGGGCCAGTTGCACGTAACGGCTGCAGGCTGACACGGTCTGCGGGTTGGAGTAGCGGGCAAAGCGGCTGAACAGGGTCAGGCGCGCGTTGTCCGGCCGTGCGCCGTTCTCGTACTTGCCCGAGAGCATGCCGAAGGCCAGCGGCGAATAGGCCAGCAGGCCGCACTGCTCACGGATGGCCACTTCAGCCAGGCCCACCTCGAAGCTGCGGTTGAGCAGGTTGTACGGGTTCTGGATCGACACCGCCCGCGGCCAGCCCCGGCTATCGGCCAGTTGCAGGAACTTCATGGTGCCCCACGGCGTTTCATTGGACAGGCCGATGTGGCGGATCTTGCCCGCACGTACCTGCTCGTCGAGCACCTCAAGGGTTTCTTCCAGCGGGGTGAAGTGGTCCTGGGGCAGGTGCTGGTAGCCCAGCTTGCCGAAGAAGTTGGTGCTGCGTTCCGGCCAGTGCAGCTGGTACAGGTCGATACGGTCGGTCTGCAGGCGCTTCAGGCTCTCCTCCAGCGCCGCGACGATGTGCTGGCGGTTGTGCTTGAGCTGGCCGTCGCGAATGTGGCTGATGCCGTTGCCTGGGCCTGCGACCTTGCTGGCCAGCACCCAGTCGTCGCGATCACCGTTGTCACGGAACCAGTTGCCGATGATGCGCTCGGTGGCCGCGTAGGTTTCCGGGCGCGGCGGCACCGGGTACATCTCGGCGGTGTCGATGAAGTTCACCCCGGCGGCCTTGGCCCGGGCAATCTGTTCGAAGGCTTCGGCCTGAACGTTCTGTTCGCCCCAGGTCATGGTGCCCAGGCACAGGGCGCTGACATTGAGGTCGGTACGGCCGAGCTGGCGGTATTCCATCGGTTAGACACTCCTTGGCAATAGATGCCCATCAAAGCAGGTTGAAATTTTTCTCGCAATCTGGATAATTCAGCCCCTCTCCGCGTGGCGGAAGTGATGCACCATCACGCAGGAAGAACCCCGTCGAACATTGGCGTGCCCGACCCGAGCCCCCAAAAGCGTCTGTGTTCGGCTGCGCGCTTGCCCTTGGCAAGCCGTGCACTATCCAGTAAGATTCGCCGTCTATTTTTCGCTGGGCGGCCTCTGAGGCTTTAGAGAATGAAAACTTTTACTGCTAAACCGGAAACAGTAAAGCGCGAGTGGTTCGTAGTCGACGCCGCTGGCCAGACCCTGGGTCGTCTGGCTACCGAAATCGCTAGCCGTCTGCGTGGCAAACACAAACCAGAATACACCCCTCACGTTGACACCGGCGACTACATCGTCGTTATCAACGCCGAGCAGGTTCGTGTGACTGGTGCCAAGTCTTCCGACAAAATGTACTACTCCCACTCCGGCTTCCCGGGCGGTATCAAGGAAATCAACTTCGAGAAGTTGATCGCCAAGGCCCCTGAGCGTGTTATCGAAACCGCGGTCAAAGGCATGCTGCCTAAGAACCCGCTGGGTCGCGACATGTACCGCAAGCTGAAAGTGTACGCGGGTGCTGCTCACCCACACACTGCTCAGCAGCCTCAAGAACTGAAGATCTAACGGGATAGTTCATTATGTCGGCGACTCAAAATTACGGCACTGGCCGTCGCAAGACCGCAACCGCTCGCGTATTCCTGCGTCCGGGTACTGGTAACATTTCCATCAACAACCGTTCTCTGGACGTGTTCTTCGGTCGCGAAACCGCTCGCATGGTTGTTCGCCAGCCACTCGAGCTGACCGAAACCGTTGAGAAGTTCGACATCTACGTCACCGTTTCCGGTGGTGGTGTCAGCGGTCAAGCCGGTGCGATCCGTCACGGTATCACCCGCGCTCTGATGGAATACGACGAAACCCTGCGTGGCGCTCTGCGTCGTGCTGGCTACGTCACCCGCGACGCTCGTGAAGTCGAGCGTAAGAAAGTGGGTCTGCGTAAAGCGCGTAAGCGTCCTCAGTACTCCAAGCGTTAATACCGCTTCGGCAGTCGAAAAAAGCCCGGTTCCTTGGAACCGGGCTTTTTTTTTGGCTTGAACTAACCTGTCAGCATGTCAGTGGCCGCTTGTCGCATAGACGCAGATCAAGCAAAGCGCGGGTTGTGGCCGTTGCTTGGGTAATCACCTTGTCAGTGTGTGGATTTGTTTCTTACCATGGCTGCCAAATTTTAGTGCCATTGACACAACCTAAGTACGAGCCTGGTTCAACAGGCCAAGCAAGCTGATGGGAGAGGACTGAATGAGCAATGACGGCGTCAACGCAGGCCGGCGCCGCTTCCTCGTAGCCGCGACATCCGTGGTCGGGGCAGCGGGAGCAGTGGGGGCTGCGGTACCGTTCGTGGGGTCATGGTTTCCCAGTGCCAAGGCGAAAGCCGCAGGTGCACCGGTGAAGGTCAATATCGCCAAGGTCGAGGCCGGGCAGCAGATGGTGGCCGAATGGCGTGGCCAGCCGGTATTCATCGTGCGGCGAACGCAGGAAATCCTCGGCAACCTGAAAAAAATCACGGGTGACTTGTCTGATCCCGAGTCCAAGGCCTCGGTGCAGCCAACCTACGTCGACCCTGAGGTTCGCTCGATCAAGCCGGAAATTCTCATTCTTGTCGGGCTGTGCACGCACCTGGGCTGCTCACCCACCTTCCGCCCGGAAGTTGCGCCTGCTGACCTTGGTCCGAAATGGGTGGGTGGCTACTTCTGCCCGTGCCACGGCTCCCACTACGACCTCGCCGGCCGTGTCTACAAGTCGCAGCCGGCACCTCTCAACCTGCCAGTGCCACCGCACTCTTACGAGTCGGACGATATCATCGTCATCGGCGTCGACCAGGAGAACGCATGATGAGCAAGTTCATGGACTGGATTGATGCTCGCTTCCCCGCCACGAAGATGTGGGAAGACCACCTGAGCAAGTATTACGCGCCCAAGAACTTCAACTTCCTGTACTTCTTCGGCTCCCTGGCATTGTTGGTACTGGTCAATCAGATCGTCACCGGTGTATGGCTGACCATGAGCTTTACGCCCTCGGCGGAAGAGGCGTTCGCTTCGGTCGAGTACATCATGCGTGACGTTGAGTACGGCTGGATCCTGCGCTACCTGCACTCCACCGGTGCGTCGGCGTTCTTCATCGTGGTCTACCTGCACATGTTCCGCGGCCTGCTCTACGGCTCCTACCAGAAGCCTCGCGAGCTGGTCTGGCTGTTCGGCATGCTGATCTACCTTGCGCTGATGGCCGAAGCCTTCATGGGCTACCTGCTGCCGTGGGGCCAGATGTCGTACTGGGGTGCCCAGGTGATCATCTCCCTGTTCGGTGCCATCCCGGTAATCGGTGACGACCTCACCCAGTGGATCCGTGGTGACTACCTGATTTCGGGCATCACCCTGAACCGCTTCTTTGCCCTGCATGTGGTCGCCCTGCCTATCGTGATTCTCGGCCTGGTTGTGCTGCACATTCTTGCGCTGCACGAAGTGGGTTCGAACAACCCCGATGGTGTCGACATCAAGAAGAAAAAGGACGAAAACGGTATTCCGCTGGACGGTATTCCGTTCCACCCGTACTACACCGTCAAGGATATCGTCGGGGTGGTGGTGTTCCTCTTCGTGTTCTGCGCCGTGGTGTTCTTCTTCCCGGAAATGGGCGGTTACTTCCTGGAGAAACCGAACTTCGAGCAGGCCAACGCCTTCAAGACACCTGAGCACATCGCGCCGGTGTGGTACTTCACACCGTTCTACGCAATCTTGCGGGCGGTGCCTGACAAGCTGATGGGCGTGATCGCCATGGGCGCGGCCATCGCCGTGCTGTTCGTACTGCCCTGGCTCGACCGCAGCCCGGTGCGTTCCATGCGTTACAAGGGCTGGATCAGCAAGGTTTTCCTGCTGGTGTTCTGCGTGTCCTTCGTCATCCTCGGCGTGCTGGGTGTTCTGGCGCCGACACCTGGGCGTACCTTGCTGTCGCAGGTGTGCACGGTGTTGTACTTCGCCTACTTCCTGCTGATGCCGTTCTACACAAGGCTCGAGAAGACCAAACCGGTTCCGGAAAGGGTGACTGGCTGATGAAAAAGTTGATTGCAGTATTTTTGCTGGCAGTGATGCCTGCGTTTTCCTTCGCTGCCGAACACGGCCTGGAGCTGGACAAGGCCGATATCGACCTGACCGACAAGGCGGCCATGCAGGATGGTGCGCGCACCTTTGCCAACTATTGCATGGGTTGCCACAGTGCCAAGTTTCAGCGTTACGAGCGGGTAGCCGACGACCTGGGCATCCCCCACGAGCTGATGCTCGAGAAGCTGGTATTCACCGGTGCCAAGATCGGTGACCACATGCAGATCGGCATGAAGCCCAGTGACGCCAAGACCTGGTTCGGTGCTGCGCCGCCCGACCTGACACTGGTCGCCCGTGTGCGGGGTACCGACTGGCTGTACACCTACCTGCGCAGCTTCTACGAGGACCCATCGCGGCCTTACGGGGTGAACAACAAGGTGTTCCCGAACGTCGGCATGCCTAACGTGCTGGTGGGCTTGCAGGGTAACCAGGTGATTGGCTGCAAGCAGGTGCAGACGGTAACCGATGGCAAGAAGCAATTCGACCCGTTGACCGGCAGCCCGATCACCCACGAAGCCTGTGACCAGCTGACCATCACGCCGAAATCCGGTACCCTGACCACCGAGCAGTTCGACGAGAAGGTCAAGAACCTGGTGACCTTCCTGGCCTATTCGGCCAACCCGGTCAAACTGGAAAGCCAGCGCATTGGTACCTACGTGTTGCTGTACCTGGCTTTCTTCTTCGTATTCGCCTATTTGCTCAAGCGTGAATACTGGAAGGACGTGCACTGATCACGCAGTAGTTTCTGGTTGTTGAACGCGCCTGGGGCGCCCTGGCAGTTTTGCCAGGGGGCCCCAGGCGCGTTTTCATTTACAGTTGCACAAGCATCCCGTGCGAGGAGCCGCTACATGGGCGCAACCAACAGGTTAGCCTGCTATTCCGATCCCGCTGATCACTATTCTCATCGGGTACGCCTTGTGCTGGCCGAGAAGGGTGTCAGCGTGCAGGTCATCGATGTCGACCCCAGTCGCCTGCCGGCCAAGCTGGCCGAGGTAAACCCTTACGGCAGTGTGCCGACCCTGGTCGACCGTGACCTGGCGTTGTATGAGTCGACCGTGGTGATGGAATACCTCGAGGAGCGTTACCCGCACCCGCCGCTGATGCCGGTGTACCCGGTTGCACGGGGTAACAGCCGTTTGCTGATGCACCGCATCCAGCGCGACTGGTGTGCCCTGGCCGACACCGTGCTGGACTCGCGCAGCACCGAGGCCGCCCGTGTCGAGGCACGCAAGGCCCTGCGCGAAAGCCTCACCGGCGTCTCGCCATTGTTCGGTGAGTACGCCTGTTTCATGAGTGAGGATCAAAGCCTGGTCGATTGTTGTCTATTGCCCATACTCTGGCGCTTGCCAGTGTTGGGTATCGAATTGCCGCGGCAAGCCAAGCCGCTGCTGGATTACATGGAGCGGCAGTTCGCTCGGGAGCCTTTCCTGGCGAGCCTGTCCTCCGTAGAACGTGAAATGCGCAAGCTTTAAGGAGCTGTTGATGAACTCCAGTCGCCCCTATCTGGTTCGAGCACTGTATGAGTGGATCGTCGACAACGATTGCACGCCCCATATGCTGGTCAATGCCGAATACCCGAAAGTCCAGGTGCCGGATGGTTTCGCCAGTGATGGCCAGATCGTCTTGAATATCTCGCCAAGTGCCGTGCGCAGCCTGCACATGGATAACGACGCGGTCAGCTTCGAGGGCCGCTTCAGTGGCGTGGCCCATTCGCTGTTCGTGCCGGTTGGCGCCATCCTGGGCATCTATGCCCGTGAAAATGGCCAAGGCATGGTCTTCGAGCTGGAGTCGCCGATGGATGGCGACGAGCTGGAAGAGGATGATGTGCAGCCGGACGATGATGGCCCGCCAGAAGGGGGTGGCCAGCCGCCGCGCCCAACTGGCCGACCAAGCCTGAAAGTGGTCAAGTAACGAAAAAGGCGATCCAACCGGATCGCCTTTTTCTTTGCCGCCAAGGGCGTGTTACAGGTCGCTGATGGTGCGCACCTGGTCCTTGTTGATGCGGGTGCGCTTGCCGTCGAGTTGCTGGAACTCGTAGAAGCCGGCATTACGGTCAAACTTGGGCGCGTCGACAGCCTGGATTTCACGGCCATCGTTGAGGGTGATCAGGCTTGGGGTGGAGCAGCCGGCCAGGGTGGCGAAGGTGCCGAGCAGCAGGGCAGGCAGCAGAAGCTTAGACATGCGGTGTTTCCTGGGTTTCTGAAAGGTGGGGCATTGTTGTTGCTTGTACTGGCCCTTTCGCGGGTAGACCCGCTCCCACAGGAATGCACAAGGCTTGAAAGCTGTGGGATCCCTGTGGGAGCGGGTTCACCCGCGAAGAGGCCGGTGCAGGCAGCAAAGAATCAGTCGATGTACTCGAACAGCTTGACGATCTTCTGCACGCCCGACACGCCCTGTACCACGGCGGTGGCCGAATTGGCCTCCTGTTGGGTTACCAGGCCGAGCAGGTAGACGATGCCGTTTTCGGTAATCACCTTGATGCGCGAGCTTGGCACGGCACTGTCACCCAGCATCTGGGTCTTGATCTTGGTGGTCAGCCAGGCGTCGTTGTTGCGTGCCAGGATGGAGGAGGGCTGCATCACCTGCAGCTCGTTGTGCACTTTCTTGACGCGCTGTACCTGGCTAGCGGTCTGCTCGGCAAGGCTCTTGAGGTCGGCGCGTGGGGTCTGGCCGGCCAGCAGGACGATGCCGTTGTAGCTGCTGACTACAATGTGCGAGCCCTTGTCCAGGTCAGGGCTGGCCTTGGAAATGTTCACCGAGGCCTTGGTTTCGATCAGCGAATCGTCGATCTTGCTGCCAATGGTGCGCGTACCGCGATCGTCTTCGATCGGCGAATTGCGGGTAGAGGTGAGTACCGAGCTGCAACCAGTGACGCTCAGGCACAGGGTCAGGGCCATCAGGCCGAGGCGCATAGGGGTCATTCTTCACTCCCGAACAGTTGGCTGTCGATCAGATCGCACAGGCAGTGGATCGCCAGCAGGTGGACTTCCTGGATGCGTGCGGTAACCGTCGAAGGGACGCGGATTTCCACGTCTTCGGGCAGCAGCAGCGAAGCCATGCCGCCGCCGTCGCGGCCAGTCAATGCTACGACAATCATTTCGCGGTCATGTGCGGCCTGGATCGCCTGGATCACGTTGGCCGAATTGCCGCTGGTGGAGATTGCCAGCAGAACGTCGCCGGGCTGGCCCAGGGCGCGAATCTGCTTGGAAAAGACTTCGTTGTAGCTGTAGTCGTTGGCGATCGAGGTCAGGGTCGAGCTGTCGGTGGTCAGCGCGATGGCTGGCAGGCTCGGGCGCTCACGCTCGAAACGGTTGAGCAGTTCCGACGAAAAGTGCTGGGCATCACCGGCCGAGCCGCCGTTGCCACAGGCGAGCATCTTGCCCTCGTTGAGCAGCGCATTGACCATGACCAGGCTGGCCTGCTCGATGTGCGGTGCCAGGATGTCCATTGCCTGTTGCTTGGTATCGATGCTGGCCTGGAACAGCCGGCGAATTCGGGATTGCATGTCCATCTGGTGACCTTAAGTGGGGCGGTGGCCTTTGCTGCGCGCATCAACGACCAGCCCGCGAAACATAGAGCAAAAAAAACGAAGTGGGTTCAGCATTCGAAGGCGTTTTTCAGCCATTGAAGCGGTCTGCCTGCATGGTGGCTGCCCTGCAGGGCGACTACGTCGAAGCGGCAGGGGTGGTTGCCCCAGTGGGGCGCCTTCTGCAGGTACAGGCTGGCGGCGAGCACCAGCCGTTTCTGCTTGCGCCCGTCGATGCTTTCGAGGGCGCCACCGAAGCACGCGTGCAACCGGTAGCGGACTTCGACGAATACTACTGTATCGGCGTCAAGCATGACCAGATCAAGCTCACCGCCTTTGCATCGCCAATTGCGCGCCAGTAGCTGCAGGCCCTGCCCTTGAAGGTACTCAAGGGCCTGGGTTTCTGCTGCTTGCCCGGCGCTGGTGGGCGACGCTGTCGGCATCAGCGCACGGTGTCAGGCAGGCGCTTGACCTGGCCGCCGGCAAACTCGGCCCATGGCAGCTGGCGTTCGATACGCTGGTTGGCGTTGATGCTCAGGCTGCCCGAAAGGCCCTGGACGCGGTTGTCCGGCAGCGCTTTCAGCTGGCCCAGGCGTGGTGCCAGGCTGTAGGCATCGACGCCCATGGCGTACAGGCGGCCAAGGCTGCCAGCGGCTTGCGGCCACTGCTGTACCACCTGCTGGCGCAGGCTGTTGCTGGTGTCGAGCAGCCACGGGGTTTCGCAGAAGCGGATGCCGTTCATGTCGTTGTACTGGTTGACGTCGCCGCTGGCGCTGTACAGGTTCGAGGTGGCATAGACCGGTACGTCACCGGCGTACTGGAAGTTCAGGGTCGGCTTGATCTGCTGGGCCTGTTGCGGGGTCGAGGCCAGGAAGATGAAATCGATATCCTGGCGACGCGACGGTTGTGCGGCGATGCTACCGCCTACCGTGCTTTGCAGGCTCTTGGCGCGGCCTTCGCTTTGGCGCAGCTGGAACAGGTCGGCGATTTGCTGGGCCAGGGCAACCGGCTGGGCGATGCGCTCGGCGGCGAGCAGGGTGCCGCCATTGCTTTCCCAGTCCTGGCGGAAGGCGGCCAACACGCGGTCACCCCATTCGCCACTCGGCACCAGGGCCACGGCGCGGACCATGCCATCGGCGCGGGCGCGGCGGGAGACTTCGCGCGCTTCGTCTTCGGCAGCCAGGCCGAACTGGAACAGCTGCGGCGGGGCCTTCTGACCGGCGTCGGCGTAGTTCAGGGCCAGCGTGGTGATTGGCAGTTGTGGTTTGGCGGCCAGTTGTTTGACCAGCGGCTTTTCAAGCGGGCCGATGACCAGTTGCACGCCGGCGGCCTGGGCCTGGCGATAGAAATCGTCGAGCGAGCCGATGCGCGAGCTGTCGAACACTTGCACCGCAGGCGCTGGCTGGCCAGCTTGCTGGGCCTGGAAGTGCGCGGCCATGAAACCGTCACGCAGGGCGCGGGCAACACCGGCCAGTGGGCCTTCCTGAGGCAGCAGCAGAGCGATCTTGGTCAGCGGCTGGCTGGCCAGCTCCTTGAGCTTGGTCAGTGCCTGCGGCAGTTGCTGGGCGGCAGGGTGGTCCGGGTGCTGTTTGACCCAGGTGTCGATGGCCGCTTGCTGCTGTTCCAGGGTGCCGGCGCTTTTCACGGCGAAGGCCAGGCTGGTCCAGCCGGCCAGGGTCTGGTCGTTGGCTGGCTGCTGCAGTTGTTCGGCCGGCAACGAGGCGACCAGGGCCCAGATGGCGTCACTGTTGGCGCTGGCAGCCTGGCCGCTGAGCAGCGGGGCCAGCAGCACGCGCTGTTGCGCGGCAGCCAGGGCCTGGCCGTCGGCTTCAAGGGCGGCGGCGTGCACGTTGTAGGTGCGCGCTTGCTGCTCTGCCGGCAGCTCGGCTACGCGTTGCAGGCTCGGGTGGGCCAGGGCGGTCAGTGCTGCCTTGGGCTGATTGCGGCTCATGGCCAGCTCGGCCGCGAGGGTGCTGGCGAACACTTGCTGGGCCGGCTTGAGCGTGTCCAGCGGGACTTGCTCAAGAATGCGTGCGGCGCGTGGGAAGTCCTTCTGCTTGTAGGCCAGGTCGGCCGCGCTCAGGCGCAGCAGGGCGGCATCTTCCGCTGACTTGCTGGAAGCGGCTTTTTCGAGCAGTTGCTCGATGCTGGCGTCCGGGGTGCGTGGCAGTTCGCCCAGGCTGGATGAGGGCGAGCTGGCGCAAGCTGCCAGCAGGGCAGCGAGGCAGAGGGCTGTGAGCAGCCGCAGGCAAGCGATCATGTAAAGGTCCTGTTACTCGATCAAGTTGGCCGGCAATTGTACCCAAGCACTGGCCGGGGCGCGATGTTGCTGTGCTGATCCTTCACTATAGGTGGCTTGCCGCTGATCGCTGGCGAAGTTCTTTGCGCCCTGTTGCAGGCGCTCGGGCTACAATGGCGCCTTTGATCCGAATGACAGGTGTGCGCAGTGACTGATGTGGCAGGGGCTTCGAAATCCACGGTGGGGACGCTGTATGTGGTGGCAACCCCCATCGGCAACCTCGACGACATGAGCGCCCGGGCGCTGAAGGTGCTGGCGGATGTGGCGCTGATCGCCGCCGAAGACACCCGTCATTCGATCCGCCTGCTGCAACACTTTGGCATCGACACACCGCTGGCGGCCTGTCATGAACACAACGAGCGTGATGAGGGCGGGCGTTTTCTCACCAAGCTGTTGGCCGGCGAGAATGTGGCGCTGGTTTCCGATGCCGGCACGCCGCTGATTTCCGACCCGGGCTACCACCTGGTGCGCCAGGCGCGGGCTGCGGGGGTGAGTGTGGTGCCGGTGCCGGGCGCCTGCGCCTTGATCGCCGCACTGTCGGCGGCCGGGTTGCCGTCGGACCGCTTCATTTTCGAAGGCTTCCTGCCGGCCAAGCAGGCAGGGCGCCGGGCGCGCCTCGAGCAGGTGAAGGAAGAGCCGCGCACGCTGATTTTCTATGAAGCCCCGCACCGCATCCTCGAATGCCTTGAAGACATGGAGCTGGTATTTGGTGGCGAACGCCCGGCACTGCTGGCACGTGAACTGACCAAGACCTTCGAGACCCTCAAGGGCCTGCCGCTGGCCGAGCTGCGGGCGTTCGTTGCCGGCGACAGCAACCAGCAGCGTGGTGAATGCGTGGTACTGGTGGGCGGCTGGAGCGCGCCGGAAGGCGAGCAGGCCATCAGTGCCGAGGCCCAGCGAGTGCTCGACCTGCTATTGGCCGAGTTGCCACTGAAGCGGGCGGCGGCGCTGGCGGCGGAAATTACCGGGGTGCGCAAGAACCTTTTGTATCAACTTGCCCTGGAAAAGCAGAAAGCCGAATAGTGGCAGTTTGATATAAATGCCGGTATTGCTTGTTCTTGTGCGCGCGTGCCGGTAACCTTGGCGGCGGAGAGTCGATCGGACAGTCGCTGCCTGTTTTTGTTCCGCAACTTTTTGTTGTGTGAACAGCAGGGGGAGGAAAGTCCGGGCTCCATAGGGCAGAGTGCCAGGTAACGCCTGGGAGGCGCGAGCCTACGGAAAGTGCCACAGAAAATAACCGCCTAAGCACTTCGGTGCCGGTAAGGGTGAAAAGGTGCGGTAAGAGCGCACCGCACGGCTGGCAACAGTTCGTGGCTAGGTAAACCCCACTCGGAGCAAGACCAAATAGGGTTCCATCAGGCGTGGCCCGCGTCGGAACCGGGTAGGTTGCTAGAGGCGTCCAGTGATGGCCGTCGTAGAGGAATGACTGTCCTCGACAAAACCCGGCTTACAGATCGACTCTCCACCTTTTCCTCCCCTGCTTGATTCGATAGCAGATCCTCTCTGGTAATACCGAAAAAATCTTAATCTTCATAAATCACTTTAACTTCGAACTCCATTTGCTTGCGTGGGTTTGATTTTTCTCGTGTTTTCTTCCCCTCGGTAATGCTTCCACATTCCCTTATCGCGCTAAATCTCGGTCCTGTAAGGCTTTTCCTTATGAACGTGCCTTGACGGTGCTGCGGGCGGATTCCTATAGTGTGCGCAAGTGGCAGAAAGTGGGATGAAGTGGGTTTTCTGGCACAAAAAAGCTAATATTGTGGGGAATCGCAGCCGTGTTCCGCGGAGCCAACGCCGTCAGCCTCGATGCCAAGGGACGTCTCGCCATGCCGAGCCGGTACCGTGACGAGCTGGATTCGCGTTGCAATGGCCAGCTGATCGTGACCATTGACGCCGTTGACCCCTGCTTGTGCGTATACCCCCTCGATGAGTGGGAACAGATAGAAGCCAAGTTGCGTGCCTTGCCATCGTTGCGTGAGGAAAACCGCCGTCTGCAGCGTTTGCTGATCGGTAATGCGGTTGACCTGGAGCTCGATGGCAGTGGGCGTTTCCTGGTGCCGCCCCGTCTGCGTGAGTACGCCAAGCTCGACAAGAAGGCGATGCTGGTGGGGCAACTGAACAAATTCCAGCTGTGGGATGAAGATGCCTGGAACACGGTTTCGGCAGCCGACCTCGCAGCTATTCAACAACCGGGCGCCATGCCCGACGAATTGCGTGACCTGATCCTGTGACCATAGATAGCGGCTTCAACCACATTACCGTCCTGCTCGACGAGGCTGTCGAGGCATTGGCCCTGCGCGCCGACGGTTGCTATCTGGACGGCACCTTCGGCCGTGGCGGACACAGCCGGCTGATTCTCAGCAAGCTCGGGCCGCAAGGGCGGCTGCTGGGCTTCGACAAAGATCCACAGGCGATTGCCACGGGGCAAGCGCTGGCGGCCGAAGACGGCCGCTTTGTCATTGTGCAGCGCAGCTTTGCCGAGCTGGGTGCGGAAGTGGCCGAGCGCGGCCTGCACGGAAAGGTCAGCGGTGTACTGCTGGACCTGGGCGTGTCCTCGCCGCAACTGGATGACCCCGAGCGTGGCTTCAGCTTCCTCAATGATGGCCCACTGGACATGCGCATGAACCCGGGCCAGGGCATCAGTGCCGCCGAGTTCATCGCCACGGCGCCTGTCGAAGAAATTGCCCGCGTCTTCAAGGAGTACGGTGAAGAGCGCTTCTCCGGCCGCATGGCCCGTGCCGTGGTCGAGCGCCGCGAAAAGGAGCCGTTCACCCGTACTGCCGACCTGGCGGAAGTGCTGAAGGTTGCCAACCCTGCCTGGGAAAAAGGCAAGAACCCGGCAACCCGTGCCTTCCAGGGCCTGCGGATCCATGTCAACAACGAGCTGGGTGACCTGGAGGCTGGCCTGGAGGCTGCACTGGATGCGCTTGAGGTCGGTGGCCGCCTGGCAGTGATCAGTTTCCACTCGCTTGAAGACCGCATCGTCAAGCTGTTCATGCGCAAGCTGGTCAAGGGCGAGGCCGACAACCTGCCACGCAACCTGCCGGTACAGCACAAGGCCTTCGAGCCGAAAATCAAGCTCATCGGCAAGGCCCAGTTCGCCTCCGAAGCCGAGCTCAAGGCCAACCCACGGTCGCGTAGCGCCGTGATGCGTGTGGCGGAGAAGCTGCGGTGAGCAGGCTACTTGCCAAGCCTTTGCCAGGCGGAAGCTTCCTGATGCTTCTGCTGTTTGTCGGCGTGCTGGTTTCGGCCGTCGCCGTGTCCTACAGCGCGCACTGGAACCGCCAGTTGCTCAACACCCTGTACGGCGAGTTGAACGAGCGTGACAAGGCCCAGGCGGAGTGGGGCCGGCTGATTCTCGAACAGAGCACCTGGACCGCCGCCAGCCGCATCGAAAACCTGGCTTCCGAGCAGTTGAAAATGCGCGTGCCTTCGGCTGACGAAGTGCGGATGGTGGCGCCATGATGAAGCTCGAAGGCGCACTGTACCCGTGGCGCTTCCGCGTGGTGATCGGCTTGCTGGCAATCATGGTCGGCGCCATCTGCTGGCGCATCATCGACCTGCAGGTAGTCGACCGTGACTTCCTCAAAGGGCAGGGCGATGCGCGCAGCTTGCGCCACATCCCTATCCCTGCGCACCGTGGCCTGATCACCGACCGCAACGGTGAGCCATTGGCCGTGAGTACCCCGGTCACCACCCTGTGGGCCAACCCCAAGGAAATGCAGGCGTCCAAAGACCGCTGGCCACAGCTGGCTGCGGCGCTTGGGCAAAACCAGCAGCAACTGGTGGAGCGCCTGACCCAGCAGGCCAGCAAAGAGTTCATCTACCTTGTCCGCGGCCTTACCCCGGAACAGGGCCAGCACGTGCTCGACCTGAAAGTGCCAGGTGTGTACGGCCTGGAAGAATTCCGCCGCTTCTATCCGGCCGGTGATGTCACCGCGCACATGGTCGGCTTCACCGACCTCGACGACCACGGTCGCGAAGGGGTGGAGCTGGCCTATGACGAATGGCTGGCCGGCGTGCCCGGCAAGCGCCAGGTGATCAAGGACCGGCGCGGCCGGCTGATCAAGGACATCCAGGTAACCAAGAACGCCAAGGCCGGCAAGACCTTGGCGTTGTCGATAGACCTGCGCCTGCAGTACCTGGCTACCCGCGAACTGCGCAACGCCATTGCCGAGCAGGACGCCAAGGCCGGCAGCCTGGTGATCATGGACGTCAAGACCGGTGAAGTTCTGGCCATGGTCAACCAGCCAACCTACAACCCGAACAACCGCCGCAGCATGTTCCCGGCAGCGATGCGCAACCGGGCGATCATCGATGTGTTCGAACCGGGTTCCACGGTCAAGCCGATTTCCATGAGTGCGGCATTGCAGAGCGGCCGTTGGAAGCCGACCGACAAGGTCGAGGTGTACCCGGGCAGCCTGCAGATCGGCCGCTACACCATCAAGGATGTGTCGCGCAGCGAGGGCCCGATCCTCGACCTGACCGGCATCCTGATCAACTCCAGTAACGTCGGCATGAGCAAGATCGCCTTCGACATCGGCGGCGAGGCCATCTACCGCGTCATGTCCCAGGTTGGCCTGGGCCAGTACACCGGCCTTGGCTTCCCGGGCGAGCGTGTCGGCAACCTGCCCAACCACCGCGAGTGGCGCAAGGCCGAAACCGCGACCCTTTCCTATGGCTATGGCTTGTCGGTGACCGCCCTGCAGCTGGTGCATGCCTACGCCGCGCTGGCCAACGACGGCAAGATGGTGCCGCTGTCGATCATCAAGGTCGACAAGGCGCCGGAAGCCGTGCAGGCCATTCCGAAAGAAACCGCCGAAACCGTCCAGGGCATGCTGCAGCAGGTGATTGAAGCGCCGCGCGGCGTGTTCCGTGCCCAGGTGCCGTTCTATCACGTGGCCGGCAAGTCCGGTACCGCGCGTAAAGCCACCGTGGGGTCCAAGGGTTACACCGAAAACGCCTACCGCTCGCTGTTCGCCGGCTTCGGGCCAATGAGCGACCCGCGCTACGCCATCGTCGTGGTCATCGACGAGCCGGGCAAGGGCGGTTACTTCGGTGGCCTGGTTTCGGCACCGGTATTCAGCAAGGTCATGTCCGGCACCCTGCGTTTGATGAACGTGCCGCCAGACAACCTGCCGCCACCGGCACCCGCCGCACAGTCGCAAGTCAATGCAGCAGCCGCCAAGGGAGGGCGTGGATGATGACAATGCCATTAAGCAAACTTTTCGCTCACGCCAGCCGCGACCCGCTGATCCGTGAACTGACCCTGGACAGCCGCAATGTACGCCCGGGCGATCTGTTCCTGGCCGTGCCGGGCGCCAAGGTCGATGGCCGCGAGCATATCGCCGATGCCTTGGCCCGGGGCGCTGCCGCCGTGGCCTATGAAGAGCAGGGCGCCAACGTGCTGCCGCTGACCGATGTGCCGCTGATTCCGGTAAAGGGCCTGATCGCCCAGCTGTCGGACATCGCCGGGCGCTTCTATGGCGAGCCCAGCCGCCAGCTGAATCTGGTGGGCGTGACCGGTACCAACGGCAAGACCAGCGTTACCCAATTGGTGGCCCAGGCGCTTGATGTGCTCGGCCAGCGGTGCGGCCTTATTGGCACTTTGGGTACCGGCTTTTACGGTGACCTGCAAAGTGGTCGGCTGACCACGCCAGACCCGATTGCCGTACAGTCGACCCTTTACGACCTGAAAAAGCAGGGCGCCAAGGCCGTGGCCATGGAGGTCTCCTCCCATGCCCTGGAGCAAGGGCGTGTCGCCGCGTTGGCGTTCGACATCGCGGTCATGACCAACCTGTCCCGTGATCACCTGGATTACCACGGCAGCATGCAGGCCTATGAGGCGGCCAAGGCCAAGCTGTTCGCCTGGCCGAACCTGCGTTGCCAGGTGGTCAACCTGGATGACGACTTTGGTCGTCGCCTGGCCGAAGACTTTGCTCGCCGCCCGAGTGTCGACCTTGTCGAGACCCGGCTGCTCAGCTACAGCCTGGAAAACCCCGATGCATCGCTGTTCTGCCGCGAAGCCGTGTTCAGTGACGATGGCGTGCGCGCCACGCTGGTCACCGCCCAGGGTGAGCGCACCCTGCGCAGCCAGCTGCTGGGCCGCTTCAACCTGAGCAACATGCTGGCGGCGGTGGCAACCCTGCTGGCGCTGGATTACGCGCTGGACGAAATCCTGGAGGTCACCCCGCGCCTGCAAGGGCCGGTAGGCCGCATGCAGCGCCTGGGTGGCGGCCACAAGCCGCTGGTGGTGGTCGACTACGCGCACACCCCGGACGCCCTGGAAAAAGTGCTTGAAGCCCTGCGCCCACATGCCCACGGCAACCTGTTGTGCCTGTTCGGCTGCGGCGGCGACCGTGACCGCGGCAAGCGCCCTTTGATGGCCGAAGTGGCCGAGCGCCTGGCTGACCGCGTGTTGGTCACCGACGACAACCCGCGCACGGAAGACCCGCTGCGCATCTTCGACGACATCCGCCCCGGTTTCACCAGGCCTGGCGACGTCGAGTTCGTCGCCGGCCGTGGCGAAGCCATTGCGCACCTGATCGCCTCAGCCGCTGCCAACGACGTGATCGTGCTGGCCGGCAAGGGGCATGAGGATTACCAGGAGATCAATGGCGAGCGCCATGACTTCTCCGACCTGATCGAAGCCGAGAAGGCCCTTGCAGCCTGGGAGGCTCCACATGCTTAAGCCGATGACGCTCAGCCAGCTGACCACAGCACTGAGCGGTCAACAAGTCGGTGCCGACGCCACATTCACCGGTGTCAGCATCGACAGCCGCAGTGTCAGCGCCGGGGAACTGTTCGTCGCCTTGGCCGGCCCGCGTTTCGATGGCCATGACTACCTGGCTGATGTGAAAGCCAAAGGTGCAGTAGCCGCCCTGGTCGAGCGTGAAGTGGCCGGTGTCGACCTGCCGCAGCTGCTGGTCAAGGATTGCCGGATAGCACTGGGTCAACTCGGCGCCCTGAACCGCGCCGCTTTCGACAAGCCCGTTGTGGCCATTACCGGTTCCAGTGGCAAGACCACGGTCAAGGAGATGCTTGCCAGCATCCTGCGCACCCGGGGCCTGGTGCATGCCACTCGTGGCAACCTGAACAACGACCTCGGCGCGCCGCTGACCCTGCTGGAAATCGCCCCGGAGCACAGCGCCGCAGTGATCGAGCTGGGCGCTTCGCGTATTGGCGAGATCCGCTACACCGTAGGCCTGACCAAACCTCAGGTGGTCATCATCAATAACGCGGGTACCGCCCACGTTGGCGAATTCGGTGGCCCCGAAAAAATTGTCGAAGCCAAGGGCGAGATTCTCGAAGGCCTGGGCGAGGGCGGTGTCGCCATTCTCAACCTGGCCGACAAGGCGTTCGATATCTGGCGCAAGCGTGCCGGCAACCACCGCATCTTCACCTTTGCACTGGATAACCCGCAGGCTGATTTCCATGCCAGCGACATCGGTCGCGACGCACGGGGCTGCCCGTCGTTCACCCTGCACGGGCCTGATGGCAGCGTGCCGGTTCAGCTGAACCTTCTGGGTACCCATAACGTCAGCAACGCCCTGGCTGCCGCCGCCGCTGCCCATGCCGTTGGTCTGAGCCTGAGCGGCATTGCTGCTGGCCTGGCTGCGGTGCAGCCGGTCAAGGGCCGCACCGTGGCCCAGGTCGCGCCAAATGGTGTGCGGGTGATCGACGATAGTTACAACGCAAATCCCACCTCCATGTGCGCGGCCATTGATATACTCGCCGGCTTTTCCGGACGCACCGTCCTGGTGCTTGGGGATATCGGCGAATTGGGGCAATGGGCGCAAGAAGGCCACCGTCAGGTGGGTGACTACGCGCGTGGCAAGGTCGACGCCCTGTACGCAGTAGGTTCCAACATGACGTATGCGGTCAGGGCGTTCGGCGCCGATGGCCGTCATTTCGCTACTCAAGCTGAGCTGATCGACGCGGTTAGCGCCGAAAATGCCAGCGACACCACTATCTTGATCAAGGGCTCGCGCAGCGCTGCGATGGAAAACGTCGTGGCGGCTTTGTGCGGTGCCAGCGGGGAGAAACATTAATGCTGCTGCTGTTGGCCGAGTATCTGCAACAGTTCCACAAGGGCTTCGCGGTCTTCCAGTACCTGTCCCTGCGCGGGATTCTTGGTGTACTGACCGCGTTGTCGCTGGCGCTGTGGCTGGGGCCGTGGATGATCCGTACCCTGCAAATTCGCCAGATCGGCCAGGCCGTGCGTAACGACGGCCCGCAATCGCACCTGTCCAAGTCGGGCACCCCGACCATGGGTGGCGCACTGATCCTTTCGGCCATCGCCATCAGCACCCTGCTATGGGCTGATCTGTCCAACCGCTACGTGTGGGTGGTGCTGATCGTTACCCTGGCATTCGGCGCGATCGGCTGGGTTGACGACTACCGCAAGGTGATCGAAAAGAACTCACGTGGCCTGCCAAGCCGCTGGAAGTACTTCTGGCAGTCGGTGTTTGGCCTGGCTGCGGCCGTGTTCCTGTACAAGACCGCGCCGACCAGCGTCGAGACCACGCTGATCCTGCCGTTCATCAAGGATGTCACCATCCCGCTGGGCGTCGGCTTCGTCGTATTGACCTACTTCGTCATCGTCGGCTCCAGCAACGCGGTCAACCTTACCGATGGCCTCGACGGCCTGGCAATCATGCCGACGGTGATGGTCGGCGGCGCCCTGGGCATCTTCTGCTACCTGTCGGGTAACGTGAAGTTCGCCGAATACCTGCTGATCCCTTACGTACCTGGCTCGGGCGAGCTGATCGTGTTCTGCGGCGCGCTGATCGGTGCCGGCCTGGGCTTCCTGTGGTTCAACACCTACCCGGCACAAGTCTTCATGGGTGACGTCGGCGCGCTGGCACTGGGCGCCGCGCTGGGCACCATCGCCGTGATCGTCCGCCAGGAAATCGTGCTGTTCATCATGGGCGGCATCTTCGTGGTGGAAACCCTGTCGGTGGTGATCCAGGTCGCCTCCTTCAAGCTGACCGGCAAACGCGTGTTCCGCATGGCGCCGATCCACCACCACTTTGAACTCAAGGGCTGGCCAGAGCCACGGGTGATCGTCCGCTTCTGGATTATCACCGTGATTCTGGTGCTGATTGGCCTTGCATCCCTGAAACTGAGGTAGATGAGTGTGTCTTTGATCGCTTCCGACCAATTCCGCATCGTTGTCGGCCTCGGCAAGAGCGGCATGTCCCTGGTTCGCTTCCTGGCGAGCCGGGGCATTGCCTTTGCGGTCGCCGACACCCGCGAGCAACCGCCGGAACTGGACACCCTGCGCCGTGATTACCCGCAGGTGGAAGTGCGCTGTGGTGAACTGGACGTGGACTTCCTGTGCCGCGCCAACGAGCTGTACGTGAGCCCCGGTCTGGCCTTGGCCACCCCGGCCCTGCAGCAGGCAGCCGCGCGTGGCGTGAAACTGTCCGGCGATATCGAGCTGTTCGCCCACCACGCCAAGGCACCGATCATTGCCATCAGCGGCTCCAACGCCAAGAGCACCGTCACCACCCTGGTTGGCGAAATGGCCGCCAAGGCCGGCAAGCGCGTGGCCGTGGGCGGCAACCTCGGTACCCCGGCGCTGGACTTGCTGGCTGATGATGTCGAGCTTTACGTGCTTGAGCTGTCCAGTTTCCAGTTGGAAACCACCGACCAGCTGAACGCCGAAGTGGCCACCGTGCTTAACATCAGCGAAGACCACATGGACCGCTACAGCGGCCTGCCGGCCTATCACCTGGCCAAACACCGGATTTTCCGCGGTGCCCGCCAGGTGGTGGTCAACCGCCAGGACGCCCTGAGCCGGCCACTGCCGGTGGAAGGCCGTCCATGCTGGACCTTCGGCCTCAACCAACCCGACTTCAAGGCCTTTGGCCTGCGTGAAGTGGACGGTGAAAAGTACCTGGCGTTCGAGTTCCAGGCGCTGATGCCGGCGCGCGAGCTGAAGGTTCGCGGTGCCCACAACCAGAGCAACGCCCTGGCGGCGCTGGCCCTGGGGCATGCCGCCGGGCTGCCGTTCGAGCCCATGCTCGAAGCCCTGCGCGAGTTCGGTGGCCTGGCCCACCGTTGCCAGTGGGTACGCGAGCGTAATGGCGTGAACTGGTATGACGACTCCAAGGCCACCAACGTCGGTGCTGCCCTGGCTGCCATCGAAGGCCTGGGTGCCGATATCGAAGGCAAGTTGGTGCTGATCGCTGGGGGCGACGGCAAAGGTGCCGAATTCACTGCGCTGCGCGAGCCAGTCAAGCGGTTCTGCCGCGCCGTGGTATTGCTTGGCCGTGATGCCGAGCGCCTGGCCGAAGCGTTGGGTGATGACGTGCCGCTGGTACGGGTCAAGACACTCGACGACGCCGTGCAGCAGTGTGCCGAACTGGCCCAGGCCGGCGATGCGGTGCTGCTGTCGCCGGCGTGCGCCAGCCTCGACATGTTCAAGAACTTTGAAGAGCGCGGGCGCCTGTTTGCCCAGGCAGCGGGAGGTCTTGCATGATCTTCGGCATCTTCAAGCCCTACCCGTCGCCGCTGATCAGCGGTCGTGGCATCGACCTGGACTTCCCGATGCTCGCCGGCTGCCTGGCCTTGCTTGGCCTGGGCCTGGTGATGATCACCTCGGCGTCCTCGGAAGTGGCCGCGGTGCAGTCGGGCAACCCGCTTTACCACATGTTCCGCCACCTGGTTTACGTGTTCCTTGGCCTGGTTGCCTGCGGCGCGACCATGCTGGTGCCGATCGCCACCTGGCAGCGCATGGGCTTCATGATGCTGCTGGGTGCCTTCGGCCTGCTGGTGCTGGTGCTGGTGCCGGGTATCGGCCGCGAAGTGAACGGCTCCATGCGCTGGATCGGCTTCAGCTTCTTCAACGTCCAGCCTTCGGAAATCGCCAAGGTGTTCGTGGTCGTCTACCTGGCGGGTTACCTGGTACGCCGGCAGACCGAAGTGCGCGAAACCTGGATGGGCTTCTTCAAGCCGTTCATCGTGCTGCTGCCCATGGCCGCCCTGCTGCTGATGGAGCCGGACTTCGGCGCCACCGTTGTGATGATGGGCGCGGCGGCGGCCATGCTGTTCCTCGGCGGGGTGGGGCTGTTCCGCTTCAGCCTCATGGTGGTGTTGGCGGTACTGGCGGTGTTTGTGCTGGTACAGGCGCAGCCCTACCGGATGGCGCGGCTTATCACCTTCACCGACCCGTGGTCGGACCAGTTCGGCTCTGGCTACCAGCTGACCCAGGCATTGATCGCCTTCGGCCGTGGCGAGTGGCTGGGTGTTGGCCTGGGCAACAGCGTGCAGAAGCAGTTCTACCTGCCCGAAGCGCACACTGACTTCGTGTTCTCGGTACTGGCCGAAGAACTGGGCGTGGTTGGCTCGCTGCTGACCATTGCACTGTTCGTGTTCGTGACTGTGCGTGCCCTGTACATCGGCCTGTGGGCCGAAAAAGCCAAGCAGTTCTTTGCCGCCTATGTGGCCTTCGGCCTGGCGTTCCTGTGGATCGGCCAGTTCCTGATCAACATCGGGGTGAACGTCGGCCTGCTGCCAACCAAGGGCCTGACCCTGCCGTTCCTTAGCTACGGGGGCAGTTCGCTGGTGATCTGCTGCGCCTGCGTGGGCCTGTTGCTGCGTATCGAGTGGGAGAGCCGCACGCATCTGGGTAGCGAGGAACATGAGTTCAGCGAAAGCGATTTTGCCGAGGAGACCAGTCATGGCCGCTGACGGCAAGAACATACTGATCATGGCGGGCGGCACCGGGGGCCACGTATTCCCGGCCCTGGCCTGCGCCCGTGAGTTCCAGGCGCGTGGTTTTACCGTGCACTGGCTGGGCACCCCGCGTGGCATCGAGAACGAGCTGGTGCCCCAGGCTGGCCTGCCACTGCACCTGATCCAGGTCAGCGGCCTGCGCGGCAAAGGCAAGCTGTCGCTGCTCAAGGCGCCGTTCACCCTGGTCAAGGCCGTGCTGCAGGCGCGACGCATCATTCGCCAGCTCAAACCGGTATGCGTACTGGGCTTTGGCGGCTACGTGACCGGCCCTGGCGGTGTGGCTGCGCGGCTGTGCGGCGTGCCGCTGGTGATCCATGAGCAGAACGCCCGTGCCGGTACCGCCAATCGGTTGCTGGTGCCACTGTCTGCGCGGGTCTGCGAAGCTTTCCCGAACACCTTCGAGGCGAGCGACAAGCGTCGTACCACCGGCAACCCCGTACGCCCGGAGCTGTTCATGGATGCACAACGCGCGCCCCTGGCCCAGCGCCGTGCGCGCCTGCTGGTGCTCGGTGGCAGCCTGGGTGCGGAACCATTGAACAAATTGTTGCCTAAGGCCCTGTCCGAAGTCCCTGCCGCGCTGCGGCCCGAGGTGTTCCACCAGGCCGGCAAGCAACACGCGCCAATCACCGCCGAGCGTTATCACGAGGTGGGCGTCGAGGCTCAGGTAGAGCCCTTCATCAAGGACATGGCCCAGGCCTATGGCTGGGCCGACATGGTGGTATGCCGGGCGGGTGCCCTGACCGTCAGCGAGCTGGCGGCAGCGGGCCTGCCTTCGCTGCTGGTGCCTTTGCCCCACGCCATCGACGACCACCAGACCCACAATGCCCAATATCTGGCCCGCGAAGGCGCTGCCTTCCTGATGCCACAAGCGACAACTGGCGCAGCGCAGCTCGCTGAACGCCTGAACGAGGTGCTGATGCAACCCGAGAAACTCAACGTCATGGCAGGCACCGCACGGCGCCTGGCCAAACCTGCTGCAACCAGCACCGTGGTCGATATCTGCCTGGAGGTGGCCCATGGTTGAGAGCCAGAAAGCCATGCCCCAGCCCAAGATGGGCCGTATCCGCCGTATTCACTTCGTCGGGATCGGCGGCGTGGGCATGTGCGGCATTGCCGAAGTGTTGCTGAACCTGGGCTATGAAGTGTCCGGTTCGGACCTGAAAGCCTCGCCGGTGACCGAGCGCCTGGAATCGTTCGGCGCCGAGATCTTCGTCGGCCACCGCGCCGAGAACGCCGCAACCGCTGACGTGCTGGTCGTGTCCAGTGCCATCAACCCGGCCAACCCGGAAGTGGCTACCGCCCTTGAGCGGCGGATTCCGGTGGTGCCGCGTGCCGAGATGCTCGCCGAGCTGATGCGCTACCGTCATGGCGTGGCCGTTGCCGGTACCCACGGCAAGACCACCACCACCAGCCTGCTGGCTTCGGTGTTTGCCGCCGGTGGCCTGGACCCGACCTTCGTCATCGGTGGCCGTCTGACTGCTGCCGGTACCAATGCCCAGCTGGGCACCAGCCGCTACCTGATCGCCGAAGCGGACGAGAGCGACGCCAGCTTCCTGCACCTGCAGCCAATGGTGGCCGTGGTCACCAATATCGACGCCGACCACATGGCGACCTACGAAGGTGACTTCAACAAGCTGAAGAAAACCTTCGTCGAGTTCCTGCACAACCTGCCGTTCTACGGCCTGGCCGTGATGTGCCTGGACGACCCGGTGGTGCGCGAGATCCTGCCGCAGGTGAAACGCCCGACCGTGACCTATGGCTTCAGCGAAGAGGCCGACATCCGCGCCATCAACGTGCGCCAGCAGGGCATGCAGACCCACTTCACCGTGCTGCGCCGTGACTGCGAGCCGCTGGAGGTGTCGGTGAACATGCCCGGTAACCACAACGTGCTCAACGCCCTGGCCACCATTGCCATCGCCACTGACGAAGGCATCACTGACGAGGCCATCGTCCAGGGCCTGTCGGGCTTCCAGGGTGTTGGCCGACGCTTCCAGGTGTACGGCGAACTGCCGGTCGAAGGCGGCAGCGTGATGCTGGTCGACGACTACGGCCACCACCCGACCGAAGTGGCTGCGGTGATCAAGGCCGTGCGCGGTGGCTGGCCTAGCCGTCGCCTGGTGATCGTCTACCAGCCGCACCGCTACAGCCGCACCCGCGACCTGTACGACGATTTTGTCCAGGTGCTGGGCGATGCCAACGTGCTGCTGCTGATGGAAGTCTACCCGGCTGGCGAAGAGCCGATCCCCGGTGCCGACAGCCGTCAGCTGTGCCACAGCATCCGCCAGCGCGGCAAACTGGACCCGATCTACATCGAGCGCGGCGCCGAGCTGGCGCCGCTGGTCAAGCCACTGCTGCGCGCTGGCGACATCCTGATCTGCCAGGGTGCCGGTGATGTCGGTGGCCTGGCCCCGCAGTTGATGAAAAGCCCGCTGTTCGCAGGCGCCAAGCAGGAGAAGTCGAAATGACCAGCGCCTACGAAAAGTTGCACTCGACCCTGGACGTCAAGGCGTTCGGCCGTGTCGCCGTGCTGTACGGTGGCAAGAGCGCCGAGCGTGAAGTGTCGCTGAAGTCCGGCGCTGCGGTGATCGACGCGCTGACCACTGCCGGCGTCGACGTAGTCGCTATCGACGTGGGAGATGACCTGCTCGAGCGCCTGCAAAGCGAGAAGATCGACCGTGCGTTCATCATCCTGCACGGCCGTGGCGGTGAAGATGGCAGCATGCAAGGCCTTCTGGAATGCCTGGGCATCCCCTACACCGGCAGTGGCATCCTTGCCTCGGCGCTGGCCATGGACAAGCTGCGTACCAAGCAGGTATGGCAGAGCCTGGGCATTCCGACCCCGCGCCACGCGGTATTGGCGAGCGAAAACGATTGTTTGTTGGCCAGTACGGAACTGGGCTTCCCGCTTATCGTCAAACCCGCCCATGAAGGCTCTAGCATCGGCATGGCCAAGGTGAACAGCGCCCAGGAACTGGTCGCCGCCTGGCAGGACGCCGCCAAATACGATTCCCAGGTACTGGTGGAGCAGTGGATCCACGGCCCGGAGTTCACCATCGCGGTCTTGCGCGGCCAGGTGCTGCCGCCGATCGCCCTGGGTACGCCGCACGTGTTCTACGACTACGACGCCAAGTACATCGCCAACGATACCCAGTACCGCATCCCGTGCGGCCTGGATAGCGTCAAGGAACAGGAACTGATCGACCTGACCGCACGCGCCTGTGATGCCATCGGCATCGAAGGCTGGGGGCGGCTGGACGTGATGCAGGACGAGCAGGGCCGGTTCTGGCTGCTCGAAGTCAACACCGCACCGGGCATGACTGATCATAGCCTGGTGCCAATGGCGGCCCGCGCGGCCGGCCTGGACTTCCAGCAACTGGTGCTGGCAATCCTGGCTGAAAGCGTGACGACCCGAGGTTAACAACCATGCAAGGCGCGATGATACGTCAGCAGCAACCCGTTACCGGCCGTAGCAAGCCGGTGCCGCGTGGTGCCAGCCGGCTGGTGGCCGACGAGCCCGTATCGGCGCGCCTGCCGCGGCCAAGCCTGGGAGGCCTCAAGCGCCTTCTGTGGCCGGTGCTGCTGGTGGCGGCCGGCTTTGGTGCCTACGAGGGCGCCATTCGCCTGATGCCCTATGCCGACCGGCCGATCACCAAGATCGACGTGCAGGGCGACCTCAGCTACATCAGCCAGCAGTCGGTACAGCAGCGCATCGCCCCCTACGTGGCGGCGAGTTTCTTCAGCGTCGACCTGCCGGCGATGCGCGCGGAGCTCGAGCAGATGCCATGGATTGCCCACGCCGAAGTGCGCCGGGTGTGGCCTGACGAGGTGGTGATCCGCCTGGAAGAACAGCTGCCGGTGGCACGCTGGGGTGACGCAGCCCTGCTCAACAACCAGGGCCAGGCCTTCACACCGCGCGAACTGGCCAACTATGAGCACCTGCCGCAGCTGGCGGGGCCGCAGCGTGCTCAGCAACAAGTCATGCAGCAGTATCAGGTATTGAGCCAGATGCTGCGCCCTCTGGGCTTTTCCATCGCTCGCCTGGAGCTGCGCGAGCGAGGCAGCTGGTTCCTGACTACCGGTGCGAGCAGCGCCGGGCCAGGTATCGAGCTGCTGTTGGGGCGCGACCATCTGGTGGAGAAGATGCGCCGTTTCATTGCCATTTACGACAAGACACTCAAAGACCAGATCACCACTATCGCCCGCATTGATCTGCGTTATTCCAACGGACTTGCCGTTGGTTGGCGGGAACCGATTGCACCGACGACGGCCCAACCCGCCGTTGCGAAGAATTAGAGAGAGGCAGGACCATGGCAAACGCGCATAGCGGCAAAATGATCGTCGGGCTGGACATTGGCACCTCCAAGGTGGTGGCGCTGGTGGGCGAAGTGGGCGAAGACGGCACCCTGGAAATCGTCGGGATCGGCACCCATCCGTCCCGCGGCCTGAAGAAAGGCGTGGTGGTGAACATCGAGTCCACCGTGCAGTCGATCCAGCGCGCCGTGGAAGAAGCGCAGCTGATGGCCGGCTGCCGTATCCACTCGGCCTTCGTCGGGGTAGCCGGCAACCACATCCGCAGCCTGAACTCCCACGGCATCGTCGCCATCCGCGACCGCGAGGTCAGCCTGGCCGACCTGGAACGGGTACTCGACGCCGCCCAGGCCGTGGCGATCCCGGCCGACCAGCGCGTGCTGCACACCCTGCCGCAGGACTACGTGATCGACAACCAGGAAGGCGTGCGCGAGCCACTGGGCATGTCCGGCGTGCGCCTGGAAGCCAAGGTCCATGTGGTCACTTGCGCAGTCAACGCGGCGCAGAACATCGAGAAATGCGTACGCCGCTGCGGCCTGGAAATCGACGACATCATCCTCGAGCAGCTGGCTTCGGCCTACTCGGTGCTGACCGACGATGAAAAAGAGCTGGGCGTGTGCCTGGTGGACATCGGTGGCGGCACTACCGACATCGCCATCTTCACTGAGGGCGCCATCCGTCACACCGCAGTCATCCCGATTGCCGGCGACCAGGTGACCAACGACATCGCCATGGCCCTGCGTACCCCTACCCAGTACGCCGAAGAAATCAAGATCCGCTACGCCTGCGCCCTGGCCAAACTGGCTGGCGCCGGGGAGACCATCAAGGTGCCGAGCGTGGGCGACCGCCCACCGCGCGAGCTGTCGCGCCAGGCCCTGGCCGAGGTGGTAGAGCCACGTTACGACGAGCTCTTCACCCTGATCCAGGCCGAGCTGCGCCGCAGCGGCTACGAGGACCTGGTGCCAGCGGGCATCGTCCTCACCGGCGGCACCGCGAAGATGGAAGGTGCCGTGGAGCTGGCCGAGGAAATCTTCCACATGCCGGTACGCCTGGGCGTCCCGCACAGCGTTCGGGGGCTGAGCGACGTGGTTCGCAACCCGATCTATTCCACCGGCGTGGGCTTGCTCACTTACGGTCTGCTGAAGCAGTCCGAGGACCTGATCCTGACCGGTAACACCAACAGCAGCAACAACAGCTATGGCGATGAACCGAAGGCCCCAGTGCTTGAGCGCTTCAAGAAGTGGGTCCAGGGCAACTTCTAAGTTTCAAAGCAGTAGTGGTAGGCGCAACAACTAGAGAACTGTAAGGAGAGGGAAAATGTTCGAGCTCGTAGACAACGTCCCGCAAAGTCCGGTCATCAAGGTGATCGGCGTTGGTGGTGGTGGCGGCAACGCCGTCAACCACATGGTCAAGAGCAGCATCGAAGGCGTGGAATTCATCTGCGCCAACACTGATGCCCAGGCGCTGAAAAGCATTGGCGCGCGCACCATCCTGCAATTGGGCACTGGCGTGACCAAGGGCCTGGGTGCCGGTGCCAATCCGGAAGTCGGCCGTCAGGCCGCGCTGGAAGACCGTGAGCGCATCGCTGAAGTGCTGCAGGGCACCAACATGGTGTTCATCACCACTGGCATGGGTGGCGGTACCGGTACCGGTGCAGCGCCGATCATTGCCGAAGTGGCCAAGGAAATGGGCATTCTCACCGTAGCCGTGGTGACCCGTCCGTTCCCGTTCGAAGGCCGCAAACGTATGCAGATCGCCGATGAAGGCATCCGCATGCTGGCTGAAAGCGTCGACTCGTTGATCACCATTCCCAACGAGAAACTGCTGACCATCCTGGGCAAGGATGCCAGCCTGCTGTCCGCCTTTGCCAAGGCCGACGATGTACTGGCCGGTGCCGTTCGCGGTATCTCCGACATCATCAAACGCCCTGGCATGATCAACGTCGACTTCGCCGACGTGCGTACCGTGATGGGTGAAATGGGCATGGCGATGATGGGTACTGGCTGTGCCAGCGGCCCGAACCGTGCGCGTGAAGCCACCGAGGCGGCGATCCGCAACCCGCTGCTGGAAGACGTCAACCTGCAGGGCGCCCGTGGCATTCTGGTGAACATCACCGCAGGCCCGGACCTGTCGCTGGGTGAATACTCCGATGTGGGTAGCATCATCGAAGCCTTCGCCTCTGACCACGCCATGGTCAAGGTCGGCACCGTGATCGACCCGGACATGCGCGACGAACTGCACGTGACCGTTGTGGCCACTGGCCTGGGCGCGCGTATCGAGAAGCCGGTCAAAGTGGTCGACAACACCCTGCAGACCGCCCAGCAGGCGTACGAAGCGTCCAACCCTGCACCGGTTCGCCAGGAGCAGCCAGCGGTCAACTACCGTGACCTGGAGCGCCCGACTGTCATGCGCAACCAGGCCCATGCAGGTGCTGCCGCAGCCGCTAAACTGAACCCTCAGGATGACCTGGACTACCTTGATATCCCGGCTTTCCTGCGTCGTCAGGCTGATTAATGGAATTTATCAGGGGTATAAAGGTGATTGGTATTCATCAAAGGTTGGGTCTGTTATCATCCCCAGCCTTTGTTGATACCTGTTCGCAATTTGCGCTGAAGCGGCCAATGCCATGATTAAACAACGCACCCTGAAGAATACCATCCGTGCCACAGGTATCGGTCTGCACTCTGGGGAGAAGGTTTACCTGACCCTCAAGCCTGCACCTGTGGACACCGGCATCGTCTTCCGCCGCGCCGATCTCGACCCTGTGGTCGAAATCCCTGCGCGTGCGGCCAACGTCGGCGAGACAACCATGTCGACGACGCTGGTCAACGGTGACGTCAAGGTCGATACGGTCGAGCACCTGCTTTCCGCCATGGCGGGCCTGGGCATCGATAACGCCTACGTCGAGCTCTCCGCCTCGGAAGTGCCGATCATGGATGGCAGCGCCGGACCCTTTGTATTCCTGATTCAGTCTGCCGGCCTGGAAGAGCAGGACGCAGCCAAGAAGTTCATCCGCATCCTGCGTGAGGTAACCGTGGAAGAGGGCGACAAGCGCGCCACGTTCCTGCCTTTCGAAGGGTTCAAGGTGAGCTTCGAGATCGACTTCGATCACCCGGTCCTTAAGGGCCAGACCCAAAGTGCGGTCGTCGACTTCTCCAGCACCTCGTTTGTGAAGGAAGTCAGCCGCGCGCGTACCTTCGGTTTCATGCGTGACATCGAGTACCTGCGCAAGCACAACCTTGCGCTGGGCGGCAGTGTCGAGAACGCCATCGTGGTCGACGAGACCGGTGTGCTTAACGCAGACGGCCTTCGTTCCGATGACGAATTCGTCAAGCACAAGATCCTCGACGCCATTGGCGACCTCTATCTGCTGGGCAACAGCCTGATCGGCGAGTTCAAGGGCTACAAGTCCGGCCACGCGCTGAACAACCAGCTGCTGCGCAAGCTGATTGCTGAAACCGATGCCTGGGAAGTGGTCACTTTCGAAGATGCCAGTACGGCACCGATCTCGTACATGCGCCCTGTTGCGGCCGTGTAAGTTCGAACACTCTCTCTAGTGATTAAGGCCACCTTCGGGTGGCCTTTTTTATGCCTGCATCGAGTGGAGAGAGGTGGGGTAATTATCCCGACGGATAGCACCCGGACGCCTGGCAGGGTTAGCCCCTGCTCAGGGTTTCGGGGTTGATTGCTCAGCAGTTTAACGCTTTTAGAGTCATGAAATCGATATAGCTGTGATCCTTGACATCAAACTGCAGTCTACTGATCGGTTTGGATTTTGGGGAGGTATAACTTACCTGGAAATCTCTACCTCCCGCTCCGCCTTCATGGCTTACTTTTTCAATAAGCTTTCCGTCCGGGGTGAAAAAGCTGACGGTTGCTTGAGAATGAAGTTGGGTCCAGAAGAATTCGATATTATGATATTCGCCGTATAAGTCGAGTTGGACTACTTGATTGGCCGTACTTTGATTGCGGGCCAAGATCAGTGCCTTGCCCACGGCCATGCCGGGCTTTGTTCTTTCGACATTTCGAATGCCGGTAATCTCTCCGTTACTGCTGGCATTGCGCAGGGTGAAATGCCGGAGCGGGCGTTCCTCATTCGGAGGTATGTCGACCGCCTCTTCATCCTCGAAATCGATGTTGAGAACGTGAGGGAATATGCGGATATCATCGAGGGCGAATTCCCCCTCAAGGTCGCTGCCGAGCGTCAGAATGTGGGTGGATTGTGTGGCTTTGAATGGGATGACGAAATGTTGCCACTCACCGTTTGCTTTAAAATTCGAGCGGTGCTTGATGGTGCTGTCGATATACCACGAGAGTTGTGGGGATTTAACCGTGTCGGACAAGCATTTTGCGCGTAAGGCAATAGTGTAGCATTCGCCTGCAATAAAACTGGTTACTTCTTTATGGATGAGCAGCATGCCTTCGTAGTGGTCGGGGAGTGGGAGCAGAGGTGGCGAAGTATTGACCCGGACGTAAGTGTTCTGCGCTTCATTGATGAATTTCAATGCGTGGCTGGGTTCGATAATTGTCCAGCCATTCCAGTTGTTGTTGGAAAAAGACGTGTGTTCGCTGTAGTTGGTCAGGTGGGGCATCTTGCTGTACTCCAATGAAAGAGAGTGCAGTAAGTCATCGCATGCGTGGAAGGGCAACTGGTAAAAATGATAGGTCAGTGCTGGGAACCACCAAGCGGATAATCAATTTTTTATTTGATAATTGCATGGTTGGCAAGTCGCTCCAAGGCAGCGCGCAGCTTGGGGTCGGCGATGCCTTCGGCGGTGTCACGCAGGCTCTCGGCGGCGCTGTTCGACAGTTCTGCCGCATGCCCGCCACGCTTGGCAGGCACCAGCGGTGGCTGCACCTTGTAGAGGATGCGCCTGAGGTTGCCGAAGGCTTCCATGGCCTGCAATGCCGCCAGCAGGCGCTTCTGCTGGTAGCGCAGGCGGGTTGCCCAATGGCCGTCGGTCACCACCAGCAACAACGTGCCATCGCGCCATGATGCGACATGGCAGTGCTCGCGGGCAGCCGGTTGCAGCTGGCTTTCCAGCAGGCGCTGCAGGTGCTCCAGGCGCTCGGCCTGGTTCAGCAGCAGGCGCAGCGGGCGGACCTGGCGCAGCAGTGCGGAGGGCGGCTGGGCGGGGGAAGGTTTGTAGGCCATTGGGTACGCATAAGGTTACAAGAGCAGCAGTTTAACACCTCTGTCGCCTGTACCGCCGGGAAGAGGCCAGTGCAGGCAAGATAAGACTAATTCTCGATAGCTTTCATGTTGCCAAGCCTTGAACTCAGGGAAAATGCCCCTATCTAAGACAGGCCCCCGCCAAAACGCTGTAATAGCATCGTGGAAATCCACCACTTTCCTCACCATCGTTTCCGGGTAGAATGCTCGTTCGCATGCGGCCTCAGGGCTGCACGGGCGACTCATGGGGCCGCCCTCCATCCCTACGTGTGGAAGATCCTGCCGATATGTTTGCGCCTTTGTTAAAAAAACTTTTTGGAAGCAAGAACGAGCGTGAAGTGAAACGCATGCTCAAGACGGTGAGTATCGTCAATGCCTTCGAAGAGAAAATGGTGGCCCTCTCCGACGAGCAACTGCGGGGCAAGACCGCAGAGTTCAAGGAGCGCCTGGCCAAAGGCGAGACACTGGACCAATTGCTGCCTGAAGCCTTCGCCGTGGCCCGAGAGGCCGGCAAGCGCGTGATGGGCATGCGCCACTTCGATGTACAGCTGATCGGTGGCATGACCCTGCACGAGGGCATGATCGCAGAAATGCGCACCGGTGAAGGCAAGACCTTGGTCGGTACCCTGGCCGTGTACCTGAACGCACTGTCCGGCAAGGGCGTGCACGTGGTCACCGTCAACGACTACCTGGCCCGCCGTGACGCCAACTGGATGCGCCCGCTGTACGAATTCCTCGGCCTGTCGGTCGGTATCGTTTCGGCCTTCCAGCCGCCGGAAGAAAAGCGCGCCGCCTATGCGTCCGACATTACCTACGGCACCAACAACGAATTCGGTTTCGACTACCTGCGCGACAACATGGCGTTCAGCCAGGAAGAGAAGTTCCAGCGTGAACTCAACTTCTCGGTAATCGACGAAGTCGACTCCATCCTCATCGATGAAGCGCGTACCCCGCTGATCATTTCCGGCCAGGCTGAAGACAGCTCCAAGCTGTACATCGAGATCAACCGCCTGATCCCGCGCCTGACCCAGCACATCGAAGAAGTCGAAGGCCAGGTTACCCAGGAAGGCCACTTCACCATCGACGAGAAGAGCCGCCAGGTCGAGCTCAACGAAGCCGGTCACCAGTTCATCGAAGAAATGCTTACCCAGGCCGGCCTGCTGGCCGAGGGCGAGAGCCTGTATTCCGCGCATAACCTGGGCCTGCTGACCCACGTTTACGCTGGCCTGCGCGCGCACAAGCTTTTCCACCGCAACGTCGAGTACATCGTCCAGGACGGCCAGGTTCTGCTGATCGACGAGCATACCGGTCGGACCATGCCGGGCCGTCGCCTGTCCGAGGGCCTGCACCAGGCCATCGAGGCAAAAGAAAACCTGAATATCCAGGCCGAGAGCCAGACCCTGGCTTCGACCACCTTCCAGAACTACTTCCGCCTGTACACCAAGTTGTCCGGCATGACCGGTACCGCCGACACCGAAGCGTTCGAGTTCCAGTCCATCTACGGCCTGAACGTGATGGTGATCCCGCCGAACAAGCCGCTGGCACGTAAAGACTTCAACGACCTGGTGTACCTGACCGCCGACGAGAAATACGCCGCGATCATCGCCGACATCAAGGAAAGCATGACCCATGGCCGTCCGGTGCTGGTGGGTACTGCCACCATCGAAACCTCCGAGCACATGTCGAACCTGCTGCTCAAGGAAGGTATCGAGCACAAGGTACTGAACGCCAAGTACCACGAGAAAGAAGCCGAGATCATCGCACAGGCCGGTGCCCCGGGCGCACTGACCATCGCCACCAACATGGCCGGCCGTGGTACCGACATCCTGTTGGGCGGTAACTGGGAAGCCGAAGTGGCCACCCTGGAAAACCCCACCGCCGAACAGATCGCCCAGATCAAGTCCGACTGGCAGAAGCGTCACCAGCAAGTGATCGAGTCGGGCGGCTTGCACGTGATCGCTTCCGAGCGCCACGAGTCGCGCCGTATCGACAACCAGCTGCGTGGCCGTTCGGGCCGTCAGGGTGACCCGGGCTCCAGCCGCTTCTACCTGTCGCTGGAAGACAGCCTGATGCGCATCTTCGCCTCTGACCGGGTGAAGAACTTCATGAAGGCACTGGGCATGCAGTCCGGCGAGGCCATCGAGCACCGCATGGTCACCAACGCCATCGAGAAGGCCCAGCGCAAGGTCGAAGGCCGCAACTTCGATATCCGCAAGCAATTGCTCGAATACGACGACGTGGCCAACGAACAGCGCAAGGTGATCTACCACATGCGCAACAGCCTGCTGGCCGCCGAGAATATCGGCGACACCATCGTCGAATTCCGCAAGGAAGTACTGGACGCTACCATCAGCCAGCACATCCCGCCGCAGTCGCTGCCCGAGCAGTGGGACGTGGTCGGCCTTGAAGCTGCATTGGCCAGCGATTTCGCCATGAAATTGCCGATCCAGCAGTGGCTCGACGAGGACGATCACCTCTACGAGGAGACCCTGCGCGAGAAGCTGCTGAACGAGATCACCACCGCCTACACCGAGAAGGAAGACCAGGCCGGTATCGACGCCCTGCGCACCTTCGAGAAGCAGATCCTGCTGCGCGTACTGGACGACCTGTGGAAAGACCACCTGTCGACCATGGACCACCTGCGCCACGGTATTCACCTGCGTGGCTATGCGCAGAAGAACCCGAAGCAGGAGTACAAGCGCGAGTCGTTCAGCCTGTTCCAGGAGCTGCTCGAGTCGATCAAGCGCGACACCATCCGCGTGCTGTCGCACGTTCAGGTTCGCCGCGAAGATCCGATCGAAGAGGAAGCACGCCTGCGCCGCGAGGCCGAGGAACTGGCCAGCCGCATGCAGTTCCAGCATGCCCCTGCCCCGGGCCTGGAAAGCGAGCAACTGAGCGAGGAGGGCGCTGAAGTGGCGGTCGCCGCAGCGCCGGTGCGCAACGACCAGAAGCTGGGCCGCAACGAACCGTGCTGGTGTGGTTCGGGCAAGAAGTTCAAGCATTGCCACGGGCAGATCGAGTGATCTGACCTGACATTTGTAAAAAGCCTGGGGCCGCTTTGCGGCCCTTTCGCGACACAAGGCCGCTCCTACAGGTACCGCGCTCGTCCATGGATGGGCGTGGTCCTTGTGGGAGCGGCCTTGTGTCGCGATGGGGCGCGAAGCGGCCCCTTTTCGAAATCAATCGTTTTTCTAGGAGCGCTCTAATGGCTGTTGGTCTTGGTCCTTTGCCTACCCTGCACCCGGTTCCGGGTTTTGAACTCGGCATCGCTTCTGCCGGCATCAAGCGCCCGGGGCGCAAGGATGTGGTGGTCATGCGCTGTGCCGAAGGCTCCAGCGTGGCTGGCGTGTTCACCCTCAACGCCTTCTGCGCAGCGCCGGTGATCCTGTCCAAGCAGCGTGTACAGGGCACCGTGCGCTACCTGCTGACCAACACCGGTAACGCCAACGCAGGCACCGGCGCGCCAGGCCTGGCCGCAGCCGAACGTACCTGCGCCAAGCTGGCCGAGCTGGCTGGCGTGCCGGCCGAGTCTGTACTGCCGTTCTCCACCGGCGTGATCGGCGAGCCACTGCCGGTCGAGAAGATCGAAGGGGCACTGCAGGCCGCGCTCGACAATTTGTCGGAACACCACTGGGCTGAAGCCGCCACCGGCATCATGACCACCGACACCCTGCCCAAGGGGGCCAGCCGTCAGTTCCAGCATGATGGCGTGACTGTTACCGTCACTGGCATCAGCAAGGGTGCAGGGATGATCCGCCCGAACATGGCCACCATGCTCGGCTACATCGCTACCGACGCCAAGGTTGCCCCAGCGGTGCTCAAGGACCTGATGCTGGACGGCGCCAACAAGTCGTTCAACCGCATCACCATTGATGGCGACACCTCGACCAACGACTGCTGCATGTTGATTGCCACCGGCAAGGCCAACCTGCCAGAAGTCACCGAAGCCAGCGGCGCGCTGTTCGAAGCGCTGAAAAAGGCTGTGTTCGAAGTGTGCATGGAAGTGGCCCAGGCCATCGTCCGTGATGGCGAAGGCGCGACCAAGTTCGTGACCGTGCAGGTCAACGGTGGTGGCAACCACCAGGAATGCCTGGACGTCGGCTATGCCGTGGCCCACTCGCCACTGATCAAGACCGCACTGTTCGCCTCCGACCCGAACTGGGGCCGTATTCTGGCCGCCGTTGGCCGTGCTGGTGTGCCAGAGCTGGATGTGAGCCTGATCGACGTGTACCTGGACAGCGTGTGCATCGCCAGCAAAGGCGGCCGCAACCCGAGCTACACCGAAGCACAGGGTTCGGCAGTGATGGCCCAGGAAGAGATCACCATCCGTATCGAACTGGGCCGTGGCCAGTGCAGCGAAACCATCTGGACCACCGACCTGTCCCACGAGTACGTGAAGATCAACGCCGAGTACCGTACCTGATCTACTGATCCGAAGGCCTCTTCGCGGGCACGCCCGCTCCCACAGGTGTTGCAATGCCTGCAGGAGCGGTGCGGTCCCTGTAGGAGCGGGCTTGCCCGCGAAAGGCCGCGCAGCGGCCTGCGGGTTTTGCAATACAAACCTGATGGAGCCGAACCATGAGCTATCACCTGATCATCGGCGACAAGCTGTATTCCTCCTGGTCGCTGCGTGGCGCCCTGGCCCTCGAGCTGGCTGGCGTGCCCTACGAAGAAACCCTGATCAAGCTGAACCAGCCTGATACCCGCCAGCGCATCCTCGCTTTTTCCTCCACCGGCAAGGTGCCGCTGCTCAAGAGCGAGCACGGTGTGATCGCCGATTCCCTGGCCATCGCCGAATACCTCAACGAACAGCACCCCGAGGCCCAGCTGTGGCCTGTCGACGCAGCCGCCCGCGCCCAGGCCCGTTCGGCTTGCGCGCAGATGCACAGCGGTTTCTTCGCCCTGCGCGGTGCCATGCCGTTCGACCTGTCGCGTGACCAGGCCCTGGACAATGTGCCGCTGGACGTGCAGGTCGACATCGACCGTATCGTCGCGCTGTGGTCCGAATGCCGCGTGGTGGCCAAGGACAGCGGCCCGTTCCTGTTCGGCAAGCCGAGCCTGGCCGATGCCTTCTTCGCCCCGGTGGCCGTGCGCCTGCGCACCTACCGCGTGGAAGTGCCGGCAGAGGCGGCAGCCTACATCGAAACCATTTATCAGTGGCCAGCCTTCCAGGCGTGGCAGCAGGCCGGCCTGGCGGAGCGTGAAGGGTGAAACGGATACATGTTGTAGCGGCGGTCATTCGCGGTACTGATGGCCGCATTCTTATTGCACGCAGGGCCGATACCCAGCACCAGGGCGGCCTGTGGGAGTTTCCCGGCGGCAAGGTGGAAGAGGGCGAAGGCGTTGAAGCGGCGCTGGCCCGTGAGTTGCGCGAGGAGCTGGGTATCGAGGTGACCCGCTCGCGTGCACTGATCAAGGTCAGCCATGACTACCCGGACAAACAGGTGCTGCTGGACGTGCGCGAAGTCGAAGCGTTCACGGGCGAGCCTCATGGCGCAGAAGGGCAACCGCTGGAATGGGTGGCCCCGCGCGATCTGTCGCACTACGAATTTCCTGAAGCCAACAAACCCATCGTTGCTGCGGCGCGGCTGCCGGACCAATACCTGATTACCCCCGATGGTCTGGAAGTGCCACAGATGCTCAAGGGCATCCAGAAGGCGGTAGCCACTGGTACTCGCCTGATCCAGTTGCGGGCGCCGGACATGTACGACCCCAAGTACCGTGATGTGGCGGTGGATGCCGTGGGGCTGTGTGGGGGCAAGGCGCAACTGATGCTCAAGGGGCCGCTGGAATGGCTGGGTGATTTCCCGTCCGCCGGCTGGCACCTGACGGCCGCGCAACTGCGCAAGTACGCGGCCAAGGGCCGGCCGTTTCCCAAGGAGCGCTGGCTGGCGGCGTCCTGCCACAGCGCCGAGGAGCTGGCGCTTGCTGAGCAGATGGATGTCGACTTTGTCACCTTGTCACCGGTGCAGGCTACCCAGACCCACCCCGAGGCGGTGCCGCTGGGGTGGGATGAGGCGCAGCGGTTGATTGCCGGGTTCAACAAGCCGGCCTATCTGCTGGGTGGGGTAGGGCCTGATCAGCGCGAGCAATCCTGGGAAGCCGGGGCACAGGGTGTTGCCGGGATCCGGGCGTTCTGGCCCGAGGCCTGAGTAAGGGGGCCGCTTTGCGGCCCATCGCCGGCAAGCCAGCTCCCACAGGTTTAGCATTGCCTTCGGGTTGATGATGAACCTGTGGGAGCTGGCTTGCCGGCGATGGGCTGCTAAGCAGCCCCGGTAATATCAGCCCTCAGGCTTTGGCGCAGGCTGCCACAACACCTCAGCCACCCCCTGGCGCCGCCCGATGATCCGCGCCGCCACGAACAATAGATCGGAAAGCCGGTTGATATACGCCAACCCAACGCCTTCCAATGGCTCCACGGCATTCAACTGCTGGCACCGCCGCTCCGCACTGCGCGCCAGGCTGCGGCACACATGCGCCTGCGCCACCAGCGCCGAACCACTGGGCAAGATGAAGTTCTTCAACGGCCCCAGCTCTTCGTTCCACACATCGATGGCCGCCTCCAGGCGCTCCACCTCTGCCAGGGTCAACGCCTGGTAGCTCGGCATCGCCAGCTCACCGCCCAGGTCGAACAAACGGTGCTGACACGGCACCAGCACGGCGCTCACCTCGCCCAGACCTTGCTCGTCCAGCCCCGCCAGCAGCAGGCCCAACTGGCTGTTCAGGCTGTCCACCTCGCCAATCGCCTCGATCCGTGGGTGGTCCTTGGGCACCCGGCGTCCGTCGCCCAGGCCGGTTTCGCCCTTGTCGCCGGTGCGTGTGTAGATCTTCGACAGGCGGTAGCCCATGTCACTTCTCCGTGTTGGCCGGCGTCGCCGGCTGGCCGAGGGGCAGGCGCAAGGTAAAGCAGGTGCCCTGGCCGGGCGTGGACTGCACTTCCATCTGCCCCTTGTGGTTGTTGGTGATGATGAAATACGAAACCGACAGGCCCAGGCCGGTGCCCTGGCCGATCTCCTTGGTGGTGAAGAACGGCTCGAAGGTGCGTTTGCGCACCGCCTCGGGCATACCAACGCCATTGTCCTCGACCTGGATTTCTGCCCATGGCGGGTTCAGCCGGGTGCGCAGGGTAATGCGCCCGGGCTCACTGGGCTGTGGCCGCACGTGGATGGCCTGAGCCGCGTTTTTAAGCAGGTTGAGCAGTACCTGTTCCAGTTCGTTGGCGGTGCAGGGTACCGGGCCCAGTTCAGGGTCGAACTGGCGCACGATGGCCTGGCCCTTGAAGTCGAAGCCGATGGCCAGGTCAAAGTCATTGCCGGCAATTTCCACCGCCTGGTCGATCAGCGCCGGCAGGTCGCAGGGTGCCAACTGGCGGTTGCTGCGGCGGCTGAAGCTGAGCATGTGAGTGACGATCTTCGCTGCCCTGGCACCCGCCTGCTGAATGCCATCAAGCAACTGTGGCACCTCGCGGCTGTCCAGGTAGCGGTTGACCGTGGCCAGGTCGATGCCCAGCTCTTCGGCCTGCTCCTGGTTGCGCGGTAGCTCGGGCGACAGGCGTCGGCGGATGTTCTGCACGTTGTGCAAGATGGCGCCCAGCGGGTTGTTGATCTCGTGGGCCATGCCCGCCGCCAGGCCACCGACCGAGAGCATCTTCTCGGATTGCACCATCATCTCTTCCAGCGACAGGCGCTGGGTTATGTCGTCGATGCGGATGACCACGCCACGCCCACCGCCGCCGGTCAGCGGGTAGAAGGTCAGGGCGTAGTGGCGCAGGTCATCGCCCTTGGCCCACGTGACCCGCTCGATCTTCGCTACCCGGTGCTTTTCCACGGTTTCCTTCAGCTGCGGCAAGAACGGCTTGAGCGGCTCGAAGGCGATGAACACCGGCTGATTCAGCGCTTCATCCAGTGGCGTACCGGAAAGCACCGTGGCTTCGTGGTTCCACTGGGTCACGTAAAGCTGTTCGTCGAGGGCGATCAGCGCCGAGGGCATCGAGTCGATGATGCTGTTGAGGTAGTTCTGGAAGCCTGTGAGTTTTTTCTCGATCTTGCTGCGCACCTGCACTTCCAGCTCAAGCTTGCGGTTGGTATGGCGGGTTTCCTCGGCCAGGCCCTGGGCCTGGTCGTAGGCGCTCTGGAATTCGTCCCGCGCGCGTTTCAGCTGCTGCTCGCGGCCTTCGATACGCGAGAGCATGGTGTTGAAGGCTTCGGCCAGGCTGCCGATTTCGTCGTCATTGCCGCGCTTGGCGCGCAAGGCATAGCTCTCTTCACGGGTAACCTGGCGGCTGAGCTCTTCGAGTTGGTTGATCGGCTGGGTGATCAGGCGCTTTATTTGCCGGGCGACCACAATCCACAGCAGGATGCTGAACACCAGGATGCCCATGCTGGCGCTCAGGGTGCCGGTGTAGAACGCCGTGGGCAGCTCGCTGCTGGCCACCAGCAGCAGGTGCGCCGGCGGGTTGGCGTCGCGCGGTATGCGGATCAGCTGGGTGCTGCGAAACTCCATCAGGCGCCAGCCGTCGATGTTGCGAAAACGCTTGGGCAGGGCCAGCGGCTCGCCATGCTGCAACTGCGCCAGCATCCGCCCATCGCCGCCGTAGACGGCGGCGGCGCGAAGCGGCGTGTAGCTGTCCAGTTCCTTGAGCAGGGCGCTGGCGGTTTCAGGGGTGTCACCGGCGCGGGCCGCAAGCTGCGGGTTGGCCACCAGCCGGCCGATGGTCTGCAGTGCCTGCGGCGCCATGCTTTCCTGGGTGATCCAGTAGGCGGCGCTGATGAAGGTGAGGTTGGCCACCAGCAGGATGGTCACCAGCAATACCAGCAGGGCTGCCAGCAGCTTCTGCCCGACCGGGAGGTTTTCCAGGCGTTGGCGCAAGGTCATGGGCTAGGCAATGTCCGTATCCGGTTGAAAGGGCCGCGTCAGTCGCAGGGCAAGCCACGCATGCGCAAGTTATCGACCAGGCGCTGCAGCAAGTGTTCCAGCTGTGGCAGTTGCAGGCCGTGGCGCCCTGCCGCCCGGCAGGCATGGCCGAGCAGGTAGTGCACCTCGGTGCGTCGGCCCGCGCGCACGTCCTGGTACATGGAAGAGTAGTTGGCTGCGGTGGCAAGGATCACCCGCTGCACTTCTTCGCTCAGCTCATCTGCCGCTTCCGGCTGGCCGCAGCGCCGCAGCAACTGGACCAGTTCGGCGCACAGCGCATCGACTTCACCCAGGTGCCCAAGCAACCCGCCGTTCTGGCATTCGTGCAGAACGGTCAGCGGGTTGATGGCGCAGTTGAGCGCCAGCTTGCGCCATAGGCGGGTGAGGATATCGACCGTCCATTCGGCAGGGATGCCGGCTTCGTGCAGGTCATCGAACCAGGCGGGGATTGTCGGGTTGCGTGGGTCGCCCAGCCAGTTGAATCCGTGGCCGGCAAACTGCACCTGCCAGTCCCCCTCGCGAAAGGCCCCTTCGGTGCTGGAGGCGAAGATGCAGCGTGCGTGGGGCACCAGGTCGGCCACTTCGTCCTGGCTGCCCAGGCCGTTCTGCAGCAACAGTACCTCGGCACCCTCGGCCAGCCGCGGCGCCACGCTGGCAATGGCCGGGGCGGCATCGTACGCCTTGCACGCCACCAGCAGGCGGTGGATGGGGCCCTGCGCCTGTGCGGTTTCGGCCGGGATGGCGTAGTGGCGGGGCTGGTCTTGCTCGACCAGGGTCAGGCCGCCGGCCTGCTGATAAGCCTGCAGCCGTTGCCCGTCACGCAGGATCAGGCGCACCGCCTTGCCTGCGCGCGCCAGGCGGCAAGCCCACAGGCTGCCGAGGCTGCCGGCGCCGAGAATATGCCAGGTGCTGCTCATATGCGTTTCGCAACCCGTTATAATGAGTCCGCATTTTAACCGTCTAACTCAGCGTGCTCCATCTTCAGACCGAGCGCGCTTTATTTTTTGGAGAACAACCATGCCTTCGTTCGACGTGGTATCGGAACTGGACAAGCACGAAGTGCAGAACGCCGTTGATAACGCCATCAAGGAACTTGATCGCCGTTATGACCTGAAAGGCAAGGGCACCTTCGAGTTCAAGGACAAGGATCAGACCGTTCTGCTGACCGCCGAGGAAGAGTTCCAGCTCGAAGCGATGCTGGAAATCCTGCGCCTTGCACTGGTCAAGCGCAAGATCGACGTGAAATGCCTGGAAACCAAGGACCCGTACCCCTCCGGCAAGGAAAAGAAGCAGGAAGCCAAGTTCCGCGAAGGCATCGACAAGGACCTGGCGAAGAAGATCGTTGCCGCCATCAAGGATGGCAAGCTGAAAGTACAGGCCGCCATCCAGGGCGAGCAGGTGCGGGTAACCGGCAAGAAGCGTGACGACCTGCAGGAAGCCATTGCCCTGCTGCGCACCAAGGAATTCGACATGCCGCTGCAGTTCAACAACTTCCGCGACTGATGCAGTTGCGGCCCGGAACCCCGATGGCCCAATGATGTCCATGGGGGCCGGGGCTGTGCGAATGGGCACAGCCTGTTCTACCGTGTACTTGCCGCTCGGCATCAGGAGATGAATATGGATTTGAACGCTGAAGTCGATCAGCTCGTCCGCCAATCCCAGACCTGGGTCCCTTTGATCATGGAGTACGGCAGCCGCGTGCTGCTGGCACTGCTGACCCTGGCGGTCGGCTGGTGGATCATCAACAAGGTCAGCGCCCGCCTCGGCAAGCTGGTTGGCCTGCGCAACGCCGACCTTGCGCTGCAGGGTTTTATCAGCACCCTGGCGAACATCGTGCTGAAGGTGCTGCTGATGGTCAGCGTGGCCTCGATGATCGGCATCGAGACCACCTCGTTCGTTGCCGCCATCGGTGCCGCAGGCCTGGCAATCGGCCTGGCCTTGCAGGGCAGCCTGGCGAATTTCGCCGGCGGTGTGCTGATCTTGATGTTCCGCCCGTTCCGTATCGGTGACTGGATCGAGGCGCAGGGCGTTGCCGGCACCGTCGACAGCATCCAGATCTTCCACACCGTGCTGCGCACCGGTGACAACAAGACTGTGATCATGCCTAACGGCAGCCTGTCCAACGGCATCATCACCAACACCAACCGCCAGCCGACGCGCAAGGTGGTGTTCGATGTGGGGGTGGACTACGAGGCCGACCTGCAGAAGGCCCGCAACGTGCTGCTGGAGCTGGCCAAGGACCCGCGTGTTCTGCCAGACCCGGCACCGCAGGCGGTAGTGGCGACGCTGGGCGACAGCTCGATTACCGTATCGCTGCGCTTGTGGACCAAGACGTCCGATTACTGGGACGTGATGTTCATGCTCAACGAGCATGCGCGTGACCGGTTGAAGGCCGAAGGGATCGACATTCCGTTTCCGCAGCGGGTGATCCGTGTGGTGCAGGAGACTGCCGCGCAGTAACGCCGCGCTGGCATCGACCGGGGCCGCTTCGCGCCCCTTCGCGGGCATGCCCGCTCCCACAGGGATTGATTGAGCTCTGTGGGAGCGGGCATGCCCGCGAAGGGGCGCGAAGCGGACCCGGTTTTACACTTGTTCACAGCAATTACTCGGTTTTTCTGGCATATACCCTGGCCCCACCTGTCACACCCGATATGCCATCATGAAACCACTGCTGTACATCACCCCCCTGCGCGCCTTGCTGTTCGGCCTGACCCTGGCCCTGTTCGAGCTGCTGACCTACCTGGCCAGCGACGCCGTCATGCCGGCAATGCCGGTGGTGGTGGGCGACCTCAACGCCAGCCCCGAATACATCCCCCATGCCCTCAACCTGTATCTGTTGGGGGGCGTGGTGCTGCAATGGCTGATCGGCCCACTGGCCGACCGCTATGGCCGGCGTCCGCTGCTGCTGGTTGGCTGCGCGTTCTTCGGCCTGGCCTGCCTGGCCACCTTCTGGGTTCACGACATTGGCATGTTCAACTTGCTGCGCCTGTTGCAGGGTATCGGCCTGGGTTTTGTCGTCACCGTCAGCTACCCAGCCCTGAACGAAGCCTTCAGCGAGGCTGACGCCGTGCGCATGATGGCCTTGCTGGCCAACATCGCCTTGCTGTCACCCCTGCTCGGGCCGTTGGTGGGCACCTTGTTGCTGCAGTGGCTGGACTGGCGCTGGCTGTTCGTGGCCTTTGCCATTGGCGCGGTGCTCGTGTGGGGACTGTTGTACCGCCTGATGCCGGAAACCCTCGGTGTGGAACGCCGTGACGGCTCGCGCCTGGCGTTTACGCCGATTCACCTGCTGCCACTGCTGGCGGGCTACGGTCAGTTGCTGGCCAACCGCCGTTTCGTTGCTGGCAGCGCTGCCTTGGGCCTGGTCGGTTTGCCGCTGATTGGCTGGATCGGCCTGTCGCCGGTGCTGCTCATCCACGATGAGGGGCTGAGCACCATGGCGTACGCCTTGTGGCAGCTGCCGGTGTTTGGCGGGCTGATCCTCGGTAACCTGATCATCAACCGCATCGCCGACCGCTACCCGCTCCCGGCCCTGGTGCGGGGCGCGCTGTGGCCATACCTGGCTGGCCTGTGCCTGATGGTGCTGGCGACCTGGTACTGGCCGAGTGTTACCAGTGTGGTGGCCGGCATGTCGCTGTACGCGCTGGGGCTGGGTGTGGCCAACGCGGTGCTGTACCGCATGACGTTGTTTTCCAGCGAGCAAAGCAAAGGCCTGGTCTCAGCCATGCTGGGGATGATCACCATTGCCTTGCTGGGGTTGGGTGGTGCGGTGCTGGCGATGATCGGCGCCGGGGCCAGCTTGCTGCACTTTGCCTTGGCGGCGGGTGTGGCGGGGGCATTGGCGTTGTGGCCGTTGTGGTTTGTGGTAGGTGGGCGGCCTGATGAGGGGGCTGTCGCGCAGTAATGTTTGATTGCCTGTCCTGGCCTCTTCGCGGGTAAACCCGCTCCCACAGGTACTGCACAGCGCTCAAAGGCGGTGCCGTACCTGTGGGAGCGGGTTTACCCGCGAAGAGGCCGGTACAGGCGATAGGTTCTTTCAGGGCCGCTCGGCCGCTGAACTGTCCTCTGCCACCGGCGTACCCCGGCCGGCCTCCTGGCGCCACTGCAGGGCGATCAGGATCAGCGTAGGCACACCCAGCAATGCGGTGATCAGGAAGAAGTCGTGGTAGCCGAACTTCTCCACGATGACGCCTGAATACCCGCCGATCAGCCGTGGCAACAGCAGCATGATCGAGCTGAGCAGCGCGTACTGGGTCGCCGAAAATTTCAGGTTGGTCAGGCTCGACAGGTAGGCAACGAAGGCCGAGGTGGCCATGCCGGAGCTGAAGTTGTCCAGCGAGATGGTCACTACCAGCATTTCCAGGTTCGGCCCCATGTCGGCCAGCATCAGGAACAGGATGTTGGTGCCGGCCGAGGCTACACCGCCGATGAACAGGATCGGCATGATGCCGAAGCGCACGATCAGCAGGCCGCCAACCCCGGCGCCGACCAGGGTCATGATCAGGCCGAAGATCTTGCTGACACTGGCGATCTGGTCCTTGGTAAAGCCCATGTCGATATAGAACACATTGGCCATCACGCCCATCACGGTGTCCGACATGCGATAGGTAGCGATCAGGCCAAGCAGCAGCAGGGCCTGCCAGCGGTAGCGGGTGATGAAGTCGTTGACCGGGGTCAGCACCGGAGCCAGGCCGCGGCGACCCAGGCTGGACAGGCACGCCCAGCTCAGCAGCACGTAGAGGATCAGGCGCAGGAAGGCGCGGTCTTCCAGCAGCAGGTCGAGCGGCGTGGCATCGCCGGAAATGACGCTGGACCAGCCGGTATTGAACATCTGGGTAAAGCTGGCCGGTACCGACACCAGCAGGATGATCAGTACGAACACCGACGCCAGCTGGTGCACCAGCCCATAGCGCGCTGCCGACAACTGGGTACGCATGGGCACTGGCGGCTCGCGCATGACCAGCGTGGTAAACAGGGCGGGCAGCATCATCACCCCGAACATGACATAGGTGCCGGCCCAGGCCTTGTGCAAATAGCTGAAACCTGTGGAGCCGAACCACTCGGCGAAGAACAGTGCGCCCGCCGTGGCGAGCAATGCAGCCACCCGGTAACCGGCCATGTAGCTGGCAGCGAGTGCGGCCTGGCGTTGGTCGTCGGCGATTTCCAGGCGATAGGCGTCGACGGCGATATCCTGCGTGGCAGAGGCGAACGCCACCAGCACCGCCATGGCAATCAACCACGACAAGTGCTGTTGCGGGTCGCACAGGCTCATACCTACCAGCCCGACCACCACCAGCGCTTGCGACAAAAGCAACCATGAACGCCGGCGCCCCAGCCCGCCGAGTAGCGGCAGGCGCCATTGGTCGAGCAGCGGCGACCACACCCACTTGAAGGCGTAGGCCAGGCCGATCAGGCTGGCGTAACCAATGGTTTCGCGGGCAACGCCGGCTTCGCGCAACCACACGGACAGGGTCGAGAACACCAGCATGTAGGGCAGGCCAGCGGCGAAACCGAGCAGCAAAAGTACCAAGGTTGACGGGCTGGCATAGGCAGCAAGCGCAGCGCGCCAGGTTTTACGGGGCATGGGCCAACATCTGCCTCAAGTTTGCGAAAACAAAGCGCGCACTCTAACCGCTGTGCTCCATTGGGCGCCAGCCATGGCGCGTCATATCCACACGATTGTTGGCTACATTCACACCCTCCGCGCGTAATCGCGCCCGTTGCTCATCGCCTGAGGGCGTACCCAATGCCAGGCTCAGCCGGCCACCTGCGCCGAGCACCCGGTGCCAGGGCAGGCGGGTGTCTGCTGGCAACTGCCCAAGTGTGCGTCCAACCCAGCGTGCCGCGCGGCCAAGCCCCGCCAGCTCGGCGAGTTGGCCGTAGCTCACCACCTTGCCGGGCGGCACTTGGCCGAGTACCGAATACAGCACCGTTCGTCGGCCCTCGGCGTTATCCAGGGCGTGCTCATAACCATCAGACATCACGCCCCCCTTGGGCTGCAGATGAAACTGGACCGGTGGTCGGGCAAATGAGCGTTGAACTCACCGGCAGGTGCTCGGTCTGTCCTTGCTCTGGCCGTCGGTATCTGGATAATGCCCGGCTTTTTTGTCAAACCGAACCCATAGCCCGCTTATGTATTCTAGATCCTTGTTGTGCCTGCTAGCTGCTTCCTTGTGCGCCTCTCCGGTGTTGGCCGACACCGTGTGGATGAAGAACGGCGACCGGCTCAGTGGCAAGATCAAAGTTTTCGACGGGGGCAAGCTGCTGCTGGAGACCCCCTATGGTGGGTCCATCGCGCTGGACTGGAAACAGGTCCAGACCTTGGAAAGCGATCAGGAAATGCTGGTCAAGCAAGACGCTTATAGCGGTGAAAAAGCCAAGTCGCTGAAAGCCGCCGAGCCTGGCAAGGTAACCTTGGCCAATGGCGAGGCGCCGAAAACTGTAGACCTGGCCAGCATCGAACAGATCATGAAGCCCAAACCGCTGGTCGAGGACTTCGTCTGGAAAGGCAACGTCGATGTGGCCCTGGACTACAAGCGTGCCGAGAACGACACCGACGATTACGACGTAGGCTTCAAGACCACCGCTCGCCATGGCCGCTGGCGGCACAATGCCGAAGGCGAATACAACCGGGAGACCAAGGACGACGTCACCACCACCGACAACTGGAGCGCCGAGTACGCGTTGGACCGCTTCATCACCGAGAAGTGGTTCTGGCAGGGGCGTGCAGAATACAAGCGTGACCGCATCGAAGACCTGGCCCGCCAACGCACCGTCGGTACCGGCCCGGGTTACCAGTTCTGGGACGATGAACTGGGGGCGTTCTCGCTGGGTTCGCTGATCAACCGCACCGACTTCGAGTACCAGGACGGCGGCAAGGACAACTTCTATTCCGCAGCGGTCAAGTGGGACTACACGCGCTACCTGATAGGCAAGAACGTGCAGCTGTTCACCAACGGCGAGTTCGCCAAGCCGCTGGGTGGGGTGGCCGACTACTCGCTGGATGCCGAGGTTGGCCTGCGCTACAAGGTCACCGAATGGGCCTCGCTCAACCTCAAGGCGGAGAAGGACATCATCACCGGCACGCGTGAAAGTGACCTGGACAAGACCCGCTATACCGCAGGGTTCGGCGTTACCTGGTAAACCGCCGGGGGCGCCTTGCGCCCCTATCGCCGGCAAGCCAGCTCCCACAGGTACCGCAAAGGCCTGGGCACTTCGCGGTCATTGTGGGAGCTGGCTTGCCGGCGATAGGGCTGCGCAGCAGCCCCATTGGCACTGGCAGTGATAATGCTTATCTTGTTCCCCATCCAGTCCGCCAGGAGCCGCCCTCAAGTGAGTACCAACGCCATCCGCCCAGCCCGGGAACTGCTGCTCAAGGAATACCGCGGCGTGCTCTCGACCCATTCCAAATCGATGCCCGGCTACCCGTTCGGCTCGGTCGTGCCGTATTGTCTCGATGCCAACGGTAACCCGCTGATCCTCATCAGCCGCATCGCCCAGCACACCCACAACCTGCAGAAAGACCCCAAGTGCTCGCTGCTGGTGGGTGAGCGCGAGGCCGAGGATGTGCAGGCCGTCGGGCGCCTGACGGTGATGGCCGAGGCGCATAAACTGGTCGACGAGGCCGCTGTCGAGGCGGCTGCCGAGCGCTACTACCGCTATTTCCCGGACGCCGCCAACTACCACAAGGCCCACGACTTCGACTTCTGGGTGCTGCAGCCAGTGCGTCACCGCTACATTGGCGGCTTTGGCGCGATCCACTGGCTCGACCAGGTGACCTTGGCCAACCCGTTCGCCGGCAAGGCCGAGGCGAGCATGGTCGAGCATATGAACAGCGATCACGCCAACGCTATTGCTCACTACGTCGAACTGACCGACCTGCCACGGCATGCACCGGCCCAGATGGCTGGGGTAGACAGCGAAGGCATGCACCTTCGCATCGGTCAGGCCGTGCACTGGTTGCCTTTTCCGGCTACTTGCAACACGCCGACACAAGTCCGGGAAGCCTTGGTTTTGCTGGCTCGGGCCGACCAATGGCCGGTTGCGACGCAAGTCGAGGGTTGAAATCCGGAGCGCTGGCATCCACTTGAGGTCTTATTGGAAGGTTATCTTCCGTCGAGGAACCCTTGATGCGTGCTTTTCTACTGCTGTTTCTGATTTTTCCTGTGCTGGAGCTTTTCGTCTTCGTTAAGGTCAGCGCGGCAATCGGCTTCTTCCCGGCGCTGCTGCTGATCATCGCTGGCTCCGCCCTGGGCGTGCTGGTGATGCGGGTGGCCGGGCTGGCCACCGCATTGCGTGCCCGTGAGAGCCTGCAGCGCGGTGAACTGCCCGCCGAGGATATGTTCCAGGGCATGATGCTGGCCGTTGGTGGCGGCCTGCTGCTGCTGCCAGGCTTCATCAGCGACGTGCTGGGCCTGCTGTGCCTGCTGCCGTTCACCCGTCGCCTGGCTGCGCGCAAGATGCGCGAGCGTGCCGAGGCCCAGGCCATGCGCCAGCGTGCGTTCCAGGACGACCCGTTCCAGGCGCAGCCGCGTGATGGTGGCCATCGCCCGAACGTGATCGAAGGCGAGTACGAGCGCCGCGACAAGTAGAACGCACCGGGGCCGCAAAAGCGGCCCCGGTCTTTTTCGGCCTGATGAAAAATTTTGTATACCTAGCCTTGTAATTGAATATGGCGGCCTCATGTATGTGGTCACCGCAAGGTTTCTGGTGGCAACGCCAGACATTACACAAGTGGTTCGCCCATCGCGGGCCACTTCCCGGCAACGCCGGACAGCATCAACCCGCCGGTGTCGATACCGGCCGATGAAAACCACAATTTGGGAGAGATCGACAATGAAGCTTCGTCCTCTGCATGACCGCGTAGTCATCCGTCGCAGCGAAGAAGAATCGAAAACCGCTGGCGGTATCGTCCTGCCGGGTTCGGCCGCTGAAAAACCAAACCGCGGCGAAGTTGTTGCCGTCGGCACCGGTCGCATCCTGGACAACGGCGAAGTTCGCGCGCTGGCCGTGAAAGTGGGTGACAAAGTGGTATTCGGCCCTTACTCGGGCAGCAACACCGTGAAAGTCGATGGCGAAGACCTGCTGGTCATGGCCGAGAACGAAATCCTCGCCGTTGTCGAAGGCTGATTTCCCCGACTTCCCGTTACTCCAAAGAATTCCAAGGATTAAACGATCATGGCTGCTAAAGACGTAAAGTTTGGCGATTCCGCTCGTAAGAAAATGCTGGTTGGTGTCAACGTACTGGCTGACGCGGTAAAAGCGACCCTGGGCCCGAAAGGCCGTAACGTGGTGCTGGCGAAGAGCTTCGGCGCGCCAACCATCACCAAGGACGGCGTTTCCGTCGCCAAAGAAATCGAGCTGAAAGACGCCTTCGAAAACATGGGCGCCCAGCTGGTCAAGGAAGTTGCTTCCAAGGCCAACGACGCTGCCGGTGACGGCACCACCACCGCTACCGTCCTGGCTCAGGCCATCGTCAACGAAGGCCTGAAAGCCGTCGCTGCCGGCATGAACCCGATGGACCTGAAGCGCGGCATCGACAAGGCTACCTCCGCCGTTGTTGCCGAGCTGAAAAACCTGTCCAAGCCTTGCGCCGACTCCAAGGCCATCGCCCAGGTAGGCACCATCTCCGCCAACTCTGACGACTCCATCGGCAACATCATTGCCGAAGCCATGGAAAAAGTCGGTAAAGAAGGCGTGATCACCGTTGAAGAAGGCTCGGGCCTGGATAACGAACTGTCTGTAGTAGAAGGCATGCAGTTCGACCGTGGCTACCTGTCGCCGTACTTCGTCAACAAGCCGGACACCATGGTTGCCGAGCTGGAAGGCCCGCTGCTGCTGCTGGTCGACAAGAAGATCTCCAACATCCGTGAGCTGCTGCCAGTACTGGAAGCCGTTGCCAAGGCCGGCCGCCCACTGCTGATCGTTGCCGAAGACGTTGAAGGTGAAGCGCTGGCTACCCTGGTAGTCAACAACATGCGCGGCATCGTCAAGGTTGCAGCGGTCAAGGCCCCAGGCTTCGGCGACCGTCGCAAGGCCATGCTGCAGGACATCGCAGTCCTGACCGGCGGCCAGGTCATCTCCGAAGAAATCGGTCTGTCCCTGGAAACCGCTACCCTGGAGCACCTGGGTAACGCCAAGCGCGTCATCCTGTCCAAGGAAAACACCACCATCATCGACGGCGCTGGCGTTGAAGATGACATCCAGGCACGCGTCAAGCAGATCCGTGCCCAGATCGAAGAGACTTCCTCGGACTACGACCGTGAGAAGCTGCAAGAGCGTCTGGCCAAGCTGGCTGGCGGTGTTGCCGTGATCAAGGTCGGTGCCGGCACCGAAGTTGAAATGAAAGAAAAGAAAGCCCGCGTTGAAGACGCCCTGCACGCTACCCGTGCAGCCGTTGAAGAAGGCGTGGTGCCTGGCGGTGGTGTTGCCCTGGTTCGCGCCCTGAACGCGATCGTTGACCTGAAAGGCGACAACGAAGACCAGAACGTCGGTATTGCCCTGCTGCGTCGCGCTGTTGAAGCGCCGCTGCGCCAGATCACTGCCAACGCCGGCGACGAGCCAAGCGTTGTCGCTGACAAGGTCAAGCAAGGTTCGGGCAACTACGGCTACAACGCTGCTACCGGCGAATACGGCGACATGATCGAGATGGGTATCCTGGACCCAGCCAAGGTCACCCGTTCGGCCCTGCAAGCTGCTGCTTCGATCGGCGGTCTGATGATCACCACCGAAGCCATGATTGCTGACGCTCCGAGCGAAGCCCCAGCTGGCGGCGGCATGCCAGACATGGGCGGCATGGGTGGCATGGGCGGCATGATGTAAGCCAGCCTTACCCCTGCACCATAAAAAAGCCCCGGTTCGCGAGAACCGGGGCTTTTTTGTGTGCGCTGTGAGGGCCAGTGGGGCTGCTGCGCAGCCCTTTCGCGACACAAGGCCGCTCCTACAGGGGGGTGTAAGTTCCGGACTGTCCGCGATTCCTGTAGGAGCGGCCTTGTGTCGCGAAAGGGCCGCAAAGCGGCCCCTCGTTCAGACGACGCCGCGTTCAGCGACTGGCACCTCAGCCAGCCCTCGGCGATACAGAACCAGGTAATACGACCCCAACCCGATCAACCAGCAGAACACCGCTGTCCACACGTTGTGCGACAAAAAGTGCGCCCCCTGCATCATCCGCCCCACACCCAGCACCGATCCGGCTACCAGCGCCAATGCGAAGGCCGCACGGGCCAACCGCGGCTTGCGATCACGCAGCATGAAGAACAGGCCAAACAGGCAAAACCCGGTCGCTGCATGCCCACCCGGCCAGCACAGCCCTGGCTTGTCGGTGGCCGGCCGTGGCTCCAGCAACTTGCTGTAGGTTTCCGTGCCGCCAAACTGGGTCAGGCTCCACGGGCATTGCACCTGGGTCACCTTTTTTAACGGCGTGACAAACGCCGTGGACAGGCCCAGTGCCAGCACCAGGCAGCCCAGCTCGCGGCGCCAGCCGAACAGGCGCTGCCAGAAAAAACTGGCGGCAAACGTCAGCAGCGACAACACGCCCAGCAAGATCACCCCTTGCTTGACCCGGTCGTGCAGGATGTTTTCCAGCAGATAACTGTGGCGGCCAATGAACTGCCCGGCAGCGGGGTCGAAGAACAGGTTGGCCACATCCATGTCGACCGAAGTCAGCTCCAGCAGGATCAAGGCCAGCGCGGTCGCCAAGGGTATTCCCAGGTACAGCCAGTAGTTTATCGGGCGGGGACGGGTTCGTTGCTGCATGGCGGCTCCAGGACACGGAAAAGATCGGGCATTGTCAGCCGCCCGCTATCCTGTGTCCGTGAAGGATCAGTGAAAAAACCGTCAAGTGAGGTGAATTTTTCTGGGGGCTGGCACCCTGCCGGCGTAGGCCTTAAGCTGCGCCTGCCGCGCACCACAGCGAGAAGCGCCGCACAGGAGAAACCGATGCGCATCCTTTTGGTTGAAGACAACCGCGATATCCTGGCCAACCTGGCCGATTACCTGGGCATGAAGGGCTATACCGTTGACTGCGCCCAGGACGGCCTGTCCGGCCTGCACCTGGCGGCCACCGAGCACTACGACCTGATCGTGCTGGACATCATGCTGCCCGGCATCGATGGCTACACCCTGTGCAAGCGCCTGCGTGAAGACGCCCGCCGCGACACGCCAGTCATCATGCTTACCGCCCGCGACCAGCTGGACGACCGCCTGCAAGGCTTCCGCTCCGGGGCCGACGACTACCTGCTCAAGCCGTTCGCCTTGTCGGAGCTGGCGGCACGCATCGAAGCGGTGCTGCGCCGTGCCCAGGGCGGTGGGCGCCGTACCCTGCAAGTAGCTGATCTGAGCTACGACCTCGACACCCTCGAGGTTACCCGTCAGGGGCGCTTGCTCAAGCTCAACCCGGTCGGCCTCAAGCTGTTGGCTGTGCTGATGCAGAAAAGCCCGCACGTCCTGCGCCGCGAGGTGCTGGAGGAGGCTTTGTGGGGCGACGACTGCCCTGACAGCGACAGCCTGCGCAGCCATGTGCACCAACTGCGCCAGGTGATCGACAAACCGTTTGAAAAACCGTTGCTGCATACCGTCCATGGCGTCGGCTATCGCCTCGCCGAGGGCCGCGATGGAGTTTAAGCAAAGCCTTGCCCAGCGCATCATCATCGCTTTTGCCTTGATGAGCGCGCTGGTCGCCGGAGCGTTCGCCTTCGGCATCGTTGCCACTGTGCACCTGGTCGAAGAGCGGCTGATTTCCTCGGTATTGGGCGGTGACCTGCAGCGCCTGCTGCGCATGGACAGCGTCGGTGACTGGAGCCACCGGCCACGCCCCGATCAGCTGTTCTACTTCAGCGGCGGGCGTGACGACTTCGAGCTGCCCAAAGACCTGCGCCACCTCGACCGTGGCTTCCATGAGGTGTTTCGCGACCAGCTGTCGTACCACGCCATGGTCGAGATCGTCGATGGCCGCCGTTATGTGCTGTTGCAGGACCAGAGCGACTTCGAAGAACGCGAGCGCGTGCTGTTCGCGGTGGTGGTGGTGGGCTTCGTCCTCAGCCTGGTGTTGGCCGTCATCCTCGGCTGGCTGGTGGCGCGTCGGGTGATGGCACCGGTGATTCGCCTGGCCCGCCAGGTGCGCCACCGCGACCAGCTGCTGGGCCTGGCGCCGCCGCTGGCACCGGACTATGCCGCAGACGAAGTCGGCCAGCTGGCAGTGGCCTTCGACGACACCCTGGGCCGCCTGCGCGACGCGCTGACCCGCGAACGGCTGTTCACCAGTGACGTCAGCCACGAGTTGCGTACGCCATTGATGGTGTTGGCAACGTCCTGCGAGCTGTTGATGGAGAACCCCAACCTCGACGCCCGCGCGCGTAGCCAGGTGGAGCGCGTGGCGCGGGCCACGGAAGAAATGCGCGAACTGGTCAAGACATTCCTGATGCTGGCGCGGGCACAGCGTGACGAGGGGGCGGTGGCTTCGCAGGCGACCCTTCGCGAAGTGGCCGACGAACTGATCGGCGTGTGGCGCGACACCATCGAGCAGAAAGGCCTTACCCTGTACTTCGATGGCCGCGTCAGCGCCAGCCCGGTGCTGTACAACGCCACTTTCCTGCAGTCGGTGATGGGCAACCTGCTGCGCAATGCTGCGCACTACACCGACAGCGGCTATATCCGCCTGAGCCTGGAAGCCAACGGCTTCAGTGTGGAGGACAGCGGTGTGGGCATCCCCGAAGAGCAGCGCGAGGCCATGTTCAAGCCGTTTGTACGTGGCGATGAGCGGCGCGGCGAGGGCCTGGGGCTGGGGCTTTCGCTGGTGCAGCGAATCTGTGACGACCAGGGCTGGCGCGTTACCCTGACATCCACCTTGCCGCATGGTTGCCGCTTCCAGGTAGACCTGAGCAATACCACGGGCAAAGGCGACCTGGAAGCCATTGCCGAGTAATGGTTTGTAACAGGTCAAAGGGTGCGCAACATTTTTTTCACATTGGCATGACCTGATTCCAACGCTTGCTTACCTAAGGTGAGCGGCACTGGAGTCAGGAGATGCCCAATGCGTAGCCCCATCAAGCTTGAATTTTCCGAGAAGTACGACAAAGACCATGCGCGTGAGTACTTTCTCAAGCACCAGGACGGCCTGGCGCGACGTCTTTCCCACAAGCGAGATGAGCAACTGGCGCGTCGCGCCTTGGCATTGGCCGGTGAGCCTGGCCTGGTGTTGGACCTGCCGTGCGGGGCGGGCCGCTTCTGGCCGCTGTTGGCAGAAAAGCCCAACCGGGTAATCATCGGCGCCGACAACTCCGAAGCGATGATTGAGACAGCGTGCGCCGCGCAACCGCCAGAAGTGGTGGCGCGGGTACGTCCTTTGCAAACTTCTGCGTTTGCCATTGACCTGCCGGATAACGCGGTGGACAGCATTTTCTGCATGCGCCTGTTCCACCACATTGGCGAATCCGCCCATAGAAAGACCATTCTTTCGGAATTTCAACGAGTTAGCCGTGATAGTGTGATCCTGTCACTCTGGGTGGATGGCAATTTCAAGGCCTGGCGCCGGAAAAAACTGGAACAACGCCGCAGTGCCGAGGCCGAGCAGGACAATTACCAGAACCGTTTTGTGTTACCGGCCGAAACGGTCGAAGAAGAATTCAGGGCTGCCGGCTTCAGAATCCAGGAACGCCTCGACTTCCTGCCGTTCTATGCCATGTGGCGGGTCTACGTATTGCGTAAGGGGTAGTGTTTGATGGCTGTAGCCCAGAAAGGCGAGTCGAGGTTCGATTTTTACTGGCGCCAGCAAGGCGAGTGGGTAGAGGAGCCTAACCAACGCCGTGGTGGCGAGAGTGGCGTGCAACGCCTCAACGATGCCAGCGGCAAACTGTTGTATGCCAAGCGCCAGGTCGGGCATATCTACCGCAGCGTGCTGCACCCTTTCGGCCGACCGACCGTATTGCGTGAACTCGATGCGTTGAACAGCTTCGAGCAACTGGGCGTGCGCGTACCCCGCATCGTCTTCTGTGGTGCCGAACGCGATGCCGACCACCAGTGGCGTGCGCTGCTGGTAAGCGAAGCGCTTGACGGGTTTGTCGAACTGGACACCTGGCATGCCGAAGGTGCCCGCGAGCGTTACCCGCAGGTGGTGCATGAGCGCATGCTCAAGGACCTGGCGGATAACCTGGCGCGCATGCACCTGGGGCACTGGCAGCACGGCTGCCTGTATGGCAAGCACGTATTCATCAAGGTGATTGGCGAGGGCGACCAGGCCCGCGTCGAAGTGGCGCTGCTGGACCTTGAGAAGTGCCGGCGGCGTATCAGCTGTCAGCGTGCGGCAGGTAACGACCTGCGCCAACTGCGCCGCCATTCGTCGCTCAATGACGCGGAGTGGCAGTCGTTGCTCTACTTTTACCAGATGGCGTTTGGCAGCGCTGTCAAAGGGTTAGCGTAATGAAACTAGAAATAGCTCGAGCTTTGTTCCTGATAGCTGGCCTGGCGGTGACCACCGTTGCGGTCGCTGCCTGGGAAGAGCCGAGGCCTACCGTGTTCAGCAAGGCGGAGATGGCCGACCAGTGCGCGTTGCCGCGGGAAGCGAAACCGCAGCAGCAGGCACACGTTGCGCCGGACCAGGACCTTTTGCTGTTCCTGTTTGGCCTGCGTCAGGGGTTGCGGCCTTTCGGTTGAACCCTGCGGTAGCTAGAAATGCCAGAGGCCTCGCGGTTGCGGGGCCTCTGGCTTTTTTGTGTCTGCCTCACCGGCCTCTTCGCGGGCTTGCCCGCTCCCACAGGTACTGCACCCATGTCGGGCCTGGTGCCCTATCTGTGGGAGCGGGCAAGCCCGCGAAGAGGCCGGGTCAGGCTGTTACAGGTTCCTTGGCTTTCGTCTTGTGCGCCAACAAGGTGTAGATACAAGGCAGCACAAACAAGGTAAACAGCGTGCCAATCGACATCCCCGTGGCAATCACCGTGCCGATGTCAAACCGGCTGACGGCCCCCGCCCCGGTCGCCAGAATCAGCGGCACCATGCCGAACACCATCGCCGCCGTTGTCATCAGCACCGGCCGCAGGCGAATGGCTGCCGCTTCCTCGATCGCCTCGCGCACACTCAGCCCGCGTTCCTCACGCAACTGGTTGGCGAACTCGACGATGAGGATGCCGTGCTTGCTGATCAGCCCGATCAGGGTCACCAGCCCGACCTGGGTGTAGATGTTCATGCTCGATATCCCCAGGAACAGCGGCAGCAGCGCGCCGCAGATCGACAACGGTACCGTCACCAGGATTACCAGTGGGTCGCGGAAGCTTTCGAATTGCGCTGCCAGTACCAGGAAGATGATCGCCAGTGCCAGGCCGAAGGTAACCCACAGCGCGCTGCCTTCCTGCACGTACTGGCGGGCCACGCCGGCGTAGTCGAAGGCGAAGCCTTCCGGGGCCTCTTCGCGGGCGATGTCCTGCACCGTCTTCAGCGCTTCACCCAGGCTGACCATGGGCACGCCCTGGATGATCGCCGAGTTCAGCTGCTGGAACTGGTTGAGCTGGCGCGGGCGGGCGCGGTCGGTGAGGGTGATCAGGGTCGACAGCGGCAGCAGTTGGCCCTGGTCGTTCTTCACGTAATAGTTGTTCAGCCAGCCGGGGTTGTCGCGGTACGGCCGCTCGACCTGGGCAATCACCTTGTAGCTGCGTCCTTCCAGTGTGAACCGGTTGATTTCCGCCTCGCCAAGCAAAGTGGCCAGCGTGCCGCCCAAAGTGTCCATGGACACCCCCATCTGGGCCGCCTTGGCCCGGTCGATATCGACCACCACTTCGGGCTTGTCGAAGGCCAGGTCGATATCGAGGAAGGCGAACTTGCCAGAGGCCTGGGCGCGCGTCTTTATGCGCTGAGCCACCTCCAGCAGTGCCGGGTAGTCGCCAGCGGTATTGATCACGAACTGGAACGGCAGGCCCTCGCCAGTGCCGGGCAACGACGGCAGGTTGAAGCCGAAGATCTGCAGGCCGCCGATTTCCTCAAGTTTGGCCTGCACCAGTGGCAACAGCTCCATCTGTGTGCGCTCGCGCTCGTTCCAAGGCTTGAGCAAAAAGCCACCAATGCCGGTCTGCACACCATTGAAACCATTGATCTGGAACGACGAGTAGTACTCGGGGAAGGCCTTGAACAGTGGCGTGAACTGGTCGGTGTAGGCGTTGAGGTAATCGAGGTTGGCCGGCTGCGTCGAGCTGCTCATCATGAAGATCACCCCTTGGTCCTCGTTGGGCGCCAGTTCGTTCTGGGTGAACTTGAGCAGCACCGGGATCAGGCACAGCACGATCACGGCAAACACCAGGACCACCGGCCGGCTGTCGAGGGTGGCGTGCAGCAGGCGCTGGTAGCGCACCTTCAGGCGTTCGAACAGCTGGTCAAGGCGATGGGCCAGGCCGCTGGGGTTCTGCTCCTGACGCAGCAGCAGGGCGCACATCATGGGTGAAAGGGTGAGGGCGACGATGCCGGAAATGATCACCGCCCCGGCCAGGGTCAGGGCGAACTCCTTGAACAAGGCCCCGGTAAGCCCGGTAAGGAAGCCGATCGGCGCATAGACGGCGGCCAGGGTGATGGTCATCGACACCACCGGCATGGCGATTTCGCGGGCGCCTTCAAGGGCCGCATCGAATGGCGACTTGCCTTCCTCCATGTGCCGGTGGATGTTCTCCACCACGACAATGGCATCGTCCACCACCAGGCCGATGGCCAGCACCATGGCCAGCAAGGTCAGCAGGTTGAGCGAGTAGCCCATCATCTGCATGAAGAACAACACGCCGATCATCGACAGGGGAATGGTCACCACCGGGATCAGCACCGAGCGCAGGGCGCCGAGGAACAGAAACACCACCACGATGACGATCAGCACCGCTTCACCAAGGGTCTTGATCACTTCGTCGATGGAGGCCTGGATGAACAGCGTGGCGTCGTAGGCGATCGACACCTTGAGCGCCGAGGGCAGCTGGCTTTCCAGCTCGGGCATGATGCGCCGCACTTCCTTGATCACTTCCAGCGGGTTGGCGGCCGGCGTGGCCTTGATGCCGATATACACCGACGGGGTGCCGTCGAACGAGCTGACCGTGTCGTAGTTTTCTGCGCCCATCTCGACCCGCGCCACATCGCCCAGCAGCACGCGGCTGTCACCGCTGGTCTTGACCGGCAAGGCAGCGAATGCCTCGGCCGATTTCAGCTCGGTGCTGGCGTTGATACTGGTCACCACGTACTCGCCCTTCACCTCACCGGCAGCAGAGAGGAAGTTGTAGCGGCGCACCGCATTGGTCACGTCAGTGGCCGACAGGCCGAAGCCGGCCAGCTTCACCGGGTCGATCCAGATACGCATGGCAAACACCTGGTTGCCGAGAATCTCCGCCTCGGCCATGCCGGGCAACGTGGCCAGCTTGGGCTGGATGACCCGTGACAGGTAGTCGGTAATCTGCGGGTTGCTCATTTCCGTGCTGTAGAAGCTGACGTACATCAGCGCCGAGGCATCGGCGGCCTCCTTGCTCAGCACCGGGTCTTCGGAGTCCTGAGGGAGTTTGTTGCGCACTTCGTTGGCCTTGGCCAGCAGCTCGGTGAACAGCCGGTCGCTGTCGGCGCCGATGCGCGCGTAGATGGAGATGATCGAGAAGTTCTGCCGGCTCACCGAGGTCATGTAGTCGATGCCTTCGGCGCTGGCCAGGCTTTGTTGCAGCGGCTGGGTGATGTAGCCCTGGATGGTCTCGGCGTTGGCCCCGGGGTAGGCGGTGGTCACCGTGATCAGGGCGTTTTCCATTTGTGGGTACTGGCGGATCTGCAGCTTGTTCCAGGCCTGGAAGCCCAGCAAAAGGATCAGCAGGCTGACCACGCTGGCCAGTACCGGGCGACGGATGAACGGATCGGTAAACGCCATGCCAGCCTCCTGTCAGTCCTTGCCCGGCGCGCCCTGTTCGGGCGTGAGGGCTTTGTCCTGGCCGATGCGGATCGCGGCGCCTGGGGTGAGCTTCAGTTGCCCGGCGGTGACCACCTGTTCGCCGGCCTGCAGGCCTTTGCTGATCACCACCACGCCGTCGCGGCGCTCACCGGTTTGTACCGTGCGTTGTTCGGCGACCAGCTGGGGTTGGCCCTTGTCGTCGGTTTCGGGCTTGCCGTCCTGGTCCTTCTTCGGCGCGGCGATGTACACCGAATTGCCATACAGAGTGTAAGTAATGGCGCTTTCCGGCACCACCACTTGTGGTTGAGGGTTGGGCAGAAGGATCAGCAGGTTGGCGAACATGCCTGGCAGCAGCGTGCCGTCGGGGTTGGCCAAGGTGGCACGTACCAGCAGGTTGCGGGTGGTTTCTTCGACCTTGGGGTTGATGGCGCTGAGGCTGGCGGGGAACGTCCGGCCCGGGTAGGCGGCCACCTGTAACAGCACCTGCTGGCCCAGGCTCAACTTCGGCAGGGCCTGTTCCGGTACGTTGAAATCTACGTACAGGCTGGATGTGTCCTGCAGGGTGGCGATCATCGTGCCGGCGGCGAGGTACTGGCCGATGTCTACCTGACGGATGCCAATGGTACCGCTGAACGGGGCATTGATACTCTTCTTGATCTTCTGCGCCTTGAGCTGCTCGACCACTGCCTGGTTGCGGCGGTATTGGGAGCTAAGGCGATCAAACTCGCCGCGGGAGATGGCCGAGTCGCCGACCAGTTGGCTGCCACGGCCAAAATCGACCTTGGCCAGGCCCAGGTCGGCCTGGGCGGTGCCGAGCAGGGCAGTTTCCTGCTCGTCGTTGAGTTGCAGCAGCAGTTGCCCGGCCTTGACCTGCTGGCCCGAGTCGAAGTGCAAGGATTTGACGATACCTTCCACCTCCAGGCTCAGCTCCACGCCCTGCAGTGCCTTGAGGCTGCCGACGGCGGGCAGGCGCTCCTGCCACTGGCGCTGTTCGGCCAAGGCTGCCGCTACGGTGATGGGCGGCTTGGGGGCAGTGAACATCTGGATCTGCTGGTAGATCGAGAAAGCCTTGTAGCCCCCCAGGGCCAGCACGATCAGCAGAACCACGGCCAACATGATCAGCATGCGGCGGCGCAGCATAGGTCCGGTTCCTTGGATACGGTTGTTATTCGCTTGGACACGACAACAGGCGATCCTGCCCACGTGTGGATGGGGGAAGTATTGACTGTTTTTCGGGAGGAGGGAGGTGAAATGCCTGTGCCGGCCCTTTCGCGGCTAAAGCCGCTCCCACAGGGACTGTGTAGAACCCTGTGGGAGCGGCTTTAGCCGCGAAAGGGCCAGTGCATGCAGTCGAAAAATCAGACGAGATGCAGGTGGTTGTCCCAGAACCCGGACGGCAGGTTCATCGGCTGCCCGACCAGTTCGGCCTTGCGGCAATCGTAGAATCGGCAACGGCCCTGCCCGGAGGTGACGACAAAGCCGTCTTTCACCGTGCCAACCCCCGCGCAATCAGGCATGGGCGCATCCAGGCGAACCGCGCCGCTGTCCAGGTCCCAGACAAACAGGCGGTTGGCCCGCGGCGCAGTCAGCGCCACCAGCCGCAGTTCGCTGTGGATGGCGACGCTGGCGGTGTACTGGGCCATGGCCTGCAGCTGCCGCTCTGGCACCGGGAAGGCCTTGAACGGCTCGCCCGGGCGCTTGATCGCCAACAGCTCGGCAGTTTCGTCGGCATCGCCCATGAACTGCTGGCAGGCGGCAATGGTGCCATCGCTGCCCACCGCCAGGTGGCGCACGCTGTTCATCTGCTGGGCCAAGGTTTCCTTGCTCAGCAGGGTGCCGTCGCGCTGCATCAACACCAGGCTCGGCTGCATGGCGTTGAGGTTCATCTCCACGCGGCTTTCGGCTTCGGTACGGATACCGCCGTTGGCCACGATCAGCGTTTCACCATCGGGCAGCCAGGCGACCTCGTGCGGGCCGATGCCGTGAGTCGGGATCTCGCCGGTGTGCACCAGGCGCTCGCCCTCGAAACGGTATACGCCAAGCACGCCGCGCCCCGGGTCGGTGGTGTCGTTCTCGGTGGCATACAGCCATTCGCCGCCTTTGTGCACCACGGCGTGGCCGTAGAAGTGCCGGTTCGGCTGCGAGACCACCGTTTGCAGCAGGCGCCCGTCGCGCAAGTCGACCAGGTAGCTTTCGGTACCGGGGCGGCGGGCGACGAACAGGGCGATCGGCTGCTCGGGGTGGTGGATGATGGCATGGCAACGCTGGGCGACCTGGGTGCTGAACACCTGGGTGCCGTCCAGGCGGAAACCGACGGCATAGTGCTTGCCGTCGCCGTCGTCACGCGCCGAGAGCAGCAAGGGTTCGCTGCCTTTGTTGCGGAACAGGCTCCAGCCGCCCAAGGTGAGGGCGCTGAGCAATACGCTACCGAGTTTGAGTGCCTGGCGTCGCAGCATGATCAGTCACCGTCGTTGGCATTGAAGCCCAGCTGGATGTTCAACGCCTTGGCCAGCTCGCCTTCGTGCAGGCGGTGGACGACGTTGAGGCTGTCGTAGATCTGGTTGAGGGTTTGCTGGCCAGCGTCGTCGGCCAGCAGCTCACCGAGGGTTTTCTGGTTGTCGGCCAGCAGTTTGAGCGAGGTAGCGTAGGCGGCGTCGATCTTGTCCGCCAGCGCTTTCTGATCGCTGGGCAACAGGCCACGCAGGCCCTGGTTGTCGACCCCGACCCAGACTGTTTCGGCGGCCTTGAGGCTGGCCTGCAGGCTGTTCATCGAGTTGTGGCTGCGCCAGGCCTCGGCTTGCAGAGGCTGCGCGATGCCCTTGCTCTGGCGGCCCATCGGTGCGCCTAGCTTTTTCTTCAGGGTGTCCAGGGCGGTAACCTGGGCGCGCAGGAGATCGGCGATGGCCTCGTGGGAATCGGCGTAGCGCTGGTTGGGGAACTTGGTCATCTGCGAGAGCATGCCGTCGGTGCTGTTCCAGCCTTTGAGTATCTCTTCGGCCAGGGCCTTCTGGTGTTCACCGATGGCCACCAGCAGCGGGCAGTAGCGGGCTTTCTGCTCGGCCGTGGCGATGTCCGGCTTGCTGTCGAACAGGATGTACTCGTAGGCCGACAGGCCACGAACCACCACGCTGGACTTGCCCAGGGTCGTGGCATCGACCGGCTTGTCGCCATTGACCAGCTGTTCGACCTGGCGGCCGACCAGGTTTTTCTTGTCGGGCCAGAACTGTACCTGCCAGGCGCGGTTGCCTTCGGCCAGCGGGCCGACCAGCAGCGGCTGCAACTCGGCCCAGGCCTTTTGCGCGTTGAGGAAGTCGGCGCGGGCCTTGTCCAGGTCTTCCTTGCCTTCGCAGTACGCCAGGGCGCTGGCGGCCAGCGTGCGATCGGCTTCGACCCAGCGGCTGTAGGTGGGCAGGATGACCTGCTTGGCGATGGCTGCGGAGGTCACTGCTTGCGGATCCTGCGGCGAGCAGGCACCCAGGGCGAGTGCGGCGAGGCTGGTGAACAGCAGTTTGGGTCGGAACATGCCCGGCTCCTTTGTACGTTTTAAAGTGAGTTCAGGAACGCCAACAACGCAGTACGTTGCTCGGCATCGAAAGTGAGGACGAAGTTGCGTGCCGCCTCGGCTTCGCCACCATGCCAGAGCACGGCTTCAAGCAGGTTGCGGGCGCGGCCGTCGTGCAGGAACTGGCTGTGGCCGCTGACCGTTTCGCTCAGGCCAACGCCCCACAGTGGCGGGGTACGCCAGTCCTGGCCGTTGGCGGCGAATTCGGTGCGTTCGTCGGCCAGGCCGGGGCCCATGTCATGCAGCAGCATGTCGCTGTAGGGGCGGATGACCTGATTGGCCAGCTCCGGCTCGGCGGCATCGGCAGCGGTGGTGAACTGCGGTGTGTGGCAACCCTGGCAGCCAGCCTGGTAGAACAGGTTCTTGCCCGCCAGCACCTGCGGCGCGCCCACATCGCGGCGGGCCGGTACGGCCAGGTTGCGGGTGTAGAAGGTCACCAGGCGCAGGATATTGTCACTGACTTCCTTCTCGCCATCGGCGCCGTCGCCGTTGGGGGCGGCCAGGCAGTCGGCCTGGGCCGGGGTGCAATCGTCGTTGGGCAGCAGGGTACTGGTCAGGCCCATGTCGCCAGCGAAGGCGTGGACGTTCTGCTGGTTGACATTGGGTTGCCCGGCCTTCCAGCCGAAGCGACCGATCACAGTCTTGCCCTGGGCATCGTCCCACACCCGGTTGGCCCGCCCGCGGATGCCGTCGCGGTTGCGGTCGTCCGGGTCTTCGTTGGCCAGCAGGTCGGCTTCGGAGATGGCTTCGAGCAGGCCCAGGCCGATCATCGGGGGAGCTACCCGCGCCGAAAAACGGGTGTCGGGGTGCATGACGCCGTAGCCGAGCTGGGTGATCTGCAGGGCAGGTTTGCGCAGTTCGACCTGGTGGCCGTCCTTGAACGACACGGTTTGCTGGGTGTAGCTCACCCGCACCTTGCCTTCTGGCGTCACGCCAGGGATGGCCATGTCCTGCAGCTGGGTGCCGTACGCCGGCTCTGGCACCACACCGAGGCGCTCGATCACCTTGGCCAGGTAGGGCTGGTCGGGGATCGACAGGCGTACCAGCATGCCCACCGCGTTGCTGTCACCCGGCGCTGGCGGGTGGCCACGGCCATCGCGCACATGGCAGTTTTGGCAGGCGTTGGTGTTGAACAGCGGGCCCAGGCCATCACGTGCGGTGGTGGTGGAGGGGGCGATCACCCAGGGGTTGCGGAAGAAGCTGTTGCCCACGGCGAAGTCCAGGCGCCGCTCGGGCGACAGGTTGGCCGAGGGCAGGGAATAGGCGTTGCGGTCGCTGCGCTGCACGGTCGCCTTGCCAGCCGACAACGCTTCGCCGGGTTCGGCCTGGGTGAAACGCGGAGCGTCGTCACAGGCGGCGAGGGCAAGGGTCAGCAGCAAAGGAGAGAGTCGGAACAGCGACGAGGACATCAAGGATCCTGGGCGTGAGCGAAAAACCGGCGTGCAAGCTTAGCAAAGTGGGGGTGTTTGAATAAGAGCAATTTGCAATTGCTGGATGAAATCGGTGTCAGTTGGCCAGTGTTTGTGATGGCCTGGTCGGGCCCTATCGCCGGCAAGCCAGCTCCCACAGGTACATCACCAGCCTCAAAACCGGTGGAGTACCTGTGGGAGCTGGCTTGCCGGCGATAGGGCCAGAAGCAAGAAAGGCGACCCGAAGGCCGCCTTTTCAGAACCGCTACAGCAGGATCAGAATTCGTGATCTGCAGTATCCGGGTTCAGGTTGGCAATGCCCAGCTTGCCTGCAGCCTGCTCGATCGAACCGGTCTGCTTGACCAGGGCGGCGATGGCGTCACGCACGATCTGGTTGCCGGCTGCGTTGTCGGCAGCGATCAGCTGGTCGTAGTGCTCGCCTTTGAGGGCGTGGTCGACGATCACCTGGATCTTGGCTTCGGTGGCTTCCAGGTCGGCCTTGAGGGTGGCGTCGGCGGCCGGGTCTGCCTTGGCTACCAGCGACGACAGGCTCGGCCCGCTTACCTTGGTGCCGTCCGGGCGGGTGTACTCGCCCAGGTAGACGTTGCGGATGCCCTTGGCGTCGTAGAAGTGCGAGTAGTGGGTGTTGTCGCTGAAGCAGTCCTGCTCGTCTTCCGGCGAGTTGGCTTCCAGCGAAACCTTCATGCGCTCACCCGCCAGTTCGCCCAGCGACAGGCTGCCCATGCCGAACAGCATCTTGCGCAGGCCGTCGTTGACAGGCTCGGCTTCCAGCTTGGCGCGGTAGTTGTCGGCGACGTTCGGCGCCCAGTTGCCGACCATCTCTTCGAGGTCGGTGACCAGCAGGTCGGTGACCGCTTTCAGGTAGGCACGGCGGCGGTCGTTGTGGCCGCCGGTGGCGCCTTGGCCCTCCAGGTAGTCGGATGCCGGGCGGTTGCCAGCGCCCGGGCCGGTGCCGTTCAGGTCCTGGCCCCAAAGCAGGAACTCGATGGCGTGATAGCCCGTGGCAACGTTGGCCTCGGAGCCCGCCAGTTCGTTCAGGCTGGCCAGTTTTTCAGGGGTGATGTCTTTGACGTCGACCTTTTCTTCGCCCACCTGGATCTCGGTGTTGGCGATGATGTTGGCACCAGCAGCCGGGTTACCCAAGGCGTGCTCGTAGCTCTTGTCGACGTAGTCGATCAGGCCCTCGTCCAGCGGCCAGGCGTTCACCTGGCCTTCCCAGTCGTCGATGATGGTGTTGCCGAAGCGGAAGGCCTCGGTCTGCAGGTACGGTACGCGCGCGGCGACCCAGGCTTGCTTGGCGGCTTTCAGGGTTTCGTCGTTGGGCTTGGCCAGGAACGCATCGACTGCGGTCTGCAGGGTCTTGGCGGTGCTCAGCGAGTCGCTGTACACGGCATGGACCATTTCGGCGTAGTGCTTGACCACGGCTTTGCCGGCGGCTTCGTCGACAGCCCCAGGCGCAGCAGCAGTGGTGCTGGCAGCAGCAGGTGCCTGGGCTTGCGGCGCGGCGGCTTTGTCGTCCTTGCCTTCACCGCAACCGGCGAGAGCGATGGCAATGGCCAGCAGACTGGCGGAGGCCAGAGGCATTCGAATCATTGTTGGTTTTCCTGCGTCGTGTGGTTGGACCAAGGGGTAGACCGTGCGCCGGGGCACGCGAAACCGCAACATCATGCGAAAGATTTGCATTTGCTGTAAAGGGGCGGGTGCGCAATTCATGTAAATGCCGGTCACAGCCTGTAACCGGGCCAATCGGCTCAGAGCATCGAAACCTGGTTACGCTGCGCCTGCTTGAGGAAACTGGTCAGCTCACGGGCCGACAGCGGCTTGCTGTAGTGATAGCCCTGGCCCTCGTGGCAGCCTTGGGCAACGATGTAGGTTTCCTGTTCGGCGGTTTCCACACCTTCGGCGATCACCTGCATGCCCAGGCTCTTGCCCAGCTGAATGATGGCGCGAACGATGGTGGCGTCGTCATCGTCGTCCAGCAGGTCCTGGACGAAGCTCTTGTCGATCTTGATTTTGTCCAGCGGCAGCGATTTCAGGTAGCTGAGAGACGAATAGCCAGTGCCGAAGTCGTCGATGGCAATCAGCGCCCCAGAGCGGCGCAGGCTCAGCAGGTGCTGAGCGGCAGTGCTGATGTCTTCCATCAGGCCGGTTTCGGTGACTTCCAGCTCCAGGCTGCGTGGCGGCAGGCGGTAGGCCTGCAGCAGGTTGTTGACCACCCGTGGCAGTTCACTGTGGTGCAGCTGCACGGTGGACAGGTTGACTGCCATGCGCAGCTCGCTGAAACCTTGGTCGTGCCATTCGCGCAGTTGCCGGCAAGCCTGGTCCAGTACCCATTCGCCGATGCTGATGATGCTGCCGTTCTGTTCGGCCAGCGGAATGAACTGGTCCGGCGGCACCATGCCCAGCTCTGGATGCTGCCAGCGCAGCAGCGCCTCGACGCCGACCACGCGGTGGTCGCGGTAGCTGATCTGTGGTTGGTACACCAGGTACAGCTGGTTGCGCGGCAGGGCTTCGCGCAGGTCCTTTTCCAGCTCGCGGCGGCGGCGCATCTCGCTGTCGACGCTGGCGATGTAGAACTGGTAGCGGTTGCGCGAACGGGCCTTGGCCAGGGTCATGGTCTGTTCGGCTTTCTGCAGCAGCTTCTCGGTGCTGTCGCCGTCTTCGGGGAACAGGGTAATGCCGATGGTAGCGCGCAGGCGGATCTGCTGGTGGTGGTCGAGGTCGAATGGCACTTCCAGGTCGTCGAGGATGCTCTGCGCCAGTTCTGCCGCTTCGTAGGGCTGCTCGATATTGGCCTGCACCAGGGCAAACTGGTCGCCGCCCAGCCGCGCCAGGGCGCCCAGGCGGCCGCTGTGGGCGCGCAGGCGGTCGGCCAGGGCCAGCAGCAGCTGGTCACCGACCTGGTAGCTGAACTGCTCGTTGATGCCCTTGAAGTCGTCCAGGCCCACGCACAGTACCGCCACACGGTGTTGCAGGCGACCGCCATCGACGAGGATCTTGTCCAGTTGCTGCTGCAGTTGCTGGCGGTTGGGCAGGCCGGTGAGGAAATCGTACTGGGCCATGCGCTGCAGGCTGTTTTCGGCTTCATGGCGCAGGTGGGTGTTGCGCTCGATCGACGCCAGCAGCTGGTTGGCAGTGTTGACCCACAGGCCCAGTTCGTTCTTCTCGTGGCCCTTGAGCAGCGGTATCTGGTGTTGGCTTGGGCGATCGGGGTTGATCTGGGTGAGGTGCTCGATGATCTTGGACAGCGGTTTGGTCAGCAGCCAGTGGTAGACCAGGTACAACACCAGGCCCATGGCCAAGGCGCGCAGTACGCCGGAAATGAAGATGATCACCGCATTGATCAGGAAGTCTTCGCCGTAGGACGAGGTATCGAGGGTAATGCTGAGGTCGCCGTAGTATTCGCTGTAGGGGCCGCGGCCGACCAGTTGCGTGGTGTAGGTGCGTTCCTGGCCCAGGATCGGGTCGGTCAGCCAGCGCATGGACATGTCCCGCAGCGGGCGGGACTTTTCGGCCAGCATGGTTTCGTTGGGGTGGCCGATGGACGCCATGCGCACTGATTCGTCCTGGAACAGGCCTTCCATCACCTGCATGCCCATTTCGCGGTCGAGGCTGTACACCGCCTGGGTGGAGGGGTCGCGGAACATGTCGAGGATGCGCTGCGCATCATTGTTCACGGCCTGGCGGGTCTTGTAGGTGTCGTAGACAATTTGCGCACAGCTGAGCACGACGCCAACCGCCAACGCCGACAGCAGCACGACCCTGAGCAACTTGACCGACAAGCTGTTCCGCAATTCCAGCTTCAATGGGGTTTCCTTAATCCATGCGCATGGCATCATTTTGCCATCAACGATGACGATACACTATCGGCCGATCATGAGCAGTGTATCGGTTGCCTGACCCCGCAACTTGAGTGCGCTGTATCAATCTTCCAGAGCTTTGATGTTAGCGCGCTATGCGGGCTGAGCAAGCAAAACCGTGCAGGCCTTTTCGCGGGCACGCCCGCTCCCACAGGGAGAGCATCAAGGTCACGGGTGGCGCCGTATCTGTGGGCGCGGGCATGCCCGCGAAAAGGTTTGCACAGGCACAAAAAAACCCGGCACATGGCCGGGTTTATGATCAAGGCTGGATGACTCAGGCCTTGAAGGTCTTGCCTTCGAACTGTTCGGCAACGAAGGCCCAGTTGACCAGGTTCCAGAACGCCTCGACGTACTTCGGACGCAGGTTGCGGTAGTCGATGTAGTAGGCGTGTTCCCAGACGTCGCAGGTCAGCAGCGGGGTGTCGCCGCTGGTCAGCGGGCAGCCGGCGCCGATGGTGCTGGCCAGTGCCAGGGAACCGTCAGCTTTCTTCACCAGCCAGCCCCAGCCGGAACCGAAGGTGCCAACCGAAGTCTTGGTGAACTCTTCCTTGAACTTGTCGAAGGAACCGAAAGCGGCGTTGATGGCCTCAGCCAGTGCACCGGTAGGCTGGCCGCCGCCGTTTGGCGACAGGCAGTTCCAGTAGAAGGTGTGGTTCCAGACCTGAGCGGCGTTGTTGAAGATGCCGCCCGAAGAGGTCTTGACGATCTCTTCCAGGGTCTTGCCTTCGAATTCGGTGCCTGGGACCAGGTTGTTCAGGTTCACGACATAGGTGTTGTGGTGCTTGTCGTGGTGAAACTCCAGGGTTTCCTTGGAGATGTGCGGCTGCAGGGCATCGTGGGCGTACGGCAGCGGCGGCAATTCAAAAGCCATGGTGGATCTCCTGATTCAGGTCTAGTTCGCGGTTTGCGCAGGGCCGATCACGGGCGGCCCTATGAGCGTCGGCGAGTTTGTACTCTTTGCGACGCAAGGGGTCGATCATAGCACCAGCCCCGGCGCATAACCACGCAACAAACATAGGGAATAGAGGTTCCGCAGCGGTTGGCGGGTACCGACCAGTGGTGGTCGCTTCCAGGCCAACCGATGTGTGCCGGGCCATGCAGGCCAGAGGTCAGTTGAAGATCAGCTGCGCCGCCACCGCGAACATCATCACCGCCACCATGAGGTCGAGCATGCGCCACGTCGCCGGCCGTGCCAGCCACGGTGCCAGCCAGGCCGCACCAATCGCCAGGGTCGAGAACCACAGCAGCGAGGCACTGGCCGCCCCGGCCACGTAGGCACCAGGTTCGGTCTGCTGGGCGCCCAGCGAGCCGATCAGCAACACTGTATCCAGGTAGACATGCGGGTTCAGCAGCGTCACCGCCAGGGCACTGAGCAGCACCGCACGCCGCGAGCGTACGCCCTGGCCCTGCTGGTGCTTCAGGCTCTGGCTGGAACAGGCGCTGCGCAGGGCCTTGGCGCCGTACCAGATGAGGAACACCGCGCCGCCCCAGCGCGCGACCGCCAGCAAGGTCGGGTTGTGCGCCAGTACCGTGGCCAGGCCGAACACCCCGGCAGCCACCAGCAGGGCATCACAGACGATGCACAGCGCTGCCACCGGCAAGTGATGCTCACGGCGCAGGCTCTGGGCGAGGACGAAGGCGTTCTGGGCGCCGATGGCCATGATCAGGCCGAAGGCCACCAGCATGCCGTTGAGATAGCTTTGCCACATGGCGTGCGCTCCATATATGAACCCGAAAGATGCTGGCCATTGTGGTTGTTCACGCTGTATAAGAAAAACAAATAAAGCTGATCCGTCATTAGGAAAATCGATGTTCGACTACAAGTTGCTGGCCGCCCTGGCGGCGGTGATCGAACAGGGTGGTTTCGAGCGAGCCGCGCAAGTGCTGGGCTTGTCGCAGTCGGCCATTTCCCAGCGCATCAAGCTGCTCGAAGCGCGGGTCGGGCAACCGGTGCTGGTGCGTGCCACGCCGCCCAGCCCGACCGAAGTCGGCCGCCAGTTGCTCAACCATGTGCAGCAGGTGCGCCTGCTTGAACGCGACTTGCAGCGCCAGGTGCCGGCGCTGGATGAGGAGGGCACGCCGGAACGCCTGCGCATCGCCCTTAACGCCGATAGCCTGGCCACTTGGTGGGCCGGTGCGGTAGGCAACTTCTGTGCGCAGCAGAACGTGCTTACCGACTTGGTTGTAGAAGACCAGGAAGTGGGCCTGAAACGCATGCGTGCCGGCGAAGTGGCGGCCTGCCTGTGTGGCAGTGAACGCCCGGTAGCCGGGGCCCGCAGCCTGCTCCTTGGGGCCATGCGCTACCGGGCGTTGGCCAGCCCAGGGTTCATGGCGCGGCATTTCCCCCAGGGCTTTGTCGCCAGTCGCCTGGCCCGCACCCCGGCGATCGTGTACGGCCCGGATGATTTCCTGCAGCACCGCTACCTGGCATCACTGGGCATCGAGGACGGCTTCCTGCACCACCTGTGCCCGTCGTCCGAAGGCTTCCTGCGCATGACCGAGGCAGGGCTGGGCTGGGGGCTGGTGCCCGAACTGCAGGCTCGGGAGCAGCTGGCCAGCGGGCAGTTGGTGGAAATCTGCAGCGATACCCCCATCGACGTGCCGCTGTACTGGCATCATTGGCGCAATGGCGGGCAATTGCTCGCGCAACTGACCGACCACCTGCGGCACACCGCACGTCAATGGCTGGTGCCCTTGTAGCCGCGGTTGGCGTCAGTTGCATCTGAAATCTGGCAAGACGGAGTCTTACATGCGAATTCTGGTCACCGGCGCGAGTGGCTTCATTGGCGGGCGCTTTGCGCGCTTCGCCCTGGAGCAGGGCCTGGACGTGCGGGTCAGCGGCCGCCGCGCCGAAGGGGTCGAGCACCTGGTCAAGCGCGGCGCCCAGTTCATTCCCGGCGACCTGGGCGATCCCGAGCTGGCCCGCCGCCTGTGCCAAGGCATGGAGGCTGTGGTGCACTGCGCCGGCGCAGTGGGCAACTGGGGGCGCTACCAGGACTTCTACCAAGGCAATGTGATCGTCACCGAAAACGTGGTCGAGGGCTGCCTGAAGGAACATGTGCGGCGCCTGGTGCACCTGTCGTCGCCGTCGATCTATTTCAACGGCCGTTCGCGCCTGGACATCCGTGAAGAGCAGGTGCCGCGCCGTTTTCACGACCACTATGGGCAGACCAAGCACCTGGCCGAGCAAAAAGTGTTCGGTGCCCAGGAGTTCGGCCTTGAAGTGCTGGCGTTGCGCCCGCGTTTTGTCACCGGTGCCGGCGATGCCAGCATTTTTCCGCGGCTGATGCAGATGCAGCGCAAAGGCCGCGTGGCGATCATCGGCAACGGCTTGAACAAAGTCGATTTCACCAGCGTGCACAACCTCAACGAAGCATTGCTTAGCGCGTTGTTCGCCGACGACCGTGCGCTGGGTCAGGCCTACAACATCAGCAACGGCCAGCCGCTGCCGCTGTGGGACGTGGTCAACTACGTGATGCGCCAGATGCAGCTGCCGCAGGTTACCCGCTACCGTTCCTACGGCCTGGCCTACAGCCTGGCCGCGTTGAACGAGGCGGCTTGCATGCTGTGGCCGGGGCGCCCGCAACCTACCTTGTCGCGCTTGGGGATGCAGGTGATGAGCCGTGATTTCACCCTGGATATCAGCCGCGCCCGACAGTACCTGGACTACCAGCCCAAGGTCAGCCTGTGGACGGCGCTGGATGAATTCTGCGGGTGGTGGAAGCATTTGCCGCCTGGGCAGTGAAGCCGCTGGAGTGACAATGGTCATCAACGCGCCGCGCTTGCGGTTTATACTCGTGCCTCTTTGCGACTACCGCGGTTGAATGTATCCATGCGTAACCATGCTCACGATGACTTCGATGACGTGCCCAGCTTGCGGGCGGGCACCGTTGATGATGACGAACTGATGCCGGCGCACGTGGTGCGCAGCCGCCAGAAAGCCGCCCGTGGTGCCAGCACGGCGCCGTTGTGGGCGCTGCTCGGCGCTTCGTTCATTGCGTTGGCGGGCCTGGGCTGGTGGAGCTTCCAGCAGATCTCGCTGATGGAGCAGCAACTGGTGGCGACCCAGGAGAGTTTTGCCCGCATCAGTGAAGAAGCAGCCGGGCGTTTGCAGGCGATCAGTGGCAAGGTGGAAGCCAGCGAGTCTGGTGTCACAACCAGCAGCGAGGCGCTGAAGCTGCAGTTGCGCCAGTTGCAGCAAGGCGTAGCCGGGCAGACCGGCGACCTGGGTAAGCGCCTGGAGCAGGTGCTGGCCGATACCCGTGAACAGCAGAAGGCTGTGACCGAGCTGCAAAGCCAGCTGCAGGCGCAGTTGAAGCTGGTGAATGGCGAGCTGGCCGCGTTGCGTTCAGGGCAGGTTGATGGCGGCAAGCTGGATGCCCAGTTGAAGGGCCTGAACGAGCAGGTTGCCGCGCTGAAGGCCGCTCAGGTGGATAGCGGCACGCTGGACGGGCAGCTCAAGAGCCTGGGCAGCGATGTGGCGGCGCTGAAGAAGCAGGGTAACCCCAGCGCTGCCATTCAGAGCCTGGAGCAGGACATGCTGGTGCTGAAGAGCCAGATCGACAACCGCCCGGCTGCTGCGGCGTCCGGTGGTGCGTCGGTGCAGGAGTTTGATGCGTTCCGGGCGCAGATGACCCGCAACCTGAATACCTTGCAGAGCCAGGTCCAGAATCTGCAACAGCAGATCAACGCTCGGCCGTGACGCCGCAGGGGAGGGCGTTGCCCCCCTATCGCGACACAAGGCCGCTCCCACAATGTACGGTGTACGCCGATCCATTGTAGGAGCGGCCTTGTGTCGCGATAGGGCCGCAAAGCGGCCCCGGCAATCTTGATTACAACCGCGGATAATCGATGTACCCCACCGGCCCCTTGCCATAGAAGGTCTCAGGCCGCGCCTCGTTCAACGGCGCATCCGCCGCCAGCCGCGCCGGCAGGTCGGGGTTGGCGATGAACGGCACGCCAAACGCCACCGCATCGGCCTTGCCACTGGCCAGGGCCGCATTGGCACTGGCTTTGTCAAACCGCTCGTTGACGATGTACGGGCCGCCGAACGCTTCCTTGATCAATGGGCCGATGCTGTCATCGGCTTCCCGCTCCCGCGAGCAGATAAAGGCAATGCCCCGCTTGCCCAGCTCGCGAGCCACGTAGCTGAAGGTTTTGGCGCGGTCATCATCACCCATGTCGTGAGCATCGGCACGCGGCGCCAGGTGCACCCCTACGCGGTTCGCGCCCCACACTTCGATGGCCGCATCGGTCACCTCCAGCAGCAGGCGCGCCCGGTTTTCCACCGACCCACCGTAGCGGTCGGTGCGCTGGTTGGTGCTGCTTTGCAGGAACTGATCGAGCAGATAGCCGTTGGCGCCGTGGATCTCTACACCATCGAAACCGGCAGCCTTGGCATTCTCGGCACCGCTGCGGTAGGCCTCGACGATATCGATGATCTCTTCGGTTTCCAGCGCGCGAGGGGTGGGGTAGTCACTCAGCGGGCGCACCAGGCTTACATGGCCCTTGGGCTGGATCGCGCTGGGGGCGACAGGCAGCTCGCCGTTGAGGTAGCTGGGGTGTGAGATGCGGCCAACGTGCCACAGTTGCAGGAAGATACGCCCGCCGGCGGCATGCACGGCCTTGGTGACGTTGTTCCAGCCGCGCACCTGCTCATCGTTCCAGATGCCGGGGGTATCCGGGTAGCCGACGCCCATGGCAGCGACCGAAGTCGCCTCGCTGAGGATCAGCCCGGCGCTGGCGCGCTGCACATAGTATTCGGCCATCAGCGCATTGGGCACGCGGCCTTCGTCGGCACGGCAGCGCGTGAGCGGGGCCATGATGATGCGGTTGGGCAGTTGCAGGTCGCCCAGTGTGATCGGATCGAAAAGCGTGGTCATAACGGTTACCTGCCTTGTCAAAGTGTTTGGCGCAGTTGTTCGAGGAACGCCTCGATGGTGGCTTCGTTGCGTTTGAAGAAGTGCCATTGGCCAATCTTCTGGCTGCTGATCAGCCCGGCGCGCTGCAAGGTGGCCAGGTGAGCGGAGACGGTCGACTGCGACAGGCCGCAGCGTTGGTCGATCTGCCCGGCACACACACCGTTTTCGGTGCTGTGGTACTGGTCGGGGAATTGCGTTGCCGGGTCTTTCAGCCAGCTGAGGATTTCTCGCCTGACCGGATGAGCCAGCGCTTTTATGATTTCGTCGAGATCGAGAGGCATGGATTGAGGCTCGTTGTAGCGGTATATCGCGATAGGACGAAATGTAAATCGCCCGTTCCCGATATACAAATACGAAGAGGTTCTGAGCTGAGTACCAATCGCTATATCGCGTTATAACGATATAAGGGTGGGCAGTGTTAGACTGTGCGCATGAACTACCTCGCACACCTGCACCTGGGCGGCCCGGCGCCGCAACAACTGCTTGGCAGCCTGTATGGCGATTTTGTCAAAGGCTCGCTGGAAGGGCGCTTTCCACCTGCACTGGAGGCGGCTATCCGGCTGCACCGGCATATCGACAGCTACACCGATCGGCACCCGTTGGTGCTGGCCGCACTGGCACGCTTTCCGCGTGAGCGGCGGCGCTTTGCCGGCATTGTCCTGGATGTATTCTTCGACCATTGCCTGGCGCGGCATTGGTGCAACTATGCCGAGCAGCCCCTGGAGCAGTTTACTGGCGCGTTTTATCGGGTGCTACTGGCGGAGCCGGAGCTGCCGGGGCGGTTGGCGCGGATTGCGCCGTTCATGGCAGCGGATGACTGGCTGGGGGCGTATGGCGATTTTGCCACGCTGGAGCAGGTATTCAACGGCATTGCCCGGCGCTTGTCGCGGCCTGAGGGCATGGCCGGGGTGATGGTGGAGCTGGAGCGGCTGTATGAGCCGCTGCTGGCGGATTTTCGCGAGTTCTACCCGCAGCTGCAGGCCTTTGCGGCGGCGCGGCGGATGTCTGGCAGTTAATTTTGCATTGGCCTCTTCGCGGGCTTGCCCGCTCCCACAGGTACGGCGCAGTGCTCAAGAAAGCGCACTACCTGTGGGAGCGGGCAAGCCCGCGAAGAGGCCGGCACTGGCTGTGCAAAACCTCAGGCAGCCCGCGCCTGCCGCCTTGGCACTGCTTCAACTTCTTCTACCCCGAACAACGCCAGGTGAATTGCCTGCTGCGCCTGCAATGCCAGCACCGCACGTTCCTTGCCCACGCTGCCGATGGGTGGCAGCAAGTGAATGCACACCTCGCCCCGCGGCTGGGCAAACAGGCGCATCAGGTGCGACACCAGATCATCATCACCAACGAACGGCGCAATCGGGTCGATCTGGCCATCACGCAGGTACTGGATAGCCACCGGCTGAACCGCCACGCCCCGGTCGATGGCACCTGCCAACAGGCGGCCATGGAAGGTGCGCACGTTGCGACCGCAGGTAGTGGTGCCTTCGGGGAAGATCAGCAGGGGGCGGGCCAGCCCCAGTTGCCCGGCGATCTGTTCGCGCAGGCCCTGGCTGTCGCCACCACCACGGCGAATGAACAGCGTGCCGGCCTTTTCCGCCAGCCAGCCCGCCACCGGCCAGTGACGCACCTCGGCCTTGGACAGGAACGACAGCGGCAGCAGCATGCCGAGCAGGGGGATATCGGTCCACGAAACGTGGTTGCTCACCCACAGCATTGGCCGTTGTGGCAACTCGCCCACCACCCGCACGTTGAAGGGCAGGGCGGCGACCAGGCGTTTCATGAACAGGCAGGACCAGCGCTGGCGGCGCTCGATAGGGGCCTTGAAGCCCAGGCGTTCGCCGAGGGCAATAACGCTGGCCATCAACATGCCCAGCAACAGCACCAGCAGCAGTCGGGTCAGGCGGGCGACTACCCGCAGCTTCGTCATCAGACCGCCGCCTTGAAGTGCCGGGCGTAGCGCGGGCACAGGTTATCGCGCTTGAGCAGGATGAACACGTCGGCCACCTGGAAGTCCTCGTCCCAGCACGGCTCGCCGCAAATCTTTGCGCCCAGGCGCATGTAGGCCTTGAGCAGCGGTGGCATTTCGGCGATGACGTTGCCCGGCAAAGCCAGGCTTGGCAGCGGGTTCTTCGGCTCGGCACGCAGGTGCTCGTTGCACAGGTAGCGGTCACGCAGGCGCTGCATCACGGCATGAGCCTGCACGCCGCCGTCCTGCATGGGGATGCTGGCACAGCCCATCAGGTAGCTGTAGCCGCCCTCGTTGAGTACTTCGGCCAGTTCACCCCAGAGCACGGCGATGGTGCCGCCATTGCGGTAGTCGGGGGCTACGCAGGTGCGGCCCAGTTCGAGGATGGGGCCCTGCAGCTGCAGCAGGCCGTGCAGGCGGAATTCTTCTTCGCTGTAGAAGCGGCCCAGGCTGCTAGCCGCCTGGTGGTCGAGCAGACGGGTGGTGGCCACCAGCTCGCCGGTGCTCAGGTCGCGGACACCAATGTGGCGGCAGTGCACGTCGTAGTCGTCCATGTCCAAGCCGTGCTCGGCACCCTTGAGCTTGGCCTTGAATTCTGCGCTGAACACTTTGAAACGCAGGGCCTGGGCCTCTTGCAGCGCCGCGGCGCCAACCAGGCGTTCGGCTTGCAGACGGCGTTCAGTGCTGTTGTCGCCAGAATGAGCGATCCGAGTCATTACGAGTCTCCATAAGCCAGCCATGAAGGGTTGCGGCCGGTCGGCTTTGTTGTGCAAAGTCAGCCTAGGTAGACGCGGTGTCACCCCTGTGAATCTTTGGTGATGCTTGCGTGACACCCCCCAAACCTTGACCAGAAAAGCCCCAGCAAGGAGCCGTCCCATGGCCTGGTTGCAACGATTGAACGACCCGCTTCGCCAAGGGCTGGCGGGCACCCTGGGTGAAACCTACGCCGCGCTGCTCGAGCGCCTCGGCCCGGTTGCCCCCTTCGAACTGGCGGCACTGGGCGGGCGCGCGATGGCTACGCCAGGCCTGGCTTTCCTGGTGGGTTACCAGGCCGCCTTGCGCGTGCTGTGGCCCAGTGCACCGCCCAGCCTCGGCGCCCTGTGCGCCACCGAGCGGCGCAGCGTGCGGCCGGCCGACATGCACACGCGCCTGGAGGGCTTGCGGCTGACCGGCAGCAAGGACTTCGTCACCGCCGGGCTGGAAGCGGAGTGGCTGCTGGTGGCGGCGCGCAGTGAAACGGCTGGCGCGGCACCGCAGTTGAACCTGGCAGTGGTCTACCCCGGGGAGCCTGGCGTGACCCTGGAGCCATTGCCGACCCTGCCGTTGATGCCGGAGGTGGGCCATGGGCGCTTGCTGCTGGAACAGGCGGCGTGCGAATTGCTGGCCGGTGACGGCTGGGATGCCTATGTGAAACCGTTTCGCTCGCTGGAGGACTTGTATGTGCTCACGGCGCTGACGGCCTGGTTGTATGGCGTGGGGCAGGAAAGCGCCTGGCCACAGGATTTACGCCTGCAACTGCTTGGGCTGCTGGCTGGGTGTGCCGAGGGCAGCCGGCAGTGTGCCGACAGCACCGGTGGCCATTTGCTGTTGGGTGGTTTGTTTGCGCAGTTCCAAGCGTTGCGGGGGGCGATCGATGCGGCCTTGGCGGCAGGGCCGGTGCATTGGGCGCAAATCTGGCAGCGTGACCAAGGGGTGATGGCGTTGGCTGCAGCGGCACGCGAGAAGCGCCTGAACAAGGCTTGGGCTGCTGCGGGATTGTCATGAAGGCCTGATAGGTTGTTGTGAACCGATGATCCCGGGGGCCGCCTTGCGGCCCATCGCCGGCAAGCCAGCTCCCACATGGATCGCACAATGCCCAGGTGTGTGCAGTACCTGTGGGAGCTGGCTTGCCGGCGATGGGCTGCGCAGCAGCCCCAAAATTGCGAGCCTGAAAAGCGATGCTGAAAGGTCTGCTATTGGTTCTTTGCCTGGCCTTGGCAACCGCCCAAGCCGAGGACTGGCCTGATCCTGCCTGGCAGAACGACCCTGCCACGTTCGACTGGCAAGCCGTCGACGCCTACGCCTTCCCCCCTCGCACCGCCCCCGACCGCAGCGGCATCCGCACCGACGCGCTGCTGATCATCCGCGACGGCCGTATCCTCCACGAGCGCTACACCGCCCCCACCACTGCCGCCACCGCGCACCTGACCTGGTCGGTAAGCAAGAGCGTACTTGCCACGCTGCTGGGCGTGGCCCAGGGTGAAGGGCGCTTCCAGCTACAAGATCCGGTCACCCGTTTCTACCCCGGCATGCGCGCTCATCCCGGTGTACGCATGGCCGATCTGCTGCACTGGGGCAGTGGCCTGGACTGGCAGGAAGACTACGAATACGCCCCGCTCAAATCGTCGGTGGTGGCCATGCTGTATACCCGTGGCCGCGGGGACATGGCGGCCTATACGGCGGCGCGGGGTTCGTCGGCCAGCCCCGGCGAGCGGTTTGTCTATTCCAGCGGTGACAGCAACCTGCTGGCCGCTGCACTGCGCGGCATGCTCGAGGCCGGGCAGTACCCCGATTACCCCTGGCACGCGCTGTTCACCCCGTTGGGTATCGACAGCGCGGTGTGGGAGCGTGACCGGGCGGGTACCTACGTGGGCTCTTCCTATCTGTACCTTAGCGCCCGGGACCTGGCGCGAATCGGCTTGCTGATGCAGCGCGACGGGCGCTGGCAAGGCCGGCAACTGCTGCCCAAGGCCTGGGTGGCCTTCAACCGCACAGCGTTTGCCCATGCCGAACCTGTGCCTGGTGAGGCCAACCCCGGCGGCCACTGGTGGCTCAACCGGCCGCTGGCCGGCCGCCAGCGGCCTTGGCCGAGTGCGCCCGAAGACACCTACGCCGCCCTTGGCCACTGGGGCCAGGCGCTGTACGTACTGCCCGCGCAAAAGCTGGTGATTGTGCGCTATGCCGATGACCGCGACGGCAGCTACCAGCATGAAGAACTGCTCAAGCGGGTACTGGCGGTATTGCCCGGGGAGGGCACATGAAGCGGGCCTTGTTGCTGGTGCTGCTCGGTCTTTTGTTCTGGGCTTGGCAGGAGCGTCAGGCGCTGGCGGATTTTCCCGGCATCCTCTCGGCCTACTCGGCCAAGGAATACTGCTCGTGCCGCTTCGTCATGGGCTTCGAGCAGGCCTACTGCCAAGGCTATGTAAAGCAATGGCTGCCGTTGAGCCTGCTGGAGGAAAACGGCCAGCAACGGCTAATCACCGCCGAGGGGCTTGGGCGGCGCAACCAGGCTGCCTGGCAAGGCCGGCGCGAGGGCTGCCGCTTGCTGCCATGAAGGCGTGCGGGTAAGGTTGGCGGCTTGGTTTCACGAGATCTGTCATGTTCAAACTGTCCCGTCTACTGCCCGCCTTGTTGCTGGCTTTGTGCCTGCCCGCCCACGCCAACTGGCACCTCGATGGCGAATCGTCGCGCCTGTCGTTCATTACCGGCAAGAACGGTGACACCGCCGAAGTGCACCGCTTTCTGGTGCTGCATGGTACGGTCGACCGCAAAGGCGTAGCGGGGCTGAGCATCGAGATGGACTCTGTCAGCAGCGGCATCCCGCTGCGTGATGAGCAAATGCGCGACAACCTGTTCGAGGTCGGGCGCTTCGCCGAGGCCACCGTAAAGGCGCAGATCGATTTGCGGCCGATCAATGACCTGGCCGATGGTGCGCAGATCGAGTTGCGCCTGCCGCTGACGGTCACGTTGCATGGCCAGTCGCACAGCTACAACGCCCTGCTGCTGGCCACTCGCCTGGATGCGCGGCGCTTCCAGGTTGTGACCCTGGAACCGCTGCTGCTGCGCGCCGAGGATTTCGGTTTGCTGCCGGGGCTGGAAAGCCTGCGCAAGTTCGCCGGGCTCAAGTCCATCAACCCGTCGGTGCCGGTTAGCGCGGTGCTGATTTTCACCGCCCGCTGACATGCCGGGGCCGGTCTTCCCCTGGCGGGATGGCAACCAGTTCGAACTGCTGATCGACGGCCCCGAATTCTTTCCGCGCATGCTGGCGGCAATCGTGGGTGCCGAGTTTCAGGTCGACCTGGAGCTGTACCTGGTCGAGGCCGGCGCCTGTGCCGAGGCGGTGGTCGAAGCGCTGGAGCAGGCCGCCCGCCGTGGCGTGCGGGTGCGTTGCCTGTTCGATGATTATGGCTCGCTGGCCTTCAACAGCGCCCTGCGCCAGCGCCTGCTGGAAGCCGGTGTGTACCTGCGCTGGTACAACCGCCTGCGCTGGAAGCGTGGCCTGCGCAACCTGTACCGTGACCACCGCAAGCTGCTGCTGGTGGACGAACGCTGGGCGGTGGTGGGCGGCACGGGCGTTACCGACGAGTTCTGGAAGCCGGGCGACGCGACCAGCGAGTGGCATGAGGTGATGGTGCAGATCCAGGGGCCGGTGGTGACCGACTGGCAACTGCTGTTCGACCGCCAGTGGTCCGCCAACAACCGCCGCACCGCCTGGCGCCCTGCCGAAGGCTTCGGCCTGCCGCGCCTGCCCAAGGCCCCTGCCCATGGGCAGGGCATGGGCCGGGTGGCCTATGCCGACGCCCGCCAGCACCAGGACATCCTGCATTCGCTGGTGCGTGCGCTGAACAGTGGCAAGCAACGGGTATGGCTGGCCACGCCGTACTTTCTGCCAACCTGGAGCGTGCGCCGTTCGTTGCGCCGCGCCGCCAGCAAGGGGCTTGATGTGCGGCTGTTGCTGACCGGCCCACGCACAGACCACCCGTCGGTCCGCTACGCCGGGCACCGCTACTACCCACGCCTGCTGCGCGCCGGGGTGCGGATTTTCGAATACCAACCGTGCTTCCTGCACCTGAAAATGGCTGTGGTAGACGACTGGGTCAGCGTAGGTTCGTGCAACTTCGATCACTGGAACCTGCGCTTCAACCTTGAAGCCAACATCGAGGCGCTGGACCCGCCGTTGACGGCGGCGGTGGTGGCCAGCTTCGAGCGCGACTTTGCCTTGAGCGAGGAAGTCGACCTCGACCACTGGCATGCCCGCCCCCTGTGGCGCCGGGTGAAGCAACGGATATGGGGCTGGATCGACCGACTGGTCGTCAACGTGCTCGACCGCCGTGACTGACAGCAGCTATCGTGCATTGACGGTTAACCGAAGGAGTGGGTGCGATGACGGCGAAGAAGATTCTTATGCTGGTGGGCGACTACGTCGAGGATTACGAGGCGATGGTGCCGTTCCAGGCCTTGAGCATGGTGGGCCACACGGTGCATGCGGTGTGCCCGGAGAAACTGGCGGGGCAGACCGTGCGCACTGCCATCCATGATTTTGAGGGTGAGCAGACCTACAGCGAAAAGCCGGGGCACAATTTTGCCCTGAATTATGACTTTGTGCGGGTACGGGCCGAGAGTTACGACGCGCTGCTGATCCCGGGCGGCCGTGCGCCGGAGTACCTGCGCCTGGATGATAAAGTGCTGGCGCTGGTGCGGGCATTTGACCAGGCTGGCAAGCCGATTGCGGCGGTGTGCCATGGTGCCCAGCTGCTGGCCGCGGGGGGTGTGCTGGAGGGGCGCGAATGCAGCGCATACCCGGCGTGTGCGCCGGAGGTGCGTCTGGCGGGCGGCACGTTCATCGACATCGCGGTGGACCAGGCGCATGTGGATGGCAACCTGGTGACCGCACCGGCATGGCCAGCGCACCCGGCGTGGCTGGCGGCATTTTTGAAGGTGCTGGGTACTCGTATCGCCTGACAGGGCCCCTTCGCGGGTAAACCCGCTCCCACAGGTTCATCACACCTCTCAGGTTCAGTGAATCCCTGTGGGAGCGGGTTTACCCGCGAAGAGGACGGTGCAGCCAAAACGGCTCAAACAGGCTTCAGGCAACCTGCTCGACCCAGTCATTGAGGTTGTAGTAGTTGGTCACCCGGGCAATCTTGCCGCAGTGGATATAGAAAAACGCCCCCGCTGGCAGCACATAGGTCTGCCCGTTTGCTGCCGGCAACCCTTCGTCATCGCCCAGGTATTCGCCGTGCACGGTGAACTCCGCCGCCGCGCGACTGCCCTCGGCGTTCTGCATCACCACGATATCGGCCAGGCGTTCGCGGTAGCAGCGGTTCATCTTGTCCATGAACGTGGCAAACCGGGCCTTGCCCATCTGCCGCTCGCCCTGGTTGATGTCGTGGATCACGTCCTCGCTGAGCAGGGCGAGAAAGCCCGGCATGTCACCGGCGTTGAACGCGGCGTAGTAAGCATTTACCAGTTCGGTAGCGGTCATGGAACAATACCTGTCGTGTAGGGAGAAGGCGGGTCGCTGCCTCGGATGATAGGGTTTCCCCTCAAGCCCGGCTTAGCCGAGCGCGTCATCCACATCGACAAAACGACCGCCAAGCATGGAAATACGCCTGTTGCACGGCGCCGCTATCGCGCCATACATCGATGACCTCGCTCGCCTGCGCCTTAGCGTGTTTCGCGAGTTTCCCTACCTTTACGACGGTACCCCGGAGTACGAGGCTGACTACCTGGCCGGCTATGCCCGCTCCGGGCGTAGCCTGGTGGTGCTGGCGCTGGACGACGGCAAGGTGGTTGGCGCGTCCACTGGCCTGCCGCTGGTGGATGTCGCCCCCGAGTTCCAGCAACCGTTTCTGGCCCAGGGGCGCGACCCGGCCAGCGTGTATTACTTTGGCGAGTCGCTGGTGTTGCCGGAGTACCGCGGCCAGGGCCTGGGCGTGCGCTTTTTCATCGAACGCGAATCCTACGCGCACAAACTGGCCGAGTTCGATTATTGCGCGTTCTGCGCGGTGGAGCGGCCAGGCGTGCACCCGCGAAGGCCAGCGGACTACAAGCCATTGCACGGCTTCTGGCGCAACCGCGGCTTCCTGCATGACCCGTCATTGCGCACCACCTACGCCTGGCGCGACCTGGATGAACAGGAAAGCTCCGACAAGCTGATGTCGTTCTGGCTGAAGGAACTGCCGATATGATCCGCCTGGCGTCCTGCCAGTACGCCATCGAACTGCATGAAACCTGGGACGCCTACGCCGACCACCTGCAGGGCCTGTGCGCCGAGGCCGTGGAGGCGGGCGCACGCTTGCTGCTGCTGCCCGAATACGCCGGTCTGGTGTTGAGCGGCCAGCTGAGTGCCGAGCAACGGGGTGACCTGAAGGCTTCGATTGCCGGCATCCAGCCGTTGATCGAGCCATGGAGGGCGCTGTGCGAAAGCCTTGCCCGGCGCTGGGGAATCTACCTGCAACCGGGCAGCGTGCCGGTCCTGGACAGCGATGGGCGGTACCGTAACCGAGCCTGGTTGTTCGGCCCCAAGGGTGTGCTTGGCTATCAGGACAAGCTGATGATGACCCGGTTCGAACGCGAACAGTGGGGCATCGCTGCGGGCCAGGGCCTGCAGGTATTCGACACCGAGTTGGGGCGCCTGGGCTTCCTGATCTGTTATGACAATGAATTCCCCATGCTGGCCAGGCACCTGGCCGAGGCGGGTGCCGACCTGATCCTGGCCCCCAGCTGTACCGATACCGAGGCGGGTTACCACCGGGTACGCATCGGCGCCCAGGCGCGGGCTTTGGAGAACCAGATTGCGGTGTTGCAGAGCCCTACGGTGGGGCATGCGCCGTGGTCGCCGGCGCTGGACGAGAATATCGGGCGAGCAGGGTTGTTCGTTCCACCGGATCACGGGATGCCGGGGGATGGGGTGGTAGCGTTGAGCGAGGCACTGAGCCCGGCGTGCAGCCAGTGGCTGGTGTGTGAGGTGGACCTGGAGGAAGTGCGGCGGGTGAGGCGGGAAGGGCAGGTGTTTACCCGCAGGGACTGGCCGGAGCAGTTTGACAGAATCTTGTGAAGACAGCGGCGCCCGCACAGCAGGCGCCGCTGTTACATCAGGCTTACTTCACTTCGACGGCCAGGCTCTCGGCAATCTTGCTCTGCCACAGGGCAGGGCCAGTGATGTGTACCGACTCACCGTTGCTGTCTACGGCAACGGTAACCGGCATGTCCTTGACGTCGAACTCGTAGATCGCTTCCATGCCCAGCTCGGCGAAGGCCAGGACCTTCGACTTGCGGATGGCCTGGGCCACCAGGTAGGCAGCGCCGCCAACGGCCATCAGGTACACGGCCTTGTTGTCCTTGATCGCTTCGATGGCGGTCGGGCCACGCTCGGACTTGCCGATCATGCCCAGCAGGCCGGTCTGCTCGAGGATCTGGCGGGTGAACTTGTCCATGCGGGTAGCGGTGGTCGGGCCAGCTGGGCCTACCACTTCGTCACCGACCGGGTCGACCGGGCCTACGTAGTAGATGAAGCGGCCTTTCAGGTCCACCGGCAATTCTTCGCCCCGGTTGAGCATTTCGACCATGCGCTTGTGGGCGGCGTCGCGGCCGGTCAGCATCTTGCCGTTGAGCAAAATGGTTTCGCCCGGTTTCCAGCTGGCAACTTCTTCCGGGGTGATGTCGTCGAGGTTGACGCGGCGGGCACTTGGGCCGGCTTCCCAGACGATTTCCGGGTAGGCGTCCAGCGACGGCGCTTCCAGTTCGGCCGGGCCGGAGCCATCAAGCACGAAGTGGGCGTGTCGGGTGGCGGCGCAGTTGGGGATCATGCACACCGGCAGCGACGCGGCGTGGGTCGGGTAGTCCATGATCTTGACGTCGAGCACGGTGGTCAGGCCACCCAGGCCCTGGGCGCCGATGCCCAGCTGGTTGACCTTCTCGAACAGCTCCAGACGAATTTCTTCCAGGCGGTTCTGCGGGCCACGGGCTTTCAGTTCGTGGATGTCGATGGATTCCATCAACACTTCCTTGGCCATGACGGCGGCTTTTTCGGCGGTACCGCCGATGCCGATGCCCAGCATGCCAGGCGGGCACCAGCCAGCGCCCATGGTCGGGACGGTCTTCAGTACCCAGTCGACGATCGAGTCGGACGGGTTGAGCATGGCCATCTTCGACTTGTTCTCCGAGCCGCCGCCTTTGGCTGCGACATCGACCTCGACCTTGTCGCCGGGGACGATGGAGTAGTGGATCACTGCCGGGGTGTTGTCCTTGGTGTTCTTGCGCGCACCGGCCGGGTCGGCCAGGATCGAAGCACGCAGCACGTTTTCAGGCAGGTTGTAGGCGCGACGCACACCTTCGTTGATCATGTCGTCGACGCTCAGGGTGGCGCCGTCCCAGCGTACGTCCATGCCCACGCGCACGAACACGGTGACGATACCGGTGTCCTGGCAGATCGGGCGGTGGCCGGTGGCGCACATGCGCGAGTTGATCAGGATCTGGGCGATGGAATCGCGCGCAGCAGGCGACTCTTCACGCAGATAGGCCTCGTGCATGGCCTGGATGAAATCGACGGGGTGGTAGTACGAGATGAATTGCAGGGCGTCGGCGACGCTCTGAATCAGGTCGTCTTGCTTGATCACGGTCATGCAGCGCGCTCCTCTTAAAGACGGGAACATTCATAAAGACGCTCGACGGTGCCGACCAGCATGTCGAAACGCCTTGCAAGGCGCCGGCAGGTCAGGCCGACGGAAAAAGGCGCGGCAGTATAGCGCGCATCTGTGCCGGGCACACCTTTGGCCGGTGTGGACGATGGTCGGCAGTGGGCAGGCATCCTTTTTGCTGCCGGGTTGCGCGGCTGGCCGTAGAATCGATGGGGTGCAAAGCGCCCCCAACAATCTGAAGCGGGAAGAGATACCTGAACATGCCCGAAATTTGCGTGGGCGAGCGCCGCTGGGCGGTGCCGACTGGCAGCAACCTGCTCGATGCCCTGAACGAGGCTGGGTTGAATGTGCCCTACAGCTGCCGCGCCGGCAGTTGCCATGCCTGCCTGGTGCATTGCCTGGACGGGCTGCCAGCGGACGCCTTGCCCGAGGCATTGGCGCTGGATAAACACGCCCAGGGCTGGCGACTGGCTTGCCAGTGCCGGGTAGTGGGTGACCTGCGCGTGGCGGTGTTCGACCCGCAGCAGGATGGTATCCCCGCACAGGTTTGCGCACTGGACTGGTTCGGTGACGTGTTACGCCTGCGCCTGCGCCCGGTGCGAGCGCTGCGATACCAGGCGGGCCAGCATGTGGTGTTGTGGAGCGGGGCGGTAGCGCGGCCCTATTCGTTGGCAAGCCTGCCGGGGGAAGACGACTTCCTTGAATTTCATATCGACTGCCAGCGGCCAGGTGCTTTTTGCGACAAGGCCCGAGGGTTGAAGGTTGGCGACGCGATGCGCCTGGGGGAGCTCAGGGGCGGAGCGTTGCATTATGACCCGGACTGGCAAGGGCGACCGCTCTGGTTGCTGGCGGCGGGTACCGGGCTTGCGCCCTTGTGGGGCATTTTGCGCGAGGCGATGCGCCAGGGGCATCGGGGGGAGATCAGGGTGATGCATGTGGCGCATGGCCACGTTCAACATTACCTGGCTGAGCCGTTGCAGGCGATGGAGGGTGTGAGTGTCGAGTTGGTGCAAGCAGAGCAGTTTGATCAAGCGCTCGCGGCATTACGGCCGTCATCACGGCAGACGGTTGCACTGGTGTGTGGCTCGCCGACAAGTGTGGAGCGGTTTGCGCGGCGTCTATTTATTGCAGGTGTGCCAAGGAACCAGGTGTTTGCCGATGTGTTTGTCGAGCATGCCTGAATGAGAAGGGGCCGCAACGCGGCCCCCGGGGTAGATCAGCCGACCAGCGGATCACCGACATGCAGGATTTTCATGCCGTTGGTGCCACCGATGGTGTGGTAGCTGTCACCTTTGGTCAGGATTACCCAGTCACCCTGTTCCACCAGGCCGCGCTTGAGCAGTTCGTCGACTGCCGCCTGGCTTACCTTGTCGGCCGGCAGCGAGGCCGGGTCGAAGGCGATCGGGTAGACCCCGCGGAACATCGAGACGCGAGCCTGGGTAGCGCGGTGCGGCGACAGGGCGAAGATCGGCACGTGCGAACGCAGGCGCGACATGATCAGCGGGGTGTAGCCGCTTTCGGTCAGGGCGATGATCGCCTTCACGCCCGGGAAGTGGTTGGCGGTGTACATGGCCGCCAGGGCGATGCTTTCGTCGCAGCGCTCGAAGGTGGTGTGCAGGCGGTGGCTGGACTTCTGGTTGGTCGGGTGCTTTTCGGCACCTTGGCAAATCCGCGCCATGGCCTGTACGGCTTCGATCGGGTAGGAACCGGCAGCACTTTCGGCCGACAGCATCACCGCATCGGTGTTGTCCAGCACGGCGTTGGCCACGTCGGACACTTCAGCGCGGGTCGGCATCGGGTTCTGGATCATCGACTCCATCATCTGGGTCGCCACGATCACCGCCTTGTTGTTGCGGCGGGCGTGCTGAATGATCTTTTTCTGAATGCCGATCAGCTCGGCGTCGCCGATTTCCACACCCAGGTCGCCACGGGCAACCATCACCGCGTCGGAGGCGGCGATCAGCTTGTCGAGGGTTTCGTCGTCGGCAACCGCTTCGGCGCGTTCGATCTTGGCCACCAGCCAGGCGCTGCCGCCGGCCTCGTCACGCAGCTTGCGTGCGTATTCCATGTCGCTGGCGTCACGCGGGAAGGAAACGGCCAGGTAGTCCAGGTCCATTTCCGCGGCAAGCTTGATGTCGGCCTTGTCTTTTTCGGTCAGGGCCGGCGCGGTCAGGCCGCCACCTTTACGGTTGATGCCTTTGTGGTCCGACAGCGGGCCACCGATGATCACCACACAGTGCAGGGCATCTGCAGTGGCGGTTTCGACGCGCATGACCACACGGCCATCGTCGAGCAGCAGTTCGTCACCGACGCCGCAGTCCTTGACCAGGTCGGGGTAGTCGATACCGACGATGTCCTGGTTGCCTTCGGTCAGCGGGTGGGCGGTGGAGAAGGTGAACGTGTCACCGATCTTCAATTCGATGCGCTTGTTGGCGAACTTGGCGATGCGGATCTTCGGACCCTGCAGGTCGCCCAGCAGCGCGACATGGCGGCCGTTCTTGGCGGCGATGTCACGGATCAGGCGAGCGCGGGCCTTGTGCTCGTCCGGGGTGCCGTGGGAGAAGTTCAGGCGTGCCACGTCCAGGCCGGCAAGGATCAGTTGCTCGATCACTTCCGGCGAGTTGCTGGCGGGGCCAAGGGTGGCGACGATTTTGGTACGGCGGATGGTCATGCACAGACTCCTATAGTGAAGCGCAGCGAAAGGCTACTCCTGAATCTCGCTGTAGTCATTGTTCCGTTGCACTACCTGCGACCAAGGCAGGGTGGCATTTGAACGGTCGGGGTATGCTTGCAAAAGCCTGTGAAGATTTGTGGGCGTTGGCCGATACACAGGCATCAAAGGAGATACCCATGCGAGCCCTGATCGTTTTAGCCCTGGCGGCCAGCGCCGTCGGCTGCACCCGCTGGTCCATGGACCACCACCTGAACAATGCCTACCGCGCCTACGACCGTGGCGACTGCGCACGGGTCATGCTGGAGCTGTCGCAGGTCGACCGCACCAGCCGTTCGCGGCCGTTCATCCATCCGGAGGTGTCGCTGCTGCGTGGCCAGTGCCTGGAGCGCCAGGCGCTTTACGTGGACGCCGCGCAGACTTACCAGTACCTGATCCAGAAGTACCCGGGCAACGAGTACGCCTATCGTGCCCGGGCGCGCCTGCAGACTCTTGAAAAACTTGGCCATGGCCGTAGCGGCGAAGCGGCTGTGGCCAACCCGGTGACGACCACACCTTGGCGATAACACCAAGGTGTGATTTATTTCACGAGATTTGCGGCGCGCCCTGCGCTAATCTGTAACTCAGCTGTTACAACAACCGCCAGTACCTTGTATTCCTGGCATCAGGTACGGAATACACTCGCGATCATGTTCAACAAGCGCCACATCGAACGCCATCAACTGCCTTGCGTCCTCAAGGTATTCAACCGTTTTACCGGTCAAGAAATCGGCCAGCTGGGTAATGCCTCCGAGGATGGCCTGATGGTAATCAGCCAGCTGCCTGTGCTGGTAGGGCCCGATTACGAACTGCAATTGCGCTTGCCGCTGGTCGGCGGCGGGCATCAGTTCGTCAACCTGACCGCCAGTTGCCTGTGGTGCCGCGAAGACCAGACGCCCGGGCACTACGATTCGGGCTTCATGCTGTTGCAGGCCCCCCGCGAATTTGACGAGTTCGTGCGCTCACTGCGCGATTATTTCAGTTTCCTTCCTGCCAACGCTTCTGTCTGAGGCTGCGCTAGAATCGGGTCGACCTTGATACAGGACGACCCCGTGACCTCAAGCATTTTCTGGCACGACTACGAAACCACCGGCATCAACCCGCGTTGCGACCGGCCGTTGCAGGTGGCCGGCGTGCGCACCGATTTCGACCTTAACGAAATCGACGAGCCGATCAGCCTTTATTGCCGGCCTTCCGACGACATCCTGCCACACCCGGCGGCTTGCCTGGTGACTGGCATCACCCCGCAATTGCTGGCCGAACAAGGCCTGTGCGAGGCCGAGTTCATGACCCGGGTGCATGCGCAACTGGCGCAGCCGGGTACCTGTGGCGCTGGCTACAACACCCTGCGCTTCGACGATGAAGTGACCCGCTACAGTTTGTACCGTAATTTTTTCGACCCGTACGCACGGGAGTGGCAGGGCGGCAACAGCCGCTGGGACCTGATCGACATCGTGCGAACCGCCTACGCCTTGCGCCCTGACGGTATTCAATGGCCGCAACAGGATGGGCGCACCAGCTTGCGCCTTGAACTGCTGAGCAAGGCCAATGGCATTGACCATGGGCATGCCCACGAGGCGCTTTCCGACGTGCGGGCAACCATTGCCCTGGCCCGTCTGATTCGGCAAAAACAGCCCAAGTTGTATGACTGGCTCTTCCAGTTGCGCAGCAAGCATAAAGTGATGGAGCAGATCCGTTTGTTGCAGCCACTGGTGCATATATCCGGGCGCTTTTCGGCGGCGCGTAATTACCTGGGTGTCGTATTGCCATTAGCCTGGCACCCGCGTAATCGCAATGCGCTGATCGTCTGCGACTTGCATCAGGAATCCCTACCGTTACTACGGGAAAGTGCTGAGGATCTACGCCAGCGCTTGTATACCCGTCACGAAGCGCTGGCCGAGGGTGAATTACCGGTGCCGCTCAAACTGGTGCAGATCAATCGCTGCCCGGTACTGGCGCCACTGTCGGTATTGCGCCCGGCCGATCAACAACGATTGGGCCTGGACTTGACGTTGTTACAATTGCGCGGCGAAGAGTTGGCTAATCAACAGGCGCAATGGCAAGACAAGCTGGCGCACATCTACGGCAAGGATGACTTCGCCCCAAGTGAAGACCCGGAACAACAGTTGTATGACGGTTTTGTGGGGGACCGCGACCGCCGTTTATGCGAGCAAGTGCGTACGCTGGAACCCGCGCAGTTGGGCCATGGGCAGTGGATGTTCGATGACCCGCGTTTACCGGAATTGCTGTTCCGCTATCGGGCGCGTAACTTCCCAGAAACCTTGACCCGCGAAGAACGCCAGCGCTGGTATGGCTTCTGTCAGCAGCGCCTGAGTGACCCGCAGTGGGGAGCACCCAATACGCTGGGCGACTTCGAGAAGGCGCGTCAGCAAGCCTGGGAGGGCGCTGACGAGGCGGGCCGGCGTGTGCTGGAAGCTTGGCAAATGCATGCCCGGCAATTGCAGGAACAATTTGCAATTGGCTGACAGCAGGGCAAACAAAAACGCCGGCAATAGGCCGGCGTTTTTGTTGCGTTAAGCAAAAGGCGAATGCGGACAATCAGTCCAGCAGGGTTGCCCAGCTCTCGACCACATCACCACCCCAAGTGGCTTTCCACTCTTTCAGGGTCTTGTGGTTGCCGCCTTTGGTTTCGATCACTTCACCGTTGTGCGGGTTTTTGTATTGCTTGACCTTGCGCGCGCGTTTGGTAGCAGTGGTCTTGACTGCGCCGCGAGGTGCCTTGCTCAGTTTCGACTCTGGGTCGAGCAGGGCAATCACGTCGCGCAGCGACTTGGAGTACTCGCCCATCAGCGTGCGTAGTTTGCCTTCGAACTCCAGTTCTTTCTTCAGCTTGTCATCCTGCGACAGGTTGGCCAGGCGGGCCTGAAGTTCCTTGATGGCTTCTTCGGTAGCGCGGTACTCGTTGATCAGGGACATGGAGAGTTCCTTAATGCGTGTTCAGAAATGTGTGGGGCAATAATAGACAGGCGATACCCGCAAGTAAACATGATATTGGGCAATTAACTGTTAATTAAGCTGTGACAACATTTCTCTGCGTGAACAAAAATTTACTTAAAACCCCTGTATTTCGTCATGTCTGTCAGACAATGCCTGCGCCGCGTATGGCGACCGGCATACGTCATCGCGCCTGCGATCAATACTGCGTTTTTTCGGGCGGGCCGCTAGAATAGGCGTCTTTGCGAAGTTCTGGAGTCTCATTCATGCGCACCTATCGTCTGGTGATCGCCTGCCCCGACCGTGTAGGCATCGTGGCGAAAGTCAGTAATTTCCTGGCCTTGTACAATGGCTGGATCAACGAAGCCAGCCACCATTCTGATGAGCAGAGCGGCTGGTTCTTCATGCGCCATGAGATCCGCGCCGAATCGCTGCCGTTCGGTATCGAAGCCTTCCGCGAAGCGTTTGCGCCCATCGCCGAAGAGTTCTCCATGACTTGGCGTATTACCGACTCGGCGCAGAAAAAGCGCGTGGTACTGATGGCCAGCCGCGAGTCGCACTGCCTGGCCGACCTGCTGCACCGCTGGCACACCGATGAGCTGGATTGCGAGATCCCATGCGTGATTTCCAACCACGACGACCTGCGCAGTATGGTCGAGTGGCACGGCATTCCGTTCTTCCACGTGCCGGTCGACCCCAAGGACAAGGCACCGGCCTTTGCCGAAGTGTCGCGCCTGGTCCAGGAGCACGCCGCCGATGTGGTGGTGCTGGCCCGTTACATGCAGATCCTGCCGCCGCAACTGTGCCGGGACTTTGCTGAAAAGGTGATTAACATTCACCACAGCTTCCTGCCGTCGTTCGTCGGTGCCAAGCCCTACCACCAGGCCGCCCTGCGTGGCGTGAAACTGATCGGCGCGACTTGCCACTACGTTACCGAAGAGCTGGACGCCGGCCCGATCATCGAGCAGGACGTGGTGCGTGTCAGCCATGCCGATAGCATCGAGGACATGGTCCGCTTTGGCCGTGATGTGGAAAAGATGGTGCTGGCCCGTGGCCTGCGTTATCACCTGGAAGACCGGGTCCTGGTACATGGCAACAAGACTGTCGTTTTCGATTGATGATGCAGGGGCTGCTTTGCAGCCCATCGCCGGCAAGCCAGCTCCCACTTGAAGCGCATAGACTTCAAGTCATGTGCAGTCCCTGTGGGAGCTGGCTTGCCGGCGAAAGGGGCGCAAAGCGCCCCCGGCAATCTTGAAAGGAACACTGATGGCCAAACAACGCAACACCCCCACCGCCTCACCACCTCCCACCCTTGGCGAAGGTTGCCTGGCCCGCTACGACCCCGATGCCCTGGAGGATGCTGACGGCACCGACTTCCCCGGCGCTGCCGAACTCTGGCAACAGCTCAACCCGCCTGACGCCGCCAGCGCTCCAGCAACGGACGCGCCAGCAGGCACACAAACACCGGCCCACCCGCCAGCAGATAAAAGTAGTAAGTAACTGCCCGCCATATCAGGATCGCCGCCGCTGCGGTCGAACTGCCCACCCATGGCGTCAGCAGGCTGGCCGAAGTCAGCTCGGCGGCACCGGCGCCGCCTGGCAGCAGGCTGAACTGGCCGGCACTGAGCGACAGCATCTGCACCAGAAAACTGGGGATCCAGGCCAGGTCCACCCCCAACCCCCTCAAGACCAGATACAACACGCTGTAACGCAGGCCCCAGTGGGCGCAGGTCAGGGTGAACACAAGGGTGAGCGTGCGCTTGGGCAGTTGCCAGGTCTGCGCCAGGGCGTGGATGAAGTGCAACAGTTTGCGTGCCCAGTGGCGTTTGCGCTGCTGGCTCATGCCCAGGCGCCGCAGTAGCCTGCCGTTCAAGCGCATTACCTGACGGCGGTAGCGCAGCAGCCCCGCCAGCCCGGCCAGTGCAGTGCACAGTAACAGCGCACTGCCCAGCAACATGCTTTCCTGGCTGCGCCCCAGGCTGTGGAACAGCGCGTAGCCGGCTATCGCCAGCATGGCGCAGAAGAAGAACACCAGGTCGTTCAACTGGTCCATGGCGAATACAGCGCCGCTGCGTGCCGGGCTGATGCGGTCACGCGCCAGCAGGGCCATGAGGGTCAAGGGCCCGCCGCTGCCGCCGGGGGTGGTGCAGATGGCAAATTCGGTGGCCATTACCACGCCCAAGCTACGCAGGGGCCCAAGCCTGGCACCTTGCTGGCCGAGCAACAGGCGCAAGCGGATGGCGTTGATGGCCCAGCACAGCAGGATCATGCCCAGCAGGGTGAGCATCAGCACAGGGTCGAAGCGTTGTAGCCTCGGCAGCAGCTCGCTGCCACCGAGCAGGATCGGCACCAGCATGGCAGCGAGCAGCGCCAGGCCAAGCCAGGCCAGGCGGTTCATGCGTTGGCCTTGCGGTCCAGCCAGGCCGACTTGGTCAGTGGCTCGCGGCCTTGAGCCAGCAAGCTGCGCAAGGTGTTCAGCCAATAGTCACGCGATGTACGGTGGCGCATGTCCACCGGGTGCAGGCCCAGACGCAGGGTCTCGGCGTTGCGCCAACGGTGGCATTGCCAGTCGCACAGTACCCTGGAAAGCCCACGGCGCCAGGCGCTGCGGGCACTCCACACCAGCCCCGGGGCTTCGATCGCGGTGAAGTCCGGCAAGCGGTACAGGTGCTGCGGTGTGCTGGTGTAACGCAGGGGCAGGCGGCGCAGGGCCTGGCGGGTGCCTTCGCTCATCAGCCAGGCTGGCGCGACAAAGCCGGCTACAGGCCAACCGTGCTGGTGGAACAGTGCCAGGCCGCGTTCCAGCCGTTGCAGGGCCTGCTGCTGGTCAAGGCCGTAGAACTCACCTTCGTGGGTGTAGATACGGCGCATGAAGTAATCGCCGGGCGTGCGTGGCGGCGGGCCGTTGTCAGCATGGTAATAACCGTGCAAGGCCAGTTCGTCGCCTTGGGCCAGGCGCCGGTCAAGCAGACGACAGAAGGTGGGTGAACGCAGCAGCAGGTTGCGCTGGTGAAAGTCCGGCACCACCAGCCAAGTCATGGGGATGCCACCGAGGGTGTCAACGGCCTCGACGAAGGGTTGGTAGTCTGGCCAGGTCTCGGGCGCAACATCATGCAGCACCAGCATCAGGCTGCGTGATGCCGGCCGTACCTCAGCCATGGGCACGCACCTGCAGGGGATGGCCGAGCACCGCGTGGTAGTGCTGCAGCAGGCCGCAGACTACGTTGTCCCATGAATAATGCTGCTCCACGTGGTGGCGGGCCTGCGCCCCGAGTTTGCGTACGCCGGCTTCGAACGCCTCGCGCACGGCCGCCGCCATGGCCTGGCCATCGTTGGGACGGCACAGGCGCCCACACTGTTCGTTGACGATTTCGCCGAAGGCACCGGCGCGCACGGCGACCACGGGGGTGGCGCTGGCCATCGCTTCAAGAATGACCAGGCCAAAGGTTTCCTGGTCCCCGGCGTGTACAAGCAAGTCGGCACTGGCCAGCAGTCGGGCAACTTCCGGCGCAGGGCAGAAGTGGTTGATCACGCTGACGTTGCGCGGCACGTTGGCCGGCATGTTCGAGCCCACCAGCAACAGGTGGTAGGCGCCACCCAGCTGTTGCATGCAGTCGAGCAGCACTGGCAGGTTCTTTTCCCGCGAGCCGCGGCCTGCATAGATCAGCAGGCGGGTGGTGTCGGCTATGCCCAGCTCCGCGCGCAGGTGCGGGTCGCGCTGGTCAGGGTTGAAGGTGGCCAGGTCCACGCCCAGGCGCTGCACATGCACATCGCGCACACCCAGGCGGCGCAGTTTGTCGGCCATGACCTGGCTGGGTGCCAGTACCCGGTCGAAATTGCCGTACAGCTTGCTGACATAGGCCTCGACATTGGGCGTGAACCAGTTGCCCATGCGGTTGCTGACCAACAACGGCAGGTCGGAATGGTAGAAGCCGATTACCGGCACATCGAGTTGACGGCGTGCCTCCAGGGCTGCCCAGGCGGTCAGGTAGGGGTCGCCGACTTCGATCAGGTCGGGCCTGAGCCGGCGCAGTTCACTGCACCAGGGGGCCAGGCGCACCGGGAAGCGGTAACCCTTGCCGAATGGCAGCGGCGGGGCGGGTACCTGATAGATGCCATCGGCGTGCTGTGCACTGGCACCGGGGATCAGCAGGCTGTGGCGTACTCCGTGAATGGCGTCGAGGCGGCGGTGTTTGGCATCAAGATAGGTACGTACGCCGCCGCTGGCCGGGGCGTAGAACATGGTGATGTCGGCGATGTGCACGATCAGCATCCCTCCAGGATCATCTTCGGTCTGTCATCCGGCGATGACGCGCCTACAGGTTGACCTGTGTGAAGGATAGTTTGTTCGATCGGGGTTTGACGGCCCAAGGCTGGGGAGTGGTGTGGGTTTGTTCGCGGGCACGCCCGCTGCCAAAAAGGCTGCACAGACCTTGAGGTATGTACGAGCCTCTGTGGGAGCGGGGCGTGCCCGCGAAACAGGCGACGCGGTCTGCCCTTAGATGCGGAAACTGCCCACCAGGTGCTTCAGGCGGCCGGCCTGCTGCTCAAGGTCCGAGCAGGCGCGCAGGGTGGCTTGCAGGTTCTCCACGCCTTCCTGGTTGAGCATGTTGATCTCGTTGATGTCCATGTTGATCGCTTCGACCACGGCGGTCTGCTCTTCGGTGGCGGTGGCCACCGACTGGTTCATGCCGTCGATCTCGCTGATGCGCACGGTGACGCTGTCCAGTCGCTCACCGGCCTGGTTGGCGATCTGCACGCTGTCCTGGCTGTGGCGCTGGCTCTGGTCCATGGTCTCGACCGACGCGCGGGCACCAACCTGCAGCTCTTCGATCATGGTCTGCACTTGCTGCGCCGATTCCTGGGTGCGGTGCGCCAGGTTGCGCACCTCATCGGCCACCACGGCAAAACCACGGCCTGCTTCACCGGCACGGGCTGCTTCGATGGCGGCGTTCAGCGCCAGCAGGTTGGTTTGCTGGGAAATACTGGTGATCACTTCGAGGATCTGGCCGATGTTGACGGTCTTGTTGTTCAGCGTCTCGATGTGCCCGCTGGAGCTGACGATCAGGTCGGACAGGCGGTTCATTGCCGCAATGTTGCGCTCGACCACTTGTTGCCCCTCTTCGGCCAGCAGGCGAGCCGAACTGGCATGCTGCGACGCCTGAGCGGCGTTGCCGGCGATTTCCTGAGCGGCGGCGCCGAGTTCGTTGATGGCGGCGGCCACGCTGTTGGTACGGTTGGACTGTTCGTCAGAGTTGGTCATCGACGAGTTGGAGGCGCTGATGACACGCAGGGCCACTTCGTTGACCTGTTCGGTGGCCGAGGACACCTCGCTGATCGAGCTGTGGATGCGCTCGACGAAACGGTTGAAGGCGGTGCCCAGGATGCCGAACTCGTCGTGGTTGTGAATGCGCAGGCGTTTGGTCAGGTCGCCTTCACCCTCGGCGATGTCTTCCATGGCGCGGGTCATGGTGTGCAGCGGCTGCATCAGCACGCTGATCAGCAGGCCGAGCAGGCCGATGATGATCACCACTGCCACCACCGTGGCGATCACCGCCGAGGTGCGGAAGGTGCTGAGCATCGAGAAGGCCTTGTCCTTGTCCACCGACAGGCCGATGTACCAGTTGGCCGAAGGCAGGCCGGTGATCGGGGTGAAGGTCAGCAGGCGGGCCTGGCCTTCGCTTTGCACTTCGGTCAACTCACCGGTCAGTTTTGGCGTGTGCTGCGGGAACAGGTCCGACAGCGACTTCATCACCATGTCTTTGTCAGGGTGCACCAGGATTTTGCCCTGGTCGTTGACCAGGAACGCGTAGCCCATGCCGCCGAAGTTCAGCGAGTTGATGATCTGCACCAGGCCGTCCAGGGCCAGGTCGCCACCGACCACGCCGACACTGCTGGAGACCTTGCTGAGGATGCCAATGACCATCTTGTTGGTGGTCATGTCGATGTACGGTTCGGTCAGCGTCGCGCCGGCGGCGTTCATGCCGTCCTTATACCAGGGGCGGGTGCGCGGATCGTAGCCCTCGGGCATTTTTGCGTCCGGGCGCACGCTGAAGCCGCCGTCCACCTTGCCCAGGTAAACGGTAAGGAAGCTGGAAACCAGCGCATTCTGGCCCATCAGGGTTTCAGCGTTGGTTGGGTCCTGGGCTATGTTCTGTGCCAGGTTTTCCACCAGCTTGATACGGCCGTCGAACAGGTTGCGGATGTTGGTCGAAGTGGAGGCGCCCATTTCAGCCAGATAGTTTTCCAGGTCCTCGCGGATCGCATTACGCTGGAGGTAATCGTTGTAGAGCGTGAACAGGCTGAAGGCGAGTATCACGATCAATGATGCTGCCAAAAGAATCTTGTGGCTGAAACGAAGGCTTTTGTTCATGGCGTAATCGGTTCCGCTAAGGTGTTATATCAGGCGTTCGCACGGGTGGAGCCGCAAAGCAGTGCAACATCCCGAAAAGTCCCTTTTCGGTTGTTCCTCTCTAATTAAGGCGAATATCACCCCAAGGTATCGGCCGAATTAAGGCAAAGCTTGAGCAGAGGATTACAGAGATGTCGGAAACTTTGACCATAGTTGTGGGGGCTGGCCCAGATGGCCAGCCAGTCGGGCAGGCGATGCGGCTGGCCAACCGCCATGGCCTGGTGGCGGGCGCGACGGGCACCGGCAAGACCGTGACCTTGCAACACCTGGCAGAAACGTTCAGCGACGCAGGCGTGGCCGTATTCGCAGCCGATGTCAAAGGTGATTTGTGCGGGCTGGGGGCTGCCGGGGCGCCGCAGGGCAAGGTGGCCGAGCGAATCGCCGGCATGCCCTGGCTGGGGCACACGCCCCAGGCCTACCCGGTAAGCCTCTGGGACATCGCCGGGCAGTCCGGCCACCCGCTGCGCACTACCCTCAGTGAAATGGGGCCGTTGCTGCTGGGTAACCTGCTGGAACTGACCGACAGCCAGCAGGCGGCGCTGTATGCGGCATTCAAGGTGGCCGACCGTGAGGGCCTGTTGCTGCTGGACCTCAAGGACCTCAAGGCGCTGCTCGCGCACCTGAAGGACAACCCACAATTGCTGGGTGAAGACAGTGCGCTGATGACAACGGCCTCCACCCAGGCGTTGTTGCGGCGGCTGGCGACCCTGGAACAGCAGGGCGCCGAGGCGCTGTTCGGCGAGCCGGCGTTGCAGCTTGAAGACCTGCTGCGGCCGGACTCCGATGGCCGTGGGCGCATCCACCTGCTCGACGCCAGCCGGCTGGTGCATGAAGCGCCCAAGGTTTACGCGACCTTCCTGTTGTGGCTGCTGGCCGAACTGTTCGAGCAGTTGCCCGAGCGAGGTGATGCCGACAAGCCGGTACTGGCGTTGTTCTTCGATGAAGCGCACTTGCTGTTCAACGGTACACCCAAAGCCCTGCAGGACCGCCTGGAGCAGGTGGTGCGGCTGATCCGCTCCAAGGGCGTTGGGGTATTTTTCGTCACCCAGTCACCGGGTGACTTGCCGGATGCAGTACTGGCCCAGTTGGGTTTGCGCATTCAGCATGGCTTGCGGGCGTTTACCGCCAAGGAGCAGAAGTCGCTGAGGGCGGTGGCCGATGGCTTTCGCCCGAACCCGGCGTTCGACACCCTGGCGGTGCTGACCGAACTGGGGATTGGCGAGGCGTTGGTGGGGACGCTGGAGGAAAAGGGCACGCCCGCCATGGTGCAGCGGGTGCTGGTTGCTCCGCCGCAATCGCGTATCGGGCCGTTGAGTGCCGCCGAGCGCGCTGCGCTGATTGCTGCTTCGCCGCTGACGGGGCGCTATGACAGGCCGGTGGACCGTGAGTCGGCCTATGAAATGCTCACCCAGCGCAAGGGCGAGGCGGTGGAGCCGGCGCCGCAACCCAAGGCGGATGAAGAGAGCTTTGCCGACAAGGCCGGCGACTTCTTGCAGGGGGCGGCGGGGCAGGCGATCAAGTCGGCCGTGCGCCAAGCAGCCAACCAGTTGGGGCGGCAACTGGTGCGCGGGTTGATGGGATCTTTGCTGGGGGGCAAGAAAAGGTAGTTTTCCTGTACCGGCCCTATCGCCGGCAAGCCAGCTCCCACAGGTACTGCACAGGCCTGGTGGGCGGTGCGGTACCTGTGGGAGCTGGCTTGCCGGCGATAGGGCCGGTACAGGAATGCCCCCTATGAAAAAGGCGCCATGAGGCGCCTTTTTCTATTGCGGTATCACTCAGCCAATGGCTTTGGACGCCAGCCAGAACAGGCCGGCCGCCAGGCCCATCGAGGCCGGCAGGGTCAGGACCCAGGCCAGCAGGATGGTCTTCACCGTGCCGCCTTGCAGGCCGCTCTTGTTGGCGACCATGGTGCCGGCCACACCGGACGACAGCACGTGGGTGGTCGATACCGGCAAGGCGAACACGTTGGCCATGCCGATGGCGCAGGCCGCCGTGATCTGTGCCGACATGCCCTGGGCATAGGTCATGCCCTGTTTGCCGATCTTCTCACCAACGGTCAGTACCACACGCTTCCAGCCAACCATGGTGCCCAGGCCCAGGGCCAGTGCAACGGCCACGATCACCCAGAACGGCGCGTACTCAGTGGTGGCGGTAAGGTCTTTGCGCAGTTTTTCCAGGTCGGCCTTTTCACGGGCGTCGAGGCCTGGCAGCTTGCCAACCTTTTTCGCGGTGTCATCCAGGCACAGCAGGTAGCGGCGCACTTCAACGCGTTTGTCGGCATCCAGGCTGTGGTAGTCGGTCACGCCCTGAAGCGAGGACTGCAGCGCGGCGATGGTCGGCTCGGTCTGCTGCGGGTTGCAGCTGAACTTCTCCGGCAGGTCGCTGGACTTGGCCTTGCCCAGTGCCAGGAAGTCGCCCAGGGTGGCGGCGTTGCGCTGGTAGAACTGGCTCATGTGCAGGGTCGCGTCGCGGGTACGCTCGATCTGGTAGGTGGTGCTGTTCAGGTCGAGTACGAACTTGGCCGGGACAATACCGATCAGCACCAGCATGATCAGGCCGATGCCTTTCTGGCCGTCGTTGGAGCCGTGCACGAAGCTCACGCCCATGGCCGAAACCACCAGGACCATGCGGTTCCAGAATGGCGGGTGCTTCTTGTCGTCGAGCTTGCGGCGCTGGTCGGGGGTCTTGTGCATCTTCGACAGCGGGCGCCACCACTTCAGGCCGATCAGCACCAGGGCTGCAACGGCAAAGCCGGCCATTGGCGAAACCACCAGCGACATGGCGATGTCGATTGCCTTCTGCCAGTTGACGCCATCACCCAGCGGGATGTCGTTGATCAGGGCGTTGGCCAGGCCGACACCGAGAATGGAGCCGATCAGCGTGTGCGAGCTGGAGGCGGGGATGCCGAAGTACCAGGTACCCAGGTTCCAGGTGATGGCCGCAGCCAGCAGCGAGAAGACCATGGCCAGGCCGTGTCCGGTGTTCACATTGATCAGCAGCTCTACTGGCAGCAGGTGCACGATGGCATAGGCCACCCCCACACCGCCGAGCAGAACGCCAAGGAAGTTGAACACGCCGGAGAAGAACACGGCGAGGTGCGGCGGCATGGCTTTGGTATAGATGACTGTAGCTACCGCGTTGGCGGTGTCATGAAAGCCATTGATGAACTCGAAGGCGAGTACGAAGGTCAAGGCGAGCAGCAGGCTCACCAACACCCAGGCATCCAGTCCGCTGAATAAATCGATCATGAAGGTTGTCTGGCGGGTATAGGGGGGCGGGATTATGCCAGAAAACCTTGGCAATCGATGCACCTGCTACAGACCGAAGGCAATCTTCATGGCGTGAGCACCCGGTGTGAGCAGGGGTATTCAGGCTAGGAAATGTCAGCTAAAAAGCGCAAAGCGTGGCTAAAACAGCCTAAAAATCAAAGAAATGGCCGTGCCGTCAGTATTCAAACGATCGTATGAAATTTGTGTAATTCCATTTCATCATCGGTCAGGCGGTAAAGATCGACCGCGCCCGGGCTGGCCGGGCGGCGACGCGCTGGCGTGGTCCCAGGTCAGGGATTGTCGCTGCGCAGTTCCTTTTCGATGCGTTCCAGTTCCTGGTTGAACGCCTGGTCGCGCACGCTGGCACGCTTGCGCCAAGGTTTGCGTTCCGGGTCCGGTTGTGCGGCGTAAGTGGTGACTTCGCCACCGTAAACATCCTTGTAACGTTCAGCCTGGCGCTCGAGTTCTGCGCGCAGTTCATCTTTCGTCACATGCAGTACCTGAATTAAGTGTGATGACTGTTGTTATGCGTCGTGCAACATGCACATGCCCTGCAGGCCGCAACGGCTACATAGCGGGAAGGTTCCATTACCCTGCCCGTGTCGGGGCCTGCGCCCTCGATTATAGCAACCGATAATTCGCCGAACATTGTTATTTACCCAACCCTGACAGCATCTGACGCAACTAGTGGCAGGTGCCGGGAACAGTTCGGACGCTTCGTACAAGTTTGAAAGGCATCGCGGATAAAAGTTCGCTGCAATGCCGGGGGCAACGCCCGAATGAAAAACGGCCTCGCCAAAAGGCGAGGCCGTTGCCTGGGGACTTCTACGGTGGGTACCTGACCAGTCTCTCCAAAGAAGCCACAAGTGGCATGAGAAAGGTATAAGCAAAAGTGTCAGCGGTCAATTGCGATTATCGGCCGTTTGTTCGATAATCGCACGAGTGGGCGTTTTTTTTGAGGTGTGCGATGAGTGACGAAACCCTGGTCAACGATTCGGTCAATGCAGAGCCGGCGCGACCCGCCTCGGCGGCCATGGCGCCGCCGATCGTGGCTTCCCCGGCCAAGCGCATCCAGGCATTTACCGGCGATCCAGACTTCATGACTTCCCTGGCGCGTGGCCTGGCCGTGATTCAGGCCTTTCAGGAGCGCAAGCGCCACCTGACCATCGCCCAGATCAGCCACCGCACCGAAATCCCCCGCGCAGCGGTGCGCCGATGCCTGCACACGCTGATCAAGCTGGGTTACGCCACCTCCGACGGGCGTACCTATTCGCTGCTGCCCAAGGTGCTGACGCTGGGGCACGCCTACCTGTCTTCGACGCCACTGGCGATCTCGGCCCAGCCTTATCTGGACCGCATCAGTGACCAATTGCACGAAGCCGCCAACATGGCCACTCTTGAAGGCGACGACATTCTTTATATAGCGCGTTCGGCCACGGTGGAGCGGCTGATATCGGTCGACCTGTCTGTGGGCGGGCGCCTGCCGGCCTACTGCACATCGATGGGGCGCATCCTGCTGGCGGCCATGGACGACACCAGCCTGCGTGAATACCTGGAGCGTGCCGACCTGAAGGCACGCACCAGCCGTACCCTGCATGACCCCGAGTCACTGTTCGCCTGTATCCAGCAGGTGCGCGCCCAAGGCTGGTGCGTGGTGGACCAGGAGCTGGAGCAAGGGCTGCGGTCGATTGCAGTGCCGATCTATGACGCTTCGGGGCAGGTGTTGGCGGCATTGAACGTGAGCACCCATGTGGGGCGGGTGACACGCAGTGAGCTGGAACAGCGCTTCCTGCCGATCCTGCTGGCGGCCAGCCGGGACCTTTGCCATCAGTTGTTTGGCTGAGATTGCAGGGGGCCGCAAAGCGGCCCAATCGTCGGCAAGCCGAACTCCCACGGAAACTGTGAAAGCCGCGAATGCGCAATACCTGTGGGAGCTGGCTTGCCGGCGAATGGGGCGCGGAGCGCCCCCTTTCACATTTAGAACAGGCAAAACGGTTTCTTGTGCGATAAACGCACAGTGTTGCTCCGGGCGAATTGCGCCACCGCCGCCCGCTGATTAATGTCTCTCGCAACGGTCGGCCAAGCCGACCGAACAAAAAATACAAGAGGCACTTACCATGAATACTGTCCACTTGCTGCTGCGGCCGCACCCGCACGCAGCACCGTTATATCCAGGCTGACGCAGGCCATATTTCCCAATCATCGTCCTCTGTGCCGGTTGCCCGTGTGCAGTGGTCTGGCTGTGCCCTACATTCTGGATAACAACAATGAACCAAGCGCAAAACAGCGTCGGCAAAAGCCTCGACGTCCAGTCGTTCATCAATCAGCAGCCGCTGTCCCGCTACCAGTGGCGGGTCGTGTTGCTGTGCTTCCTGATCGTCTTCCTCGATGGCCTGGACACTGCCGCCATGGGCTTCATCGCCCCGGCGCTGTCGCAGGAGTGGGGTATCGACCGGGCCAGCCTGGGCCCGGTGATGAGCGCCGCATTGATCGGCATGGTGTTCGGTGCCTTGGGCTCCGGGCCGTTGGCTGACCGCTTCGGCCGCAAAGGCGTGCTGGTGGGCGCGGTGCTGGTGTTTGGCGGTTTCAGCCTGGCCTCGGCCTATGCCACCAACGTCGACCAGTTGCTGGTGCTGCGCTTCCTGACCGGCCTGGGCCTGGGTGCCGGCATGCCCAATGCCACCACGCTGCTGTCCGAATATACCCCTGAACGCCTCAAGTCGCTGCTGGTGACCAGCATGTTCTGCGGCTTCAACCTGGGCATGGCCGGTGGTGGCTTCATTTCCGCCAAGATGATCCCGGCCTATGGCTGGCACAGCCTGCTGGTAATCGGCGGCGTGCTGCCACTGCTGCTGGCGCTGGTGTTGATGGTGTGGTTGCCGGAGTCGGCGCGGTTCCTGGTGGTGCGCAACCGTGGTACCGACAAGATCCGCAAGACCCTTTCGCCCATTGCGCCGCAGGTGGTGGCCGAGGCGGGTAGCTTCAGCGTGCCAGAGCAAAAGGCCGTGGCCGCGCGCAGCGTATTCGCGGTGATCTTCTCCGGCACTTATGGCCTGGGCACCATGCTGCTGTGGCTGACCTACTTCATGGGCCTGGTAATCGTCTACCTCCTGACCAGCTGGCTGCCAACCTTGATGCGTGACAGCGGTGCGAGCATGGAGCAGGCCGCGTTCATCGGTGCGCTGTTCCAGTTCGGCGGCGTGTTGAGTGCCGTGGGTGTGGGTTGGGCCATGGACCGCTACAACCCGCACAAGGTAATCGGCATTTTCTACCTGCTGGCCGGGGTGTTCGCCTACGCCGTAGGGCAGAGCCTGGGCAACATCACCGTGTTGGCCACCCTGGTGCTGATTGCGGGTATGTGCGTGAACGGTGCGCAGTCGGCGATGCCGTCGCTGGCAGCACGCTTCTACCCGACCCAAGGCCGTGCCACGGGTGTATCGTGGATGCTGGGTATCGGCCGCTTCGGTGCGATTCTCGGGGCCTGGAGCGGCGCGACGCTGCTGGGCCTGGGCTGGAACTTCGAGCAGGTGCTTACGGCGTTGCTGGTGCCAGCGGCACTGGCGACCGTAGGGGTGATTGTGAAAGGGCTGGTGAGCCACGCCGACGCGACCTGAGGAGCGGGGCGGGTCGCTTTGTTGGCCATTCGCAGCACAAGGCTGTTCCTGCATGGAGCGGCCTTGTGTCGCGATAGGGCTGCGCAATAGCCCCGGCATGCAGATAAGTAGCAGTGCAACAAATGGTTCGATAATCGCACGAATAGTCGATTATCGGATTGTAAGCCTACCGCCACTCTCCTTAATCTGAGCCCATCGAAGCACCCTGACCAGTAGCCTCCAAACGTACCGCCGCGGCCCATGGCCAGTGGCAGGAGAAGCCTAATGCGCGACGTATTTATCTGTGACGCCATCCGCACCCCGATCGGCCGCTTCGGCGGCGCCCTGGCGGGTGTGCGTGCCGACGACCTGGCTGCCGTGCCACTCAAAGCGCTGATCGAGCGCAATCCTGCTGTGCAGTGGGACCAGGTTGATGAAGTGTTCTTCGGCTGCGCCAACCAGGCCGGTGAAGACAACCGCAACGTGGCGCGCATGGCGCTGCTGCTGGCCGGCCTGCCGGAAAGCATCCCGGGCGTCACCCTGAACCGCCTGTGCGCGTCGGGCATGGATGCCATCGGCACCGCCTTCCGTGCCATCGCCAGCGGCGAAATGGAGCTGGTGATTGCCGGCGGCGTCGAGTCGATGTCGCGCGCACCGTTCGTCATGGGCAAGGCTGAAAGCGGTTATTCGCGCAACATGAAGCTTGAAGACACCACCATCGGCTGGCGCTTCATCAACCCGCTGATGAAGAGCCAGTACGGTGTGGACTCCATGCCGGAAACCGCCGACAACGTGGCCGACGACTATCAGGTTTCGCGCGCTGACCAGGACGCTTTCGCCCTGCGCAGCCAACAAAAAGCTGCCGCCGCCCAGGCTGCTGGCTTCTTCGCCGAAGAGATCGTGCCGGTGCGCATTGCCCACAAGAAGGGTGAAACCATCGTCGAGCGTGACGAGCACCTGCGTCCGGAAACCACGCTGGAGGCGCTGACCAAGCTCAAGCCGGTCAACGGCCCGGACAAGACTGTCACCGCCGGCAACGCGTCGGGCGTGAACGACGGTGCTGCGGCGCTGATCCTGGCGTCGGCAGAGGCGGTGAAGAAGCACGGCCTGACCCCGCGTGCCCGGGTACTGGGCATGGCCAGCGGCGGTGTTGCACCACGGGTGATGGGCATTGGCCCGGTGCCGGCGGTGCGCAAGTTGACCGAGCGCCTGGGTGTGGCGGTGAGTGATTTCGACGTTATCGAGCTTAACGAAGCCTTTGCCAGCCAAGGCCTGGCGGTGCTGCGTGAGCTGGGTGTGGCCGACGATGCGCCGCAGGTGAACCCTAATGGCGGCGCAATCGCCCTGGGGCACCCGCTGGGCATGAGCGGTGCACGCCTGGTGCTGACTGCGCTGCATCAGCTGGAGAAAAGCGGCGGGCGCAAGGGCCTGGCGACCATGTGTGTGGGTGTCGGCCAAGGTCTGGCGCTGGCCATCGAGCGGGTGTGACCTTACCGGCCTCTTCGCGGGTGAACCCGCTCCCACAGGGATCCACGCAACCCCTGTGGGAGCGGGTTTACCCGCGAAGAGGCCGGACCTGTCAGACGTAGGGCCAATTGCCAGCCAGATAGCGGAACGAGTGTGTTACCAGGTATGTCTAGACTTACCTAGGACCCTCCAGGAGTAAAACCGTCATGACCTCAACCTATTACACCGGCGAAGAACGCAGCAAGCGCATCTTCGCTATCGTCGGTGCCTCATCTGGCAACCTGGTGGAATGGTTCGACTTCTACGTCTACGCCTTCTGCGCTATCTACTTCGCCCCGGCCTTCTTCCCCTCCGACGACCCTACCGTGCAGCTGTTGAACACGGCCGGTGTGTTCGCCGCAGGCTTTTTGATGCGCCCCATCGGTGGCTGGATCTTCGGCCGCCTCGCTGACCGCCATGGTCGCAAGAATTCCCTGATGATCTCGGTGCTGATGATGTGCTTCGGCTCCCTGATGATCGCCTGCCTGCCCACTTACGGCAGCATCGGCACCTGGGCCCCGGCGCTGCTGTTGCTGGCCCGCCTGATCCAGGGCCTGTCGGTGGGTGGCGAATACGGCACCACCGCCACCTACATGAGTGAAGTGGCCCTGCGTGGGCAGCGTGGCTTCTTTGCCTCGTTCCAGTACGTCACCCTGATTGGCGGCCAGTTGCTGGCCGTGCTGGTGGTGGTGATCCTGCAGCAGCTGCTGACTGAAGATGAACTGCGGGCCTGGGGCTGGCGCATTCCATTCGTGGTAGGGGCCATTGCCGCCCTGATCTCGTTGATGTTGCGCCGCTCGCTGCACGAGACCAGCAGCGCCGAAACCCGCAATGACAAGGATGCAGGTTCGATTGGTGGCCTGTTCCGCAACCATGCGGCTGCCTTCATTACCGTGCTGGGCTACACCGCTGGCGGCTCGCTGATCTTCTACACCTTCACCACCTACATGCAGAAGTACCTGGTCAACACCGCCGGCATGACGGCGAAAAACGCCAGTTACGTGATGACCGGCGCGCTGTTCCTGTTCATGGTGCTGCAGCCGTTCTTCGGCATGCTGTCCGACCGCATCGGCCGGCGCAATTCCATGCTGCTGTTTGGCGCGCTCGGTACCCTGTGCACTGTGCCGCTGCTGATGGCGCTGAAAACAGTCACCAGTCCGTTCATGGCCTTCGTGCTGATCAGCCTGGCGTTGTGTATTGTCAGTTTCTACACCTCGATCAGCGGCCTGGTGAAGGCCGAGATGTTCCCGCCACAGGTGCGTGCGCTGGGTGTGGGGCTGGCCTATGCAGTGGCCAACGCGGCCTTTGGCGGCTCCGCCGAGTACGTGGCCCTGGGCCTGAAGACCCTGGGCATGGAAAACACTTTCTACTGGTACGTGACGGCCATGATGGCGATTGCCTTCCTGTTCAGCCTGCGCCTGCCGAAGCAGGCCGCGTACCTGCACCACGATGACTAAGGACGTGGCATGACCAACCAATTGTTCGACGCCTACTTCACCGCGCCGGCCATGCGCGAGATTTTCTCCGACCGTGGCCGCTTGCAGGGCATGCTCGATTTCGAAGCCGCGCTGGCCCGTGCCGAAGCCGCTGCCGGGCTGGTCCCGCACAGCGCCGTGGCCGCCATCGAGGCGGCATGCCAGGCCGAGCGCTATGACGTGGGGGCGCTGGCCAATGCCATCGCCACCGCTGGCAACTCGGCAATCCCGCTGGTGAAGGCGTTGGGCAAGGTGATTGCCAGTGGCGTGCCCGAGGCCGAGCGCTATGTGCACCTGGGCGCCACCAGCCAGGACGCGATGGACACCGGTCTGGTGTTGCAGTTGCGCGATGCCCTCCACCTGATCGAAGCAGACTTGGGCAAACTGGCCGATACCCTGGCCCAGCAGGCCTTGAAGCACGCCGATACGCCAATGGTGGGCCGCACCTGGCTGCAACACGCTACCCCGGTGACCCTGGGCATGAAACTGGCTGGCGTGCTGGGGGCATTGACCCGCCATCGTCAGCGCCTGCAAGAGCTGCGCCCGCGCCTGTTGGTGCTGCAGTTCGGCGGCGCCTCGGGCAGCCTGGCCGCTCTGGGCAGCAAGGCGATGCCGGTGGCCGAGGCCCTGGCCGAGCAACTGAAGCTGACCCTGCCCGAGCAACCCTGGCACACCCAGCGTGATCGCCTGGTGGAGTTTGCCTCGGTGCTGGGCCTGGTGGCCGGCAGCCTGGGCAAGTTCGGCCGCGATGTCAGCCTGCTGATGCAAACCGAGGCGGGGGAGGTGTTTGAGCCTTCCGCACCGGGCAAGGGCGGCTCTTCGACCATGCCCCACAAGCGCAACCCGGTGGGCGCTGCGGTGCTGATCGGTGCCGCGACCCGCGTGCCGGGGCTGGTATCGACGCTGTTTGCCGCCATGCCCCAGGAGCATGAGCGCAGTCTGGGCCTGTGGCATGCCGAATGGGAAACCCTCCCGGACATCTGCTGCCTGGTCTCCGGCGCGCTGCGCCAGGCCCAGGTGATTGCCGAGGGCATGGAAGTGGAGGCAGCGCGCATGCGCCGTAACCTCGACCTGACCCAGGGGCTGGTGCTGGCAGAAGCGGTGAGTATCGTCCTCGCCCAGCGCCTGGGCCGCGACCGTGCTCACCACTTGCTGGAACAATGCTGCCAGCGCGCCGTCGCCGAGCAGCGCCACCTGCGTGCAGTACTGGGTGATGAACCGCAGGTCAGTGCCGAGCTGTCTGCCGAAGAACTCGATCGCCTGCTCGACCCTGCCCATTACCTGGGCCAAGCCCGCGTCTGGGTGGCGCGCGCTGTATCCGAACATCAACATTTCACTGCCTGAAGGAGACTGCTGTGGCGCATTTGCAACTGGCCGATGGCGTTTTGAACTACCAGATCGATGGCCCGGAAAACGCCCCGGTGCTGGTCCTGTCCAACTCGCTGGGTACCGACCTGGGCATGTGGGACACCCAGATTCCGCTGTGGAGCCAGCACTTTCGCGTGCTGCGCTACGACACCCGTGGCCATGGCGCATCGTTGGTCACCGAAGGCCCATACACCATCGAACAGCTGGGCGGTGACGTGCTGGCCCTGCTCGATGGCCTGGACATCCAGAAAGCGCATTTCGTCGGCCTGTCGATGGGTGGCCTGATCGGCCAGTGGCTGGGTATCAACGCCGGCCAGCGCCTGCACAGCCTGACCCTGTGCAACACCGCCGCCAAGATCGCCAGTGACGAGGTGTGGAACCCCCGTATCGACACCGTGCTCAAGGGTGGCCAGCAGGCCATGGTCGACCTGCGCGATGGCTCCATCGCCCGCTGGTTCACCCCAGGCTTTGTCCAGGCCCAGCCTGAGCAAGCCCAGCGCATTTGCCAGATGCTGGCGCAAACCAGCCCGCAAGGTTATGCCGCCAACTGCGCAGCGGTGCGTGATGCCGATTACCGTGAGCAACTGGGCCGCATCCAGGTGCCCGCGCTGATCGTTGCTGGCACCGAAGACGTGGTCACCACCCCTGAACATGGCCGCTTCATGCAGGCCGGTATCAAAGGTGCCGAGTACGTCGACTTCCCGGCAGCGCACCTGTCCAACGTCGAAATCGGTGAGGCGTTCAGCCGCCGCGTGCTCGACTTCCTGCTGGCTCACTGAGGACAACGCCATGGATGAGAAACAACGTTACGACGCCGGCATGCAAGTGCGCCGTGCGGTGCTTGGCGATGCCCACGTGGACCGCAGCCTGGAAAAGCTCAATGACTTCAACGGCGAGTTCCAGGAGATGATCACCCGCCACGCCTGGGGTGATATCTGGACCCGCCCGGGCCTGCCGCGTCACACCCGCAGCCTGATCACCATCGCCATGCTGATCGGCATGAACCGCAACGAGGAACTGAAACTGCACCTGCGCGCCGCAGCCAACAATGGCGTGACCCGTGAAGAGATCAAGGAAGTGCTGATGCAGAGCGCGATCTATTGCGGCATCCCGGCGGCCAATGCCACGTTCCACTTGGCTGAGTCGGTGTGGGATGAACTGGGTGTAGAGTCTCGACAGCAGTAATGCCTGCACTGGCCCTCTCGCCGGCAAGCCAGCTCCCACAGGGATTGCATCAGGCCTGAGGGCAGTGCAATCCCTGTGGGAGCTGGCTTGCCGGCGATAGGGCCATGGAATGTTTACATGACCGTGTTCTTCTGACGCATGGCTACCGGGCCTGCGTTGTTTTCTACGGCCTGTTTCAGGGCCGGGCACAGGCCCAGCATGAACGCTGCTTCCGCCACCACGAACAGCGGCCCGATGATCAGGCCGCTGACATCGTCGACAAATGCAGGTTTGCGGCCTTCGTAGTAATGGCCGACGAACTGGATGATCCAGCCCACCAAGAATGCCCCCAGCCCGGTGCTGAGCCACAGCGTTGTTGTCTGTACGGCCAGCACTTGGCCGACCCACAGGCACAAGCCCAGCAACAACCCCATCACCAGGCCGAAGCGCAGGTCCAGGCGCAGGTAGAACCACACCGAGGCCGCCGCTGCCAGCAGGGCAGGGGACAGCCACATGCCAGCTATTTCCCAACCTGGGCGTGACAGCAGGATGGTGACTGCCAGCACGATCAAGGGGATGCCGACGAAGTGGGTGGCGATGTTGCGCGGATCGCGGTGGTAGCTGGCGTATTGGCTCAGGTGGTCGACGAGGGTTTTCATTGTTGTGCCTCCCTGGTGTGCCTGATCTAGGTGTATTGCCTGTACCGGCCCTTTCGCGGGTGAACCCGCTCCCACAGGGATCCACGAAACCCTGTGGGAGCGGGTTCACCCGCGAAAGGGCCGGCACTGGCAACCCATATAGCTCAGGATAGCCCGCAGCCACCACTATCATCAGCTCAGCGAATGGCAGCAGCCCGCACTGGCGTATCCAGCCCCACCAGCGTCTCGATCATCGCCCGCGCCGCCGGCGACAATCGGTAGCCGCTACGGCTGACCACCCCGCAACGCACGCTCAACACCTCCAGCGCCGGCGGCAGGTTGCGCCAGTGCAGGCGCACCAGTGTGCCCGCGGCCAGGTCCTCGGCCACGGCCTCCTCGCTGGCCGTGCCGATGGCGTCGCTGGCCCGCACCACGCTGCGCAGTATGGCCAGGTGCTCGGTCTGCAGGTGCGGGATGAAGTCGCTGCGCCCGCTCAGGTTGGCCAGGCGCTTGCGCACGCCGGGGGCGAGCAGGGCGCTGGCCAGTGGGTAGCTGAACAGGTCGTTGGTCGACAGGCTGTCCTTGGCCAGCAATGGGTGGCCCGGGCGGCAGAAAAACAGGCCGGGGCGTGGCGACAGAGGCTCGGTGTGGAAGTTGGGGTCGGCTTCGAACGGGCGGATATCGTCGACAAAAAACTCGATCTGTTCACGGCGCAGGGCCTGGCCGAGGCGTTCGGCATTGTCCACCAGCAACGAGGTGCGGATGCCGGGGTGGTGCTCGATGAAGTGGCGCAAGGCGTCGGGGACCAGGCGCACCGCCAGCGCCGGGCCGCTGCCGAAATGCAGCTCGCCGGCGTCGAGCTTGGTCATTTGCAGCACCTCGTTGCTCAGTTGCGCAGCGCCCTGCACCAGGCGGCGTGCGTGTTGCAGAACCACCAGGCCCTCGGGGGTTGGCTGCAGGGCCTTGCTGGCGCGGTCTACCAGCGGGCAGCCGAATGTGTGTTCCAGGCCCTGGATGGCGCGGCTGAAGGCGGGTTGGGTGATGCCCATGGCCTCGGCGGCACGGACGAAACTGCGGTATTCGGTGAGGGCGATGAAGTAACGCAGCTGGCGGAGGTCCATGTCACGGCTCTGGGGCGGGAATCAGGGCCCTATTCAAGCTGTTACAGCTTATGTCGTCAAAGAAGGTTTATGGATTTGGTTATTTCTTTTGGTTATTTGCAAGGGCTTCTGGCCTCTTCGCGGGCATGCCCGCTCCCACAGGTAGGGCGCAGAATTCAAGGCTGGTGCAATCCCTGTGGGAGCGGGCGTGCCCGCGAAGCATTCAAAGGAGATTCAGCGGGTAACTCACGATCAGCCGGTTCTCGTCAAAGGCGTTGGTGCTGAAGTCCCGGCGCATGGTGGAGTTGCGCCATTTCACCGACAGGTCCTTCAAGCTCCCCGACTGCACCACATAGGCCAGTTCGGTCTCGCGAGCCCATTCCTTGCCATCATCCACGCTGCCCACGGTGACGTTTTCACCCTTGATGTAGCGGTTCATCAGGGTCAGCCCTGGCACGCCAACGGTAGCGAAGTTGAAGTCATGGCGCAGCTGCCAGGAACGCTCCTTGGCATTGTCGAAGCTGGAGTTGTAGCTGTCGTTGGCCAGGGTGCCGCCACTGGTACCGTTGACCCGCATCCAGGCATCGTCGCCGCTGACCTTCTGCAGGCCCACGTAGAAGGTGTGGCCCTGATAGCGCGCCGAAAGCATGGCCGAGGCGGTGCGGTTGTCCAGCTCGCCGGCGCGCTCTGCGCCGTCTTCTTTGCCGATGAAGTAGCCCAGGTTGGCGCCCAGGGTCCACTCGCCCAGCGGCTGGCTGTGCGTCAGGTTGAGGTATTGCTGGTGGTAGATGTCTTTGAGCTGGGCATCCCACAGGCCGATCATGGTGCGCTTGTCGTTGAAGGTGTACTCGCCGCCGCCGAAGTTGAAACGATCGGAGGTGAACGCCCCTTTGCCGTTCATCGACATGTCTTCCATGCTGGCGTCGTTGCGCGGGCTGTTACCGCGGAACTGGCCGGCGTACAGCGTCAGGCCGGCAATTTCTTTGGAGGTCAGCTGGCCACCGCGGAAGGTTTGCGGCAGCGAGCGGCCATCGTCCGAGCGCAGGATGGGCAGTACCGGCATCCATTCACCCACTTTCAGCTCGGTTTCCGACAGCTTGGCTTTCAGCGCCACACCCAGGCGGCCAAAATCATCGGCCGGGCGGCCGTCGTCATGCACGGGCAGCAGGTGTGTGTTGGTGGTGCCTTTGCCGCCGTCGAGCTTGACCGAGTACAGGCCCAGCACGTCCACCCCGAAACCGACGGTGCCTTGGGTGAAGCCGGAGCGGGCGTCAAGAATGAAGCTTTGGGTCCATTCTTCGGCCTTGCCCTGCGCGTTGGCCGGGTCGACGAAATTGCGGTTGATGTAGAAATTGCGCAGGTTGAGGGTGGCCTTGGCGTCCTCCATGAAACCACCTTCGTTGGCGGCGAACACGGGGAGGGCGCAGGACATGGCCAACAGGCCGGGCAGCAGCTGGCGTGCGGGTTGCAAAGTGCTCATCTGTCGTGGATCTCTTGTTTTTATGGGGCGAGCCGGTGCACTGCTGGATCGAGCCTGCAGGTGCGGGTCTTTTTTTTGATGAACTTGGGCAACGTTGCGTAAGCGGATGTTGCGGGGTAGTGCGGGGGTGAGGCAATTCGCCGCAAACGGAACGGGGCGATAATCGAACGGAATGTTCCAGGTGGTTAATTATTTTGCTTTGACAGGCTCTTCGCAGCACTAGGCTGCTCCCGCAGGTCGAGCGTCCGAAGCAACAACAGCCCTCGGCAAAACAAAAAGCCCACCGTAAAGGTGGGCTCGAGGCTGCTACAAACTCAATCAGCCTTTCGGTGCTTGCACCGATGCCTGCTGGTTGGCCTGCCCGGTCTGCTCATACCAGCCACCGCCGAGCGCCTTGTACAGGTTGACCTCGCTGGTCAGCTGCGAAAGGCGGTCGGTAATCAGCGACTGTTGGGCGCTGAACAGGTTGCGCTGGGCATCGAGGAAGGTCAGGTTGCTGTCGATCCCGATGCGGTAACGGCGTTCAGCCAGGCGGTAGTAATCCTGGTTCGCCTGCACCAGGTCCCGCTGGGCCTGCAGCTGCTCTTCGAAGGTCTTGCGCGCCGCCAGGCCATCGGAGACTTCCTGGAAGGCGGTCTGGATGGTTTTTTCGTACTTGGCGACGTTGATGTCCTTCTGGATTTTCGAGTAGTCCAGGCTGGCCTTCAGGCTGCCGGCGTTGAAGATCGGCAGGTTGATCTGCGGCTGGAACAGCCAGGTGCCCTGGCCACCGGCGAACAGGTGACCCATGTCGGGGCTCAGGCTGCCAGCGTTGGCGGTCAGGCTGATGCTCGGGAAGAACGCTGCGCGGGCCGCGCCAATGTTGGCGTTGGCGGCCTTGAGCAGGTGCTCGGCTTCCTGGATGTCCGGGCGACGCTGGAGGATGTCCGACGGCAGGCCGGCCGGCACTTCGGCCAGCTGGTCGGCGTTTAGCTCCAGTGGCTTGGCCAGGTTGGCAGGAACGCCGGTACCCAGCAGCACGGTCAGGCTGTTGACGTCCTGGGCGACCAGGCGCTGGTACTGCGAGTACTTGACCCGGGCGCCTTCCACGGCGGTGCGCGCCTGGCTGACGTCGAGGGCCGAAGCCACGCCGACTTCATTGCTGCGACGGGTGAGGTTGTAGCTTTGCTCGTAGGTCTTCAGCGTTTCTTCGGTCAGCTTGAACAGGGCCTGGTCGGCCTGCCAGGTGTAGTAGGCGTTGGCCACGCTGGCGACCAGTGCGATTTGCGTGGAGCGACGCGCCTGCTCGCTGGACAGGTAGGTTTCCAGCGCCTGCTCGGTCAGGCTGCGCACACGGCCGAACAGGTCCAGCTCATAGGCGCTGACGCCCAAGGTGGCCGAGTACTGGCTGGTGATGCCAGATTCGCCGGTTTGCGACATGTTCGCCGGTACGCGCTGGCGGCTGCCGCTGCCGGTGGCCGAAACTGCCGGGAACAGGTCGGCACGCTGAATGCGGTACTGCGCGCGGTAGGCGTCGAGGTTCAGCGCCGCGACGCGCAGGTCGCGGTTGTTGACCAGCGAAGTCTGGATCAGCTGTTGCAGCGCCGGGTCGTGGAAGAACTGGCGCCAGCCCTGTTCGGCGGCAGCAACGTCTGCCGATTGCGTCGGCGAGTACGCAGGGCCTTGCGGCCACTGCGCTGCCACCGGCGCTTCCGGGGTCTGGTAGTCAGGGATCAGCGAGCAGCCGCCAAGAATGAAAGCGGTTACTGCCAGGGACAACAAAGACTTGGTCATTGCCCAGCCTCATAACGTGGAGTTTCAGGGGTGGCGTCTTTTTCCGGCTCTTTGCTGCCGAACAACGACGACACTGCGACGAAGAACAGTGGTACCCAGAAGATAGCCAGCACGGTCGCACTGATCATGCCGCCGATCACGCCAGTACCAATGGCGTGCTGGCTGCCGGCGCCGGCGCCGCTGGCGATGGTCAACGGTACCACGCCGAGGATGAACGCCAGCGAGGTCATGATGATCGGGCGCAGACGCATGCGGCACGCCTCGATGGCTGCGTCGTACAGGCTGCGGCCTTGTTCGTGCAGTTCCTTGGCGAACTCGACGATCAGAATGGCGTTTTTCGCCGCCAGACCAATGGTGGTCAACAGGCCGACCAGGAAGTACGTGTCGTTGGACAGCCCGCGCAGGCTGGTGGCGATCAGTGCACCGATAATCCCCAGCGGTACTACCAGCACGACGGCGATCGGGATCGACCAGCTTTCATACAGTGCAGCCAGGCACAGGAACACGAACAGCACAGAGAGGGCGAACAGTGCCGGCATCTGCGAGCCGGAGAGTTTTTCCTCGTAAGACATGCCGGTCCAGGAGAAGCCGATACCGTCCGGCAACTCGCCCGCGATGCGTTCCACCTCGGCCATGGCATCACCGGTGCTGTAGCCCGGGGCCGGAGCACCCAGGATTTCCATCGCCTCGACGCCGTTGTAACGGGACAGCTTGGGCGAACCGTAGGTCCACTCGCCTTTGGCGAACGACGAGAACGGGACCATTTCGCCTGCACCGTTGCGCACGTACCACTTCTGCAGGTCTTCCGGGCTCATCCGCGCGTTTGGTTCGCCCTGGATGTACACCTTCTTGACTCGGCCACGGTCGATGAAGTCGTTGACATAGCTGGCACCCAGTGCAATCGACAGGGTGTTGTTGATGTCGGCAATGGTCACGCCCAGGGCGCTTGCACGTTCGTCATCGATAGTCAGCTGGTACTGCGGCTCATCGTTCAGGCCGTTCGGGCGCACGGCGCTGAGTACCTTGCTTTGTGCGGCCTTTGCCAGGAACTGGTTGCGCGCTTCCATGAGTTTGGCATGGCCGACACCGCCGCGGTCCTGCAGGAACACGTCGAAGCCGGTAGCGTTACCCAGTTCGAGTACCGCAGGCGGCGCGAAGGCGAACACCATCGCGTCGCGGAAGGTGAAGAAGTGCTGCTGGGCGCGCTCGGCCAGGGCGAACACACTGTTTTCCTTGGAGCGCTCGCCCCACGGCTTGAGCATGATGAACGCCATACCCGAGCTCTGGCCGCGGCCGGCGAAGTTGAAGCCGTTGACGGTGAACACCGATGCCACGGTGTCGGCCTCTTCCTTCAACAGGTACTCACGCATCTGGTCAACCACAACCTGCGTACGTTCGGCACTGGAGCCGGCCGGGGTCTGTACCTGGGCAAACAGTACGCCCTGGTCTTCTTCCGGGAGGAAGGCAGTAGGGATGCGGGCGAACAGCCAGATCATGCCGACCACGATCAACGCGTAGCCGAGCAGGAACGGTACCTTGTTGCGCAGGATAGTGCCCACGCTGCGCTCGTAGCCGTTTACGCTGCGGTCGAAGTTGCGGTTGAACCAGCCAAAGAACCCGCCTTTGGCGGTGTGGTGCTCACCTTTCTTCAGCGGCTTGAGCATGGTGGCGCACAGTGCCGGGGTGAAGATAAGCGCTACCAGCACCGAGAGGCCCATGGCCGACACGATGGTGATGGAGAACTGCCGGTAGATCACACCTGTGGAACCACCGAAGAACGCCATGGGCAGCAGTACCGCCGACAGTACCAGGGCAATACCCACCAGGGCGCCCTGGATCTGTTCCATCGAACGTTTGGTCGCCTCCTTGGGCGGTAACCCTTCTTCGGACATGACCCGTTCGACGTTCTCCACCACGACGATGGCGTCGTCCACCAGCAATCCGATGGCCAGGACCATGGCGAACATGGTCAGGGTGTTGATACTGAAGCCTGCGGCCGCAAGGATGCCGAATGTACCCAGCAACACCACCGGTACGGTCATGGTGGTGATGATGGTGGCGCGGAAGTTCTGCAGGAACAGGTACATCACCAGGAACACCAGGACCACGGCCTCGATCAGGGTGTGGATCACACCGCTGATCGATTCGGTGACCACCGGGGTGGTGTCATACGGGAATACCGCTTTCACGCCAGGCGGGAAGAACGGTTCCAGGCTTTTGATGGTCTCGCGCAGTGCCTTGGCGGTGTCCAGGGCGTTGGCGCCGGTAGCCAGTTTTACGGCCAGGCCGGAAGCCGGCTTGCCGTTGAACTGGGCGCTGACGGCGTAGTTTTCACCGCCCAGGCCCACCTGGGCGACGTCACCCAGACGCACCTGGGAGCCATCCTTGTTGACCTTGAGCAGGATCTTCTCGAACTGCTCGGCGGTTTGCAGGCGGGTCTTGCCGATGATGGTGGCGTTCAGCTGGGTGCCAGGCAGCGCTGGCAGGCCGCCGAGCTGGCCGGACGACACCTGCACGTTCTGCGCGGCCACGGCGGTCTTGACGTCGACCGGGGTCAGCTGGAACTTGTTCAGCTTGGCCGGATCGAGCCAGATACGCATGGCGTACTGCGCACCGAACACCTGGAAGTCACCCACACCCGCAGTACGCGAGATCGGGTCCTGCATGTTGGAGACGATGTAGTTGGCCAAGTCGTCCTTGGTCATGCTGCCGTCTTCGGACACCAGGCCGATCACCAGCAGGAAGTTCTTCACTGCCTTGGTAACGCGGATACCTTGCTGCTGCACTTCCTGCGGCAGCAATGGGGTGGCCAGGTTCAGCTTGTTCTGAACCTGGACCTGGGCGGTGTCGGGGTTGGTGCCCTGTTCGAAGGTGGCAGTAATGGTCATGCTGCCGTCGGAGTTGCTTTCCGACGACACATAACGCAGGTTGTCGATACCGTTGAGCTGCTGCTCGATCACCTGTACCACGGTGTCCTGCACGGTCTGCGCCGAAGCACCCGGGTAGGTCACGGCGATGGCGATGGCCGGCGGCGCGATGCTTGGGTACTGGTTGATCGGCAGCTTCAGGATCGACAAGGCGCCGACCAGCATGATCACCAAGGCGATCACCCAGGCGAAGATCGGGCGATCGATAAAGAACTTCGACATGGTTTACTCCGCTTTGGCGTCTGCTTTGGCCGCGTTGGCCTGATCAGGGCCGCCTGGCTTCTTCACGTTGGTGGCATCGCTGACCTTGACTTCGACGCCCGGGCGCACGTACTGCAGCCCTTCGGTGATCAGGCGGTCGCCTGGGTTGAGGCCTTCCTCGATCAGCCAGTCGCTGCCCAGGGTACGGCTGGCCTTGAGCTGGCGCAGTTCGACCTTGTTCTCCTGGTTGACCACCAGCGCGGTCGGTGCACCCTTGAGGTCACGGGTGACGCCTTGCTGCGGTGCCAGGATGGCTTGGCTGTTGACCCCGGCCTTGAGCCGCGCATGCACGAACATGCCTGGCAGCAGGGTGTGGTCCGGGTTGGGGAAGATGGCGCGCAGGGTCACCGAGCCGGTGGTCTCGTCGACCGCGACTTCGGAAAACTCAAGGCGACCTTCCTGCTTGAACAGGCTGCCGTCTTCCAGCACCAGCTGAACCGATGCGGTGTTGGCGCCAGACTTCTGCAGTTGGCCGCTTTCCAGTTCACGGCGCAGCTTCAGCAGCTCGGCGGTGGACTGGGTGACGTCGACGTAGATCGGGTCGAGCTGCTGGATGGTGGCCATGGCGTTGGTCTGGCCATTGCTCACCAGCGCGCCTTCGGTAAACGACGAGCGGCCGATGCGACCACTGATGGGCGCCAGCACCTTGGTGTAGCGCAGGTCGATCTGGGCGCTTTTCAGCGAAGCATCGGCCTGCAATCGTTTGGCATTGGCGTCGTCGTATTCCTGCTTGGACACCGCCTGTTCGTCGATCAGCTGCTTGTAGCGCTCGGCCAGGGAGCGAGTAGCTTGCAAGTTGGCCTGGGCGTTGGCCAGGTTGGCTTCGTACACGGCAGGGTCGATCTGGTACAGCTGCTGGCCTTCCTTCACCTCACTGCCTTCCTTGAACAGGCGCTTGAGGATGATGCCGTTGACCTGCGGGCGCACTTCGGCGACGCGGTAGGCACTGGTACGCCCCGGCAATTCCGAGGTCAGGGTGAAGGCTTGCGGCTGGATGGTCACGACGCCGACCTGAGGAGCCTGCGCCGCTGGCGCTGCTTCTTCTTTCTTACAGCCACTGAGCAGGGTTGCCAGGGCGACGGCGGAAACCAGAGCGGTAACGGCTGGCTTGAGTTGCATGAGGATCCTCGGGTCGCTGGAGCAGGGAGACGCTCAAGAGTAATGGAAGAGATCTTGATCTGGAAAAATTGCTATCCGGTGGATAAATAGCTTGCTAAGGAATATACTTACATTCATGGTTGTTTGTAAATACCGCTGGGTTGTACTCAGGTACTGCCACAGCTCTTGATTAGCTCATCCGCGAGGCTCCCTCCAGAGGTGCCCCCGGAGCGTCCCCCGCACGCGCCGCGCGTTCGGGCCAGATGAGGTTGTACTGCCATGGTCCGTCGAACCAAAGAAGAAGCCCAGGAAACCCGCGCACAGATCATCGAGGCCGCGGAAAAGGCCTTCTACAAGCGCGGGGTTGCGCGAACCACCCTGGCCGACATCGCCGAACTGGCGGGTGTGACGCGGGGGGCGATCTACTGGCACTTCAACAACAAGGCAGAGCTGGTGCAGGCGTTGCTCGACAGCCTGCACGAAACCCATGACCACTTGGCGCGGGCGAGTGAAAGCGAGGACGAAGTCGACCCGCTTGGCTGCATGCGCAAGCTGCTGTTGCAAGTGTTCAACGAGCTCGTGCTCGATGCCCGAACCCGGCGTATCAATGAAATCCTGCATCACAAGTGCGAGTTCACCGATGACATGTGTGAAATTCGCCAGCAGCGCCAGGGCGCAGTGCTGGATTGCCACAAGGGCATTGCCCTGGCGTTGGCCAATGCCGTGCGCCGGGGCCAGTTGCCTGGCGAGCTGGATGTGGAGCGCGCGGCGGTGGCCATGTTTGCCTATGTCGATGGCCTGATCGGGCGCTGGTTGTTGCTGCCGGACAGTGTCGATCTGTTGGGTGATGTCGAAAAATGGGTCGACACCGGGCTGGATATGCTGCGCTTGAGCCCGGCCCTTCGCAAATGACACTTTGTTAAGGATTGTGAGGGAGTGTTTCCCTTGTGTATTAACAGAGTATTAAGCGCTTTGTATGGGAGCGCTTGAGCCGCTAGCGTCCGCGTAGTTGCCGATCCGGCAATGCCACTGCGGCAACCAGCCCGAGCAGTGCAACCAGCCCGCTTCCCATCAACAGCTGCCGGAACGTCTCCGTCAACCGCCCCTGCGTGACCAGGTCCACCTCGCCTGCCTTCAGGCTCCCCAGCAATGGATTCCCCAGCATTTCGAAACCGCCCTGGTGCAAAAGCCCCAGTAACAGGCTGGACATGCAGGCCACGCCCATGGCCCCGCCCAGCGAACGGAACAGGTTGGTGGTGCTGGTGGCCACACCGATATCCTTGCTGTCCACCGCGCTTTGCGTGCCCACCAGCGATGTCGGGAACTGCAACCCGCAGGCAATGCCGGTCAGCAGCATGAACAATGCACTGAGCCACCCCGACTGCGGCGGGGTCAGCGCCATGGCAAAAATGGCCACTGGCATCAGCACTGCACCGGCCAGAATCTGCGGCTTGTAGCGCCCGGTGCGGCTGGTCATGCGCCCGCCGGTAAAGGCACCCAGGGGCAGCCCCATCGCCAGTGGCAGCAGGTGCAGGGCGGCGCTGTCGGCACCGGCGCCCGTGATGCCCTGGTAGCGCAACGGCATGAGCATGGTCAGGGAAATCGACTGGAAACTGGCGAAAAAGATCACGCCCCAGCACAACACCGCTACCCGGTTGCCGAACAGGCCCAGGGGCAGCAGCGGCTCGGGGCAGCTGCGCTCATGAACGATGAACAGCGCCAGGCCCAGCACGGCGCAGGCGAACAGGGCCAGTACGGCCGTGTCGACCCAGGCGTGGCCCTGGCCGACCAGAGTGATGCCCAGTAACAGGCTGCCCAGGCCGAGGATCAGCAGCACGGCGCCGAGGTAGTCCACCTGTGCCTCGCGGCGCTGCGCCGGCATGCCGGCCAAGGCCCGGTGGATCGCCCACAAGGCAACCAGCCCAAGCGGCAGGTTGATCCAGAATACCCAGCGCCAGGACAGGTACTCGGTCAACCATCCACCCAGCACTGGCCCGGCGACACTCGCCACTGCATACATGCTGCTGAAATAGCCCTGATAGCGGCCGCGTTCGCGGGGGGTACGAAGTCGCCGATGATTGCCTGGCTGACCGACACCATGCCACCCGCGCCAATGCCCTGCAGTACCCGGGCCAGCACCAGTTGCTGCATGTCCTGGGCCATGGCACAGGCGATCGAGGCCAGGGTGAACAGGCTGATGCCGGTCAGGATCATCCGCCGCCGCCCGTACAGGTCACCCAGCTTGCCGTAGATCGGCACGGCCACCGTCATGGCCACCATGTAGCCGGAGATGACCCACGCCAGCAGGCCGACATCGTTGAACTGAGCCGAGATCGCGGGCAGCGAGACGGCGACGATGGTCTGGTCCAGTGCGCCGAGGAAGATCGCCAGCATCAGGGCGGTCAGCACGTTGCGCAGTGTGGTGGGGGGCAGGGCGGCGGTCACGGGAATACCTTGTTTGTCTGTGGCGGCCTCTTCGCGGGCAAGCCCGCTCCCACAGGTGCAGCACAACTTCGGGCCATGTGTTGTACCTGTGGGAGCGGGCCTGCCCGCGAAGAGGCCTCCGAATTGTAACCTGAGTTAGGTAGCTTCCTATGTACTATCTGCATCCCCTATGCCGAATCGGCATTGGCGCATTCATCCAGTGCAGCATGGCTGCGTGATATCGTTGGTATGCCACAGGGGCTGAAATCCGGGGCTTGCACCAGCTTGGTGCAACAATATGCCGCAGGTTTTTCAGCCCACTGTCTCCCACACCTTTTATTCCTCTGCCTGCATGTCGAGCATGACCGCCCAGATGGCGACGGTTGGAACAGGTCAGGTAGACCCGATTACAGGGGTCGGTAGTTACCGTTCAAATTTCAACTTATTTGCGGAGTGATCATGCCCAAGGCTTCCCATCAAGATCTGCGTTTTGCCTTCCGCGAACTGCTCGCTTCAGGTTCCTGTTACCACACGGCATCGGTGTTCGACCCGATGTCGGCACGCATTGCCGCAGACCTGGGCTTCGAGGTCGGCATCCTGGGTGGTTCTGTCGCTTCGTTGCAGGTACTGGCCGCGCCGGACTTCGCCCTGATTACCCTCAGCGAGTTCGTCGAGCAGGCCACCCGTATTGGCCGGGTAGCGCAATTGCCCGTGCTGGCTGATGCCGACCACGGCTACGGCAACGCGCTGAACGTGATGCGCACGGTGATCGAACTGGAGCGCGCCGGTGTGGCCGGGCTGACCATCGAGGACACCCTGCTGCCCGCCCAATTCGGGCGCAAGTCCACCGACCTGATCCCGGTCGAGGAAGGCGTTGGCAAGATTCGTGCGGCGCTGGAGGCACGGGTCGATTCGTCGTTGTCGATCATCGCCCGCACCAACGCTGGCGTGCTCACCACCGAAGAAATCATCGTGCGCACCCAGAGCTACCAGAAGGCCGGTGCCGATGGCATCTGCATGGTGGGCGTGAAGGACTTCGAGCAGCTCGAGCAGATTGCCGAGCACCTGACGGTGCCACTGATGCTGGTCACCTATGGCAACCCCAACCTGCATGACGATGAACGCCTGGCGAGCCTGGGCGTGCGTATCGCAGTCGATGGCCATGGCGCCTACTTTGCTGCGATCAAGGCCACTTACGATTGCTTGCGCTTGCAGCGTGGCCAGCAGAACAAGTCGCAGAACCTGAGCGCCACCGAACTCTCGCACACCTACACCCAGCCCGAGGATTACATCCGCTGGGCCAAGGAATACATGAGCGTCGAAGAGTGACCGGCAGGGCGCCGTCAACTCAACGGACGGCGCTCAAGGTTGCAGTGTGAGGCACGCAATGTGCCTGCTCGCAGCTGGCTGCGGCGCTGGGCTGACTGCGTAGCAGCTCGGCGCGCCAGCACGCTGAACCATACAGCCCTGCGACCGCAGTCAGGGCCATGACAAGGGCGACTCTTCTGGATTTGATGCCCATGGTGCTCACCTCCTGTTACAGCAATAGGTGATACCTTCCAGCGTAGGCCAATTTCAGCGTTACAGATCCCGATCCCACTCCGGCTCGTCCTTGAACCGCTGCACCAGGAAATCCAACATGCTGCGCAAGGTCGCCGGCATGTGCTTGCGTGACGTGTACACCGCATTCAGGTTCAGTTCACGTGGCTGCGCTTCGGGCAGCAGGCGTACCAGTTCGCCCCTGCGCAGGGCGTCGGCGGCCTGGTAGGTTGGCAGCATGGCGATTCCTGCGCTGGCCAGGGCTGCCTTTTGCAATGTCATGGCTTCGTTGGCGCTGATGTTTCCCGCCACCGGTACGGCGACCTGCTGGCCGGCTACCTCGAAATGCCACAGGCTGTGGCCGAAATAGGCATGGGTCAGGCAGTTGTGCCGGCTCAGGTCCTCGACCCGTTGCGGTACGCCGTGCTCGCTCAGGTAGGCCGGGGCCGCGCACACCACCGAGCGGCACACGCTCAGGCGCCGGGCGATCAGGTTGGGGTCCAGCTCGTTGCTGGTGCGGATGGCCAGGTCGATGCGCTCATCCACCAGGTTGACGGTGCGATCGAGCATTTGCAGTTCCACCTTCACCCCAGGATAGCGCCGCACATAGGCAGTTACCGCGTCCACCAGCTGCGCCTGGCCGAAAGAGGTGCTGACGCTGATGCGCAGCGCGCCTTTTGGCGCGTCATCAGGCTGCTGCACTGCGGCCTGCAGGTCGCCGGCCAGTTCCAGCAGTTGCCGGCAGCGGGGCAGGGTTTCCTGGCCGGCCGCGGTGAGGCTGAGCTTGCGAGTGGTGCGCTGCATTAGCCTCGCGCCAACCCAGTCCTCCAGCTCTGCCAGGTAACGCGACACCACGGGGCGAGAAAGCTGCAGGTGGTCTGCCGCTGCCGACTGGCTGCCCAGGTCGACGACGGTAACGAAAACGCGCATGGCGTTGAGACGGTCCATGATTTGCCCGGTTTTAGAAACAAACTATGTTCAAGCATGGCATTTTTTGTCACGGATCGGGCAACTAAGCTGTTGGGCATCGTTCAACTGAAGGCCTTGCCCATGTCCCTGTTCACCCCCCTTCGAGGCCTGCTGCTGGCCTGCGTGACCCTGGCCGGCCCGGTGCTGGCCGCCGAACCATTGCAACTGGAGGTCTACAACCCCGGGCACGCGGCCATTTTTCCGGTCAGTTCGGTGATTGTCAGTGGCGAGCACGATGCCGTGCTGGTCGATGCCCAGTTCGGCAAGGCCCAGGCCCGGCAACTGGTGCAGCGCCTGCAGGCTGGCGGTAAACGCTTGACTACCATCTACATCAGCCACGGTGACCCTGACTATTACTTTGGCCTGGACACCCTGACCCAGGCCTTCCCCGACGCCAAGGTGCTGGCCTCTGCCGCCACGGTTGCACATATCCGCCAGACCATGGACGCCAAGCTGGCGTACTGGGGGCCGCAGATGGGGGCAGACAAACCGGCGCGACTGGTGTTGCCGCAGGTGCTCGAAGGCCAGCGCCTGACACTGGAAGGGCAGGCCCTGGACGTGGTTGGCCTGGACGGCCCGCAGCCAGACCGCAGCTTCGTGTGGATCCCGTCAATCAAGGCGGTGGTGGGTGGCGTGGTGGTGTCCGAGAACATTCATGTGTGGATGGCCGATACTCAATCGGCCAAGTCCCACGCCGACTGGCTTGGCACCTTGGCGCACATCGAAGCGCTGGGGCCACGCACGGTCATCCCGGGGCACTTCCTGGGAGACAGCAGCCGTTCACTGCAGGCTGTGCGTTTCACCGCAGACTACATTCGTGGTTTCGATGCCGAAACCGCCAAGGCGAAAGACGCCAACGCGCTGATCGAGGCCATGAAGCAGCGTTACCCGGGCCTGGCCGATGAAAGCTCGCTGGAGCTCGGGGCCAAGGTCGCCAAGGGCGAGATGAAGTGGTAATTCCGTTCAATTGATGGAGAGTGTTCCCATGAGCAAGATCGCAATCATCGGCGCCACTGGCCGCGCTGGTAGCCAGTTGCTGGAAGAAGCCCTGCGCCGTGGCCACAGTGTGCTGGCCATCGCCCGCGACCCTTCGCCACTGCAGGGGCGTGAAGGGGTGACCGTCAAGGCGCTGGATGCCAGGGACAGTGCGGCCCTGCAAGCGGCGGTAACGGGGGTGGACGCGGTGTTGAGCGCGGCGCATTTCTCGACCATCGAGCCGCATGCCATCATCGAGCCGGTCAAGCGGGCCGGGGTAAAGCGCCTGCTGGTGGTGGGTGGTGCCGGCAGCTTGTTGCTGCCGTCGGGGCATCGGGTGATCGACAGCCCGGACTTCCCGGAGGCCTACAAGGCCGAGGCCACGGCCGGTGTGCGTTTTCTGGAAGCGTTGCAGCGCGACCCGAACCTGGACTGGACCTTCCTCTCACCGTCGGCGGAGTTTGTTGAAGGTGAGCGCAGCGGGCGCTACAAAGTGGGCAAGGATCATTTGCTGATCGGTGCGGATGGCAAGAGCTGGATCACCTTTGCCGACTATGCGATTGCCATGCTCGACGAGCTGGAAAGGCCGGCGCATTCGCGGCAGCGGTTTACCGTCGGGTATTGAGTCGCCTGCTTCGCGGGCATGCCCGCTCCCACAGGTACAGCACAGACTCCGAGGCCCACACTGTACCTGTGGGAGCGGGCGCGCCCGCGAAGAGGCCCTTATTGGCTAGCCTGGCTCTCCAGCCAGTCCAGTAACTCCATCAACCCTGGCGGCAAGCTTCTGGCCTGGCTCACCAGGTAATACCCTTTACCGGTCACCACCTTCAGCGCAAACGGCATGCACAGCCGCCCCCCGCGCAAGTCATCGCCAATCAGCGACCAGTCGCCGATGGCCACACCCGTCCCCTGCGAGGCCATGGCCATCGCCATGTCCAGTGTCTCGAAATGCTGCTTCGGCCCATGAGTGGCCAACGTCACCCCAGCGGCCTGTAGCCACAACTGCCAGTCATGTTCATCCCGCGAGGGGTGCAGCAGCATGTGTCGCGCCAGGTCTTCCACCTGCTGCAACGGTATCGGCCCCTCACGCAGCGAGGGGGCGCACACTGGCGTAAGTTGTTCATCGAACAGCTTGCGCACATGCAGCCCGTGATTTGGCGCATCGCCATAGACCACCGCCGCATCGAAGCCCTCGCGACGAAAATCCACCCCATGTTGCACCGTGGTGGTCAGCTCCACCGGTACGTCCGGGCGCAAGGCCTGCCATTCCATCAGGCGCGGCAATAGCCAGCGCATTACGCAGGTGGGGGCCTTGAGCTGCAAGGTGGTGTTGCGCCCACCCACTTCACGCACGCCTTGCTCAATCAGCGCGAACACCTGCTGTACCCGAGGCAGCCAGTCCTGGCCTTCACGGGTCAGGCTAAGCCCGCGGGCCTGGCGCTGGAAAAGCGCATAACCCAGGTGCTCTTCGAGGGCGGCGATCTGGCGGCTGACGGCGCCTTGGGTGATGTGCAGCTGTTGCCCGGCACGGGTGAAATTGCAGTGCTGGGCGGTGACCAGAAAGGTATGCAGGGCGGGCAGGGGCGGGAGGCGTTTCATTGCGCTGAGCCATGATTGCAGGACATGGCTAGTATGTGTTTTTTTGCATTGTGGCGATAGCCGTCGCTTGGGTCCAATAAGGGCATAATCCAACAAGATTCAGGGTGAAAAGCGATGGCAACCTGCGGCGAAGTACTGGTCAATCTCCTTGAAGGCTATGGTGTGGACCATGTCTTCGGCATTCCCGGTGTACATACCGTGGAGCTGTATCGCGGCCTTGCCGGCTCGTCCATCCGCCACATCACCCCGCGCCACGAGCAGGGTGCCGGGTTCATGGCTGATGGCTATGCGCGTACCCGGGGCAAACCTGGGGTGTGCTTCATCATTACCGGCCCTGGCATGACCAACATCACCACAGCCATGGGCCAGGCGTATGCCGACTCGATCCCGATGCTGGTGATTTCCAGCGTGCAGTCCCGGGACCAGCTGGGCGGTGGCCGCGGCAAGCTGCACGAGCTGCCCAACCAGGCGGCGCTGGTGTCGGGAGTGGCCGCGTTTTCTCACACCTTGATGAGTGCTGCAGACCTGCCGCAGGTGCTGGCGCGGGCATTTGCCGTGTTCGAGAGCGCCCGGCCACGCCCGGTGCATATCGAAATCCCGCTCGACGTGCTGGTGGAACCGGCGGACTTCCTGCTGCCGGGCCGTCCGGTGCGTGGCAGCCGGGCAGGGGCAGCGCCGCAGGCCGTGGCACAGATGGCCGAGCGCCTGGCAGGTGCCAAGCGGCCCTTGATCCTGGCGGGCGGTGGCGCGTTGGCCGCAGGTGCTGCGCTGGCGCGCCTGGCCGAACACCTTCAGGCGCCAGTGGCGCTGACCATCAATGCCAAGGGTTTGCTGCCGGCCAGTCACCCGCTGCAGATCGGTTCGACCCAGTCGCTGCCGGCTACACGGGCGCTGGTGGCTGAGGCCGACGTGGTGCTGGCGATCGGTACCGAATTGGCCGAAACCGATTATGACGTGACCTTCAAGGGTGGGTTCGAGATCCCGGGCAGCCTGCTGCGCATCGACATCGACCCGGACCAGACCGTGCGCAACTACTTGCCCGAGCTTGCGCTGGTGGCCGATGCCGAACTGGCTGCCGAAGCATTGCTGGGTGCCTTGCAGGCTCAGCCGCTACCCGTGCGTGAAAGCACTTGGGGTGTGGCTCGCGTAGCTTGCCTGCGCCAGGAACTGGCGGCAGGTTGGGACCAGCCAACCCTGAGCCAGACGCGTCTGCTGAACGCGATTCTCGAGCGACTGCCCAATGCCGTGCTGGTAGGCGATTCGACGCAGCCGGTTTACACCGGCAACCTGACCCTGGACATGCACCAGCCACGTCGCTGGTTCAATGCCTCCACCGGTTACGGCACCCTGGGTTACGCGCTGCCTGCGGCCATGGGCGCCTGGCTGGGGAGTGCGGAGGATATCGGCCAGCGCGCGCCTGCGGTGTGCCTGATTGGTGACGGTGGTTTGCAGTTCACCCTGCCGGAGCTGGCCAGCGCGGTGGAGGCGCAGGTGCCGTTGATCGTGCTGCTGTGGAATAACCAAGGGTACGAGGAGATCAAGAAGTACATGGTCAACCGGGCGATCGAGCCGGTCGGGGTAGATATCCATACCCCGGACTTCCTCGGCGTGGCGCGGGCGTTGGGGGCTGCGGCGGAGCATGTGACCGACGTGAAGCAGCTGCAGGCGGCGCTGGGGCAGGCGGTGGAGCGCAAGGGGCCGACCTTGATTCAGGTTGACCAGAATCAGTGGCAGGAAACCGTGGCGGGTTGAATCAAGGTTATTACCTGTGCGGGCCTCTTCGCGGGTGAACCCGCTCCCACAGGATCACCACAGCTTTCGAATACTGTGGCGATCCTGTGGGAGCGGGTTTACCCGCGAAGAGGCCAGTACAGGAAAAACAGGACTCAGCCAGCAGTAGCCCGCAACCGGGCCACATCCCGAATCGGCGGCGCGCCATACAGCCGGCTGTATTCACGGCTGAATTGCGACGGGCTTTCATACCCCACCCGATAGGCCGCCACCGCCGCCTCTAGCCCATCGTTGAGCATCAACCGCCGCGCCTCCTGCAGGCGCAGCTGCTTCTGGTACTGCAACGGGCTCATTGACGTCACGGCCTTGAAGCGGTGGTGCAAGGTCGACGTGCTGAGGTTGACCTCCCGGGCCAGGTCCTCGATGCGCAAGGGCAACTGGTAGTTATTGTTCAGCCAGGTAATGGCCTGGCAAACCCGGTGAGTCTGGCTGTTGGCCAAGGCAATCTCATATAGCCGGCAACCCTGCGGCCCACGCAGCAGGCGATAGAGAATCTCGCGGCGGAACAGCGGCGCGAGCATGGCGATGTCGCGTGGGGTGTCCAGCAGGCGCAGCAGCCGCAGCAAGGCGTCGAGCAATGCGGCATCGGTCCTTTCCACATACAGACCACGGCCCGAGGGCCGGTTGGGTACCAGCATCGGCCCGCTTTCGGCGATCAGCTGGCTGATCTCGGCCGGGTCCAGGTCCATGCGCAGGCCCAGGCTTGGGTTCTCCGGGCTGGCGTCGAGCCTCACCCCGCTCAGCGGCAAGGTCACCGAGACCACCATGTAGTGCAGGGGGTCGTAGGCATACTGCTCGTCCCCCAGGAACAGGCTTTTGCTGCCCTGGGCAAGGATGCACAGCGCGGGTTGGGCCAAGGTCGGCACCGAGCGCACGTTCTCGGTGTAGCGCACCAGGTACAAGTCATCGATGGCCGATGCCGGGCCATGGGGGTCGCCGGCATGGCGGCGGATCAGCTCGGCCAGTTCCTGGCGCTGCAATTCCAGGGGCGGGTCGATGGACGTGGCGGTGGTCATGATGGCGTTCCTCTACTGACCGACGCAGCATAGGTTTGGGCAAAGACGGGCGCTAGTCGAAAGCTGCACGTCGCTTGCCTGATCCTGCCGTGCTGCAGGATCAGGCAAGCGGCAAGCAGTAATGGCCTAACGCGCCGCGTGTGTGAGCCCCTAACCTTGGCAGCCTGGCTTTTCCGTCCGCCTGCTTCAAGGAGATTGTGCAATGACCCTAAAACAACCGGTCACCCATCTTGCTTTCATCCGTGCCAGCAGCGGGCGCTCGGCAGAACTGGGCGCGCGCCTGCGCGACCTGCTCGAGCCCTCGCTGCGTGCGCCGGGTTGCCTGAGTTTCACGGTGCAGCGCTCCCAGGCCGATGCCGACCTGTGGTTGCTCAGTGGCAGCTGGCAGGATCAGCAGGCGATGAGTGGCTACTTTGCTTCGCCGACCCTTGAAGTGTTCGGCGAGCTGGTGCAGGCGCAGGTGGTCAGCAGCCTGGACTTGCATACCTTCGATTGAGGGTGGATGAGGTAAAGTGACGCCCTTGTTCAACCAAGCGGATAGCATCATGGCACGTAGGGAATTCACTCATTTCGAAGCGGTATCGGCGATGGTGCCGGTGGACGGTGGCTACAACGCGGCCATTGCGGTCAAGGCCCTGGCCATGGGCGGCGCGCCGCGCTTTCACAAGGTCCTCGACGGGCAGGTGTTCAAGGGCGCCGTGGCCGCCGACGAAGCGGCCACGGCCGAGCTGCAGCGCCTGCAAGGCGTCAGCGAAGAGGGTGAACTGATCTGGTGATCAGGCCGGCGGGCGGCCCATCTTGAACAGGTTGCCCAGCTCGAAATAGTCCGCCGGGCCACCGCCACGCAGGATCGGTTCGGCGGCCGCGGTATCGTAGATCCCGTTTTTCAGCAGGTGCTCGGCAATGTGCACCGCCACCACCTCACCGAGGATCAGCCAGCTGGGCACCAGTGCCTGGTCGGCCCGCTTGAGCTGGACGATCTGGCTGACCTTGCACTCGAACGCCACCGGAGCTTCGCCTACGCGGGGCACGCTGACGATGCTCGACGGCGTGGCGGTAAGGCCGCTCAATTCAAACTCGCTCACTTCGGCAGCAACCGGCGCGCAGCTCTGGTTCATCTGCTCGGCCAGTGGGCGGGTGGCCAGGTTCCAGACGAATTCGCCGGTCTGCTCGATGTTGTTCAGGCTGTCTTTGCGCCCGACACTGCAGAAACCGATGATCGGCGGGATGTAATTGAAGGCGTTGAAGAAGCTGTAGGGCGCCAGGTTCAGGCGGCCTTCGCGGTCATGCGAGGAAATCCAGCCGATAGGGCGGGGGCCGACGATGGCGTTGAACGGGTCGTGGGGCAGGCCGTGGCCTTTGGCAGGTTCGTAGTAATACATCTGTGCTGGGCTTGGTGGCCCTACCTCCTGGTGGACAAGGTGCCTAGTGTGCCAAGCCTGTGCTCGCCTGCAAATGATCAAGCCCGGCCGAAGCCGGGCTGGGTGCTCGCATCAGGTATCAGCTGATGCGGTGGGCGTTGGTGCGGTCGAAGCCGTCTTCGGCGAAGCGTTGGCCACCGGTACGGTCGAAGCCATCTTCAGCAAAACGCTGGCCGCCAGTGCGGTCGAAACCGTCTTCAGCGAAACGTTGGCCTCCGGTGCGGTCAAAGCCGTCTTCAGCGTAGCTGGCGGACTGAGTTTGAGCCGCGGCAAAGGTGTGAGCGCTGGTACGGTCGAAGCCATCTTCGGCGAAGGCGCCAGTTGCGAAAACCGAGAGGGCCAGGGTGAGGATCAGTTTGTTTTTCATGGTCGTTGCTCCGGGGTTCGAGAAGTTGTTTGTTTCTATGGGTTTAATCCTACGCCGATTAATTTGATTAAAAAGCGCAAAAAATAGCGTTTAAAAATCGAATAAATCGATGTATTTGGGCAGGCTTCGCGTGGGTCAGGCAGCGGTGTCATTCAGTTTCCGCAAGCCCTCGCGTTGTCGTTTCGTCAGCCATCGCAGCTTGAAGGTCGGGAATTAAAGGGGTGTTAACAGCGAAGTATCTTGTTTCAAAGCGACTTCCTCACCAAACCCCATGAAAAGGGCGGCCTGGACTTCGGCACAATCGGTTCGTCGGCCGTGCTGGGCGGGGTGCTGCTGGTGCTCGTGCTGATGGCCACCTGGTACCAGCGTCGGGAACCGCGCCAGGTGTTGGAGATGTCCTGAACAGGCTTTGAGGCACGAGTGAGCCGATTAAACATCCTATTCGGCTCACAGGATGAGCCGAATAGGATGTTTAATCGGCTCACAGCGAGATGATTGTTGATCGAACAAATGAAAAGGGCGCACCTGGAACGGTGCGCCCTTTTCATTTCAGCAGCTTCACATTCACTCGGTAGTAATCCGCGAGTGCTGCTTGGTGTCCTTCATGGTCGCGTAAACCAGCAGCGAGCAGGCAATACAGGCGGTGACGTACCAGTAGAAGCCGCTTTCCATGCCTGCGCTCTTGAACCACAAGGCCACGTACTCGGCGGTGCCGCCGAAGATCGACACGGTCAGGGCGTAGGGCAGGCCCACGCCCAGGGCGCGAATTTCCGTTGGGAACAGCTCTGCCTTGACCACGGCATTGATTGAGGTGTAGCCGCTGACGATGATCAGCGCCGCCATGATCAGGAAGAATGCGCCCCACCAGGTCTGGATGGTGTGCAGGGTGCTGAGGATCGGTACGGTGAACAGGGTGCCGAGCACACCGAAGGCGATCAGGATCGGACGTCGGCCGATCTTGTCCGACAAGCCACCGATCACCGGCTGCAGGCACATGAACAGGAACAGGGTGGCGGCCGAGATGGTGGTCGAGTCGCTGATGCTCATGCCCACGGTGTTGACCAAGTACTTCTGCATGTAGGTGGTGTAGGTGTAGAAGGCCAGGGTGCCGCCCATGGTCAGGCCGACCACGGTCATCAGCTCCTTGGGGTGGCGCAGCAGGGTGCGCATCAGGCTTTCCTTGGCCTTTTCCTTCTTGGTGAACGAGGCGGTTTCTTCCATGCCGCGACGCAGGTACAGGGCCACCACGGCGCACAGTGCACCGATCACGAACGGCACGCGCCAGCCCCAGGCATACAGTTGCTCTGTGGTCAGGGTCTGTTGCAGCACAATCAGTACCGCAAGGGCGATGAGCTGGCCGGAGATCAGGGTCACGTACTGGAAACTGGAGAAGAAGCCACGGCGCTCCTTGCTGGCCATTTCGCTGAGGTAGGTGGCCGAGGTGCCGTACTCGCCACCCACCGACAAGCCTTGCAGCAGGCGTGCGATGACCAGCAGGATCGGTGCGGCGACGCCGATGGTTTCGTAGCCCGGGGTCAGGGCGATGACCAGCGAGCCCGCGCACATCAGCAGTACCGAGGCCATCAGCGCGGCCTTGCGGCCTTTGCGGTCGGCGTACAGGCCCATCAGCCAGCCACCGATCGGGCGCATGAGGAAGCCCACGGCGAAGATCGCGGCGGTATTGAGCAATTGTGCGGTGGAGTCACCGGCCGGGAAAAAGGCCTTGGCGAAGTACAGCGAGAATGCGGCGTAGACGTACCAGTCGTACCATTCGACCATGTTGCCGATGGACCCGCTGAAGATCGACTTCAGGCGGCTGGCGGTGGTTTTTTCTGCGGCGGGCGCAGTGGCCGCCCCAGCGGGCAGGGAGGTGGCGTTATCCATCAGGGATACCTTCTCGTTGTTTTTGTGGAGCGCGCCGTAGCGCAGCTTGCCAAGGCAAATGCAGAAGGTGTGCCAAATGGGTGCGCCCTGATTCATTTGAGGGCACAACCGCGTGATAGCTGGCCTGTAGGAGCGGCCTTGCGTCGCGATGGGCTGCAAAGCAGCCCCAGATCGTTCAGAAATAAGCGGATTCTTGCCGATCAACGATTGCAGGTAAGCGGAAATCCGCTCATTCGCGCCCGACAAAGTCCTCGCGCATCAGCCCATGCCGCTGCATCTTTTCGTTAAGCGTACGCCGCGGCAGCTGCAACGCCTCCATCACCGACTTGATTTCGCCCCCATGCTGGCGCAAGGCTGCGCGCAGGCATTGCGCCTCGAACGCTTCCATCTGTTCGCCCAGCGACTGCCCGGCAGGTGTCACTTCGATGTTTGGCGAACTCAGCCCCAATGCATGGCGCTCCGCCGCATTGGCCAGCTCCCGTACGTTGCCCGGCCAGTCATGGGACAGCAGCTGTGCCAGTTGTACACCTGACAGCAGCGGGGCGGCACGGCCCAGCTTTTCGCCTGCGGCGCGGGCAAAGTGCTCAAACAGCAGAGGAATGTCCTCACGCCGCTCACGCAGCGGCGCCAGGCGCAATTCGGCCACATTCAGGCGATAGGCAAGGTCTTCGCGAAAGCGGCCGGCGCGGGCCTCTTCGAGCAGGTCGGGCTTGGTCGCTGCAATGACACGCAGGTCGACGCTGATGCTCTGGTTGGCACCCAGGCGCTCCAGCTTCTGCTCCTGGATCACGCGTAACAGCTTGGCCTGCTGTGCCAGCGGCATGCTCTCGATTTCATCGAGAAACACCGTGCCACCGTTGGCGTACTCCAGCTTGCCGATGCGCTTGCCCTGGGCGCCGGTGAAGGCGCCGCTTTCATGGCCGAACAGCTCGGCCTCGAACAGCGACTCGGGAATGGCCGCGCAGTTGAGTGCGACGAAGGGTTTACCGGCGCGAGGGCCAAAATCGTGCAGGCAGCGGGCCACGCGCTCCTTGCCACTGCCGGTTTCGCCACGGATCAGCACATTGACGGGCAGGCTGGCCAGCTCCAGTACTTGTCGGCGCAGCTGTTGCAGGCCCTGTGACATGCCCAGCAGCGTGCCTTCCAGGCGTGACTTGAGGTCTGCCTGTTCGTGCAGCCGGCGGTTTTCCAGCACCAGCTGGCGCTTTTCCAGGGCCCGGCGCAGGCTGCCCAGCAGGTGCTGCGGGGTGAAGGGCTTTTCGAGGAAGTCGTAGGCACCGCTGCGCATGGCTTCCACGGCCATCGGCACGTCGCCGTGGCCCGTCAGCAAGATGACGGGCAAGTCGGGGTCGTCCGCCTGCAGGCGTTCGAGCAATTGCAAGCCATCCATGCCCGGCATGCGCACATCGCTGATGATGACACCGGGAAAGTGCCGCGGCAGGTGGGCCAGGCACTCTTCGGCGCGTGCGAACAGTTGCACGCTGAAGCCGGACAGGCTCAGCCATTGCTCGACCGCAGTGCGGATACTGGCTTCATCATCGACGACGATCACTGAATTCAACATACAGGCTCCAGGTCACGGGGCAGGGTAAGGCTCAGGCGTGCACCACCTGGCAGGTTTTCGGCCTGCAGCTGGCCACCGGCCTCGTGGACGATACCGTAGGAAATGGCCAGGCCCAGGCCCAGGCCTTCGCCCACCGGCTTGGTGGTGAAGAACGGGTCGAAGACCTTGGCCAGGTCGGCCTCGGCAATGCCGCCCCCCGAATCCAGCACACTCAGGCGCCACCGCTCGCCCTCGGGTTCGATGCGCACCTCCAGGCGTTTGTAGCGCTTGTCGGCCATGGCGTCGAGGGCATTGCGCAACAGGTTGATCAGCACTTGCTCCAGGCGAATGGCATCGCCGCGTACCCAGGCCGGGCGCGCCAGGTACAGGGCAACCTCTACTTCTTCGCTGCGAATGCGGGTTTCCAGCAGGTGCAGGGCCTGGTCGACAACGGTGGCCAGGTCAAGGCGCTCGCGCAGGCCCACCGGGCTGTTGCGGGCAAAGGTTTTCAGGTGGCTGGTGAGCGCGGCCATGCGCGTCAGCATCTGCTCCAGTGGCTCCAGGGCCTGGCGCGCCTCGTCATGGCGGCCATGGTCGAGCAGCAGGCGCAGGGTTTCCAGTTGCATGCGTTGGGTGGTCAGCGGCTGGTTGATTTCGTGGGCCATGGCGGCCGACATCTGCCCCAGCGCCGCCAGTTTGGCTGATTGCACCAGGCCCTCTTGAGCCGTGCGCAGTTCGCGGGTGCGCTCCTCGACCTGGCGCTTGAGCTCTTCGCGGCTGCGCTGGCGCAGACGGGCCAGGCGCAGGCGCTGGCTGACGAACAGGGCGGCAAACACCAGGCTCAGCCAAACGGCGGCGGCGCCCAAGGCGGCATTGCGGCCGTCGGCAGTGACCTGCGGTTTGCGCAGCAGGTGCAAAGTCCAGTTTTCGCCTTCCAGTGGCAGGCTTTCCCACAAGTACTCAGCGCTGCCCTCGGGGCCTTGCACGCGGCTCAGGGTGCTGTTGGCGGCAAAGCGCGTCAGCACTTGATGCTGCAACGGCACCAGGGGTTGCTTGTCGTACTGGCGGGTTTCGGCCAGCTCGGCACGGTCGGCGCCACTGAGCGGCTGCAGCTCGCGGTAGCGCCAGCCGTCCTGGTTGGCGATAAAGGTGATACCGCGGGCGTCGCTCACCAGCAGGATGTCACTGCCTTGGCGCCACTCACGTTCCAGTTCCGGGAACTCCAGCTTCACCACCATGGCACCGAGGAAGCGACCATGCTCGTCGTTCACCGCGCTGGCGAGGAAGTACCCCGGCACGCCACTGGTCACGCCCACGGCGTAGAAGCGGCCACTGCCCTGGCTGCGGGTTTGCTTGAAGTAGGGCCTGAAGCCGTAGTTGGAACCGACGTAACTGCTGGGCAGCCGCCAGTTGCTGGCGGCGATGGCCAGGCCGGTGCGGTCGAGCAGTTCGAGGGTGGAGGAGTTTGCGGCGCCGTTGATGCGTTCAAGCTTACGGTTCAGGGCGTCCTGCACCTGTTCGCTGACCGGGTCGCGCAGGGCGGCGATCAGCTCCGGGTCCAGCGCCAGCACGGCGGGCAGGGCGCGGTAGCGGTCGATCAGGGTATGCAGGGTATTGGCGTACAGGCCCAACTGCTGGCTGGCACGCTGGGCGTCGTCTTCCATGGCCTGGCGCTTGGCCTGGTGCATGGCCCAACCGGCACTGAGGGCGGTGCCCAGCACGATCAGCAGGGTGATCAGCCCCAGACGCAGGGCGCGAAAGGAAAAGGGCATCGGGGCGGATCCGGATGATTGTGATATCGGGCCCGGCCGCTTCGCGGGCTTGCCCGCTCCCACAGGATACTCACAGCCCGATGGACCTGTGCAGTTTCTGTGGGAGCGGGCAAGCCCGCGAAAGGGCCGGTACAGGCGACCTTTCAGTTACAGCAGTTCGAAGCTCTGCTGCTGCACCGCCTGGGAATCCAGCCCGACCTGGATATTGAATTCACCTGGCTCGGCAACCCGCTGCAGCTGGCCATTGTAGAACTTCAGGTCTTCCTCGCTGACGCGGAAGGCCAAGGTGCGCGACTCGCCCGGCTTGAGCATCAGCTTCTGGAAGTTCTTGAGTTCCTTGACCGGGCGGCTCATCGACGCCGACACATCCTGCAGGTACAGCTGCACCACGGTCTCGCCTGCCACCTTGCCGGTGTTCGTCACCGTCACCTTGGCCTCCAGTGTGTCGCCGCGCTTGAGGTCCTTGTTCGAAAGCTTCAGGCCCGACAGCTCGAAGCTGCTGTAGCTCAGGCCATAGCCAAACGGGTACAGCGGGCCGTTGGGTTCTTCAAAGTACTGCGAGGTGTAGTTGCCCGGCTTGCCAGGGGTGAAGGGCCGGCCGATGCGGGTGTGGTTGTAGTACATCGGGATCTGCCCGACCGAGCGCGGGAAGGTGATGGCCAGCTTGCCGGACGGATTGTAGTCACCAAACAGCACGTCGGCGATGGCATTACCGCCTTCGGTGCCGGCGAACCAGGTTTCGAGGATGGCGTCGGCCTGCTCGCGCTCCCAGCTGATCGACAGCGGCCGGCCGTTCATCAGCACCAGTACCAGCGGCTTGCCTGTGGCCTTCAGGGCTTTGATCAGTTCGCGCTGGCTGGCCGGGATTTCCAGGGTGGTACGGCTCGACGACTCGTGGGACATGCCGCGGGACTCGCCGACCACTGCCACCACCACATCGGCTTGCCTGGCCGCCTTGAGCGCTTCATCGATCAGCACCGCAGGCGGGCGCGGGTCGTCGACGATTTCCGGGGCATCGAAGTTGAGGAAGTTCAGGTAATCGAGGATGGCCTTGTCGCCCGTGACGTTGGAGCCTTTGGCGTAGACCAGCTTGGCCTTGCCTTCCACGGCGCGGCGCAGGCCTTCGCGCACGGTCACCGAGTGCACCGGTTTACCGTCGGCGGCCCAACTGCCCATCATGTCAATCGGGGCATCGGCCAGTGGGCCGACCAAGGCAATGGTGCCAGCCTTTTTCAGCGGCAGGGTCTGGTTGCGGTTTTCCAGCAGCACCAGGCTGCGGCGTGCCACGTCACGCGCAGCTTCGCGGTGCAGGCGGTCGTTGCCGTAATAGTCCTTCAGGTCGGTTTCGGCTTTGCCGATGCGCACGTACGGGTCCTTGAAAAGGCCCATGTCGTACTTGGCGCCAAGCACTTCGCGTACCGCCTGGTCCAGTTCGCGCTGGGTCACTTCGCCGGACTTCAGCAGGCCTGGCAGCTCTTCGCCGTACAGGGTGTCGTTCATGCTCATGTCGATGCCGGCCTTGATCGCCAGCTTGGCCGCTTCACGGCCGTCGCGGGCGACGCCATGACGGATCAGCTCCTGGATGGCGCCGTGGTCACTGATGGTCACGCCTTTGAAGCCCCACTCCTTGCGCAGCAGGTCGTTCATCAACCAGGTGTTGGAGGTGGCCGGCACACCGTTGATCGAGTTCAGTGCCACCATCACCCCGCCAGCACCGGCGTCGAGCGCGGCGCGGTAGGGCGGCAGGTAGTCGTTGTACATTTTCGGCAGGCTCATATCGACCGTGTTGTAGTCGCGCCCGCCTTCCACTGCACCGTACAGGGCGAAGTGCTTGACGATGGCCATGATGCTGTCGGGGTTGGCCGGGCTGCTGCCCTGGAACGAACGCACCATCACCTGGCCGATTTTCGAGGTCAGGTAGGTGTCCTCGCCGAAGCCTTCGCTGGTACGGCCCCAGCGCGGGTCGCGGGCGATATCGACCATGGGTGCGAAGGTCATGTCCAGGGCGTCGGCGGAGGCTTCGATGGCTGCAGTGCGGCCCACCTTGGCGACGGCGTCCATGTCCCAGGTGGCGGCCATGCCCAGGCCGATCGGGAAGATGGTGCGTTCGCCGTGAATGGTGTCGTAGGCGAAGAACATGGGGATCTTCAGGCGGCTGCGCATGGCCGCGTCCTGCATCGGGCGGTTTTCGGGCGCGGTGCGCGAGTTGAAGGTGCCACCGATGCGGCCGGCGGCAATTTCTTCGCGGATCTTTTCGTGGGGCATTTCCGGGCCGATGCTGATCAGGCGCAGCTGGCCGATTTTCTCGGCTTCGGTCATCTGGCTGATCAGGTGCTCGATGAACGCCTGCTTGTCCTGCAGGGGCGGGGCATAGGGGGCGGCAAGGGCCGCCTGACTGGCAAGGCCCATGGCCAGGCCCAGCAAAGACAGTTTCATCATCAATTCCGTTGTGGGGCCTCTGCCGTATCCAGGGTGATACGCGCGCGGCCGAAGTTTTCAGGCGGCTATTGTTGTACGATTCGCAGGCTTACTTTCCAGCAGCGGATTATGCCTGAATATGTCGCCTGCGGATGAAGCCCCGAGTGCCGGGACAACAACTATAAGAACGCTCAAGAGACCGACGGCATGACCCCCTTCGACGAGTACCATCAACGGCAGATTGCCGAAGCCATTGCGCGTGCCGAACGGCGCACCGATGCCGAACTGGTGACGGTGCTGGCCCGCCGTGCCGACGATTACGCCTATTGGCCGCTGTTGTGGGCCGCCGTGCTGGCGTTGGCGGTGCCGGGCCTGTTGCACTGGCTGCTGGGCTGGCCCGGCGTGCGAGGCTTGCTGGTGGCCAACGTGCTGCTGTTCGTCGGCTTGTGCCTGCTGCTGCGCAACCCGCGTCTGGCCAGCTGGCTGATCCCCCGTGCCCTGCGTCGCTGGCGTGCTTCACGGCTGGCCCGCCAGCAGTTTCGCGAGCAGAACCTGCAGCGCACCGCAGGCGCCACGGGTGTGCTGATTTTCGTCAGCGAGGCGGAGCGGCATGTGGAAATCCTGGTCGATCGGGGTATCGAACACTGCCTGGATGCCGAAGCCCGGGCAGCGATCGGAGCGCGCTTTGCCGAGCAGGTGCGCCAGGGCCGGACGTTGCAGGGCTTTGTCGAATGCATCGAGGCGTGTGGCGAGCTGCTTAGCCAGCACGTGCCGCCAACCCATGCCCGCAACGAGTTGCCCAACCGGCTGGTAATTCTCGATTGATTCGGATCCGCCTGGCTTGACGCCTTCCCTGTGGGAGCGGGTTCACCCGCGAATGCTGCCTAGAGGCCACCGACGCATTCGCGGGTAAACCCGCTCCCACAGGGTGTAGAATGCGCTTCCCGCTATTCGAGGCACCGTTTCTCCATGTCCGCCAGTACTTCCGCCCCCTCCGCGCCGGATGCGCGCGCTCAGTTTCTCGACCTGCTGAACGCCGCCCTGCACGGCGATACCCTGGTCAAACTGGTGCTGGCGCGCCATGTCGGTGCCGACCAGACCTTGCAACGGATCATTGCCAAGCCGCTGCAGGTCAAGGGCCAGCCGTGCCTGTCGCTGGTCTACCGCCACCAGACCCGCGACATCACCCGCAACCTGCCGCTGGACCAGGCCCAGGCGCTGGTCGCCGAGCTGCTGCCAGACAGCTTCCGCAACGCCCACCTGTTCGATGCTGACGGCGAAGTGCAGCTGACCTTCAGCAAGAAGGGCAAGCCGATGCTGCAGCGTCACGGGGCGCAGGCACCGCGTGAGGTGACTGCCGGCAGCGGCCATGACCGCGAGAAGAAGCGTTACCTGGAGTTGTCGCGCCCGTTTTTGCGCGACCTGGGCGTAACCGATGCACAAGGCGCGTTGATTCCGTCGATGTCGCGCAAGTGGAAGCAGATCAACAAGTTCATCGAGGTCTTCGACCACGCCCTGGCCAGCGCCCCGGTGCCGGCAGAACAGGCACTTCGTGTGGCCGACTTTGGCTCGGGCAAGGGCTACCTGACCTTCGCCATGCACGATTACCTGCGCAACAGCCTGGGCCGCGTTGCACAGGTCACTGGCGTAGAGTTGCGCCAGGACATGGTCGACCTGTGCAACACCGCTGCCGCACGCCTGGAGCACCCGGGCCTGGAGTTCCAGTGCGGTGACGTGCGCAGCGTGGTGCCGGAGGCCATCGAGGTGATGATTGCCTTGCACGCCTGTGACATCGCCACCGACTACGCCATCCATACCGGCATCCGCTGCAACGCCGCGATCATCATGTGCTCGCCGTGCTGCCACAAACAGATCCGCCCGCAACTGCACAGCCCGGGGTTGCTGCAACCCATGCTGCAGTACGGCCTGCACCTGGGCCAGCAGGCCGAAATGCTGACCGACAGCCTGCGCGCGCTGTATCTGGAAGCCTGCGGTTACGAAACCAAGGTGTTCGAGTTCATCTCGCTGGAGCACACCAACAAGAACAAGATGATTCTTGCGGTGAAGCGGCAGAAGGCGGGGGGTAACGGGGCGTTGCTGGAGAAGATTGGCCAGCTCAAGGCCTTCTATGGGGTACAGGAGCATTGCCTGGAGACGTTGCTGCGGGCGGATGGGTTGCTGTGACGGCAACCCCCAGCAAGCCTGCGGGTGCGCTCCTGCTGGGAGCGTGCTAGCGTCGAGCGGCTGGTAGCTCGATCGCCAAATCTGCAAGCCCCAACGGATGCGTACTAGCATCAAAGAAATGCACCTTCGTCCCCGCCAGATCCCCGAACCGATCAATATAGTGTTGCTTCTGGTTGATCACCGAAGCCTCGCTCAATGGCCTTATGGCAACCGACAGATGCTGTGGCCGCGCCTGTCGGATAGCTTCGAGCAGGTGCTGGTCACTGCTGTCCAGATGCTGCCCGAACAGGCATAGCCCCTGGCTCTCCTGTGCCAACTGCCCCAGGCACCAGCCCAGGTAGTCCGAGTTGCGAATGGCGCGCAGTTTTTCGTCGCTGCGGTCTTCGTTGACGAACAGCGGCACCTCGCCAGGGATGTTTACCGCAAAGCCATCGAGCAGCTCGGCGTTGTCGGCGCTGCGTTGGCGGGTGGTGCCGTCGGGCAGCTTGAGCAGGTGCAGGCCGCCATGCAGGTGCAGCACGCGGGTGCCTTCGCTGCGGGTGCGGCGCACATCGAAAAAGCCTTGCTCGTCGAACAGCTCGGCAAAGCCCTGCGGAGCGTGTTGTACAGCCCAGGGCAGCAGCAGGTCGTAGTTGCTGGTGTAGACGCTGCGGTAGCCACGCAAGGCCTGGTTGAAGGCCGCCAGCGTGGTGGCCGGCATCAGCGACCACGGCAGGTGCACCGTGCGCACGGCGTGAATCAACGCTTCCTTGATCGAGTAGTAGCGGTTCAGCGGCGCGGTGGAGTTGATGGCCAATGCGGCGTTGGCGCGCACGGTGGTGTTCAGGGTGCTGAGCACGGGTTCGAACAGCTCCGTGGCCAAGGATTTGAACAGCGCCTGGTCACTGACCGCCAGGCCTTTCTTGCGGCCGGCGCGTTGCGCTTCCTCGAACAGCGAGAAGTAGCCGAACGGCTTCCACACTGCGCGGCTGGCACCGTTGCCCAGCAGCAGGGCGTCGCAGGGGTGGCGGGCAGCGAGTTCTGGCCAGGGAGTGAGGGTGGCGTCAAGTGCGGGCATGCTGGGGTCCGTTGGGTGGAGCGGAGAACGGGGGCGACTTTAGCATGTCATGCAGCGTGAGGGAGGGTTGGTGTCCTGCCAACAGCCTTGTGTTACCTGGACTGGCCCGTTCGCAGGAAATCTTTGGGCTATCAAACTCTACCGGCCTTTATCAGTGAGCAAGGGCCTTCAGTACATGATCAGGGTCATTACGTATTGCACGCAGTAATGCCTTGGCAGGGCCGGTGGGTTCTCGCCGTCCTTGTTCCCAATTTCTCAATGTTGCTACTTGAACATCGATTATCTCGGCAAAGCGTGCCTGCGTGAGCCCTGTCGCTTTACGGATGTTACGGACCTGCAGTGCATCGATCTCGAATTGCCGAGAGGGTGCGCGTTTACCTTGGACGATGTCGTCCATCTGTTGAACGCTTTCCATCAGTTCGTCAAAAAAGCGGTTCATGCAGACCTCCAGTGTTCGATGATCGACCGCAGTGCCTTGCGTTGTTCACTGGACAGGTCGGGCTGATCATTTTTGCTGTAGATATAAAGCATGGCTATTTGTGATTTGAGGAGTGCTTTGACTCGCTTGGTAAACAAGCCTGTTTCGGTGAAAAGCATAGCAGATTGGTACGCCAATGGCGTAGCTGCCGGTTGACAGGAAAAATGGACTGCCTGGCTTTACTTCAGGCGGGATAGCGAGGCTAGCGAATCTGGTCGCAACTAGCCGATCATCCCTTTCTGTGTACCAGGTAGTCCTTTTCGCTACAGAAGCTGAGCGGGTAGCCAGAGCGCGCCTCAGCCCTCGTCGGCCACCGGCACACTGCGGTTCCGGTTACGCCACATCCGGTACGCCCGGATCCCGGCCCGCACCGAACCAAACAGCAGCTTGTCTTCCATTTCCCGCGCCATCCCCGAGCGCACCAGCATGCGCAGGAACGTACCCCGGGCGCGTGCGATGGCAAAGAAGATGCCTTGCGCTGCCAGAGTGTCGCGTACTTCACGCAGGGCAGCGATGCCGCTGACGTCGATGTTGGTGACCGCTTCGGCATCGAACAGCACGGCCTTGGGCTGGTGCTGGCTCTGCACGGCTTCGAGCAGACGCATCTTGAAGTAGTCGGCGTTGAAGAACAGGATCGCGTCGTCGAAGCGGTACACCACCAGGCCGGGTACGGTGCGCGCGTCCTTGAATTTGCGGATGTCGACCTGGCCTTCGGTACCCGGCAGCCAGCCCAACACGGCATCGGTGGGCTGGTAGATGCTGTACAGCAGGCGCAGGATCGCCAGGGTCACGGCAAACACGATACCGGGCAGCACGCCCAGGCCCAACACGCCCGCCGTGGTCAGCAGGCACAGCCAGAACTCGAAGCGGCTGAGACGCCGGATGCTACCCAGCGACTTGATGTCGATCAGCCCCCAACCGGCCATCAGCAGCACGGCGCCCAGTGCAGCCTGCGGGATCCACGCCATGGGCGCGGTGAAGAACAGCAGGATCAGCGCGATGACCAGGGCCGCGATGATGCCCACCAGCTGGCTTTTGCCACCGACCATGTCATTGACCGCCGTACGCGAGTCGGCGCCACTGATGGCAAAGCCCTGGGAAACCCCGGCCGCCAGGTTGCTGACGCCCAGGGCGACAAATTCGTGGTTGGCGTTTATCGCATAGCCATGCCGGGCGGCAAAGCTGCGCGCAGTCAGCATGGCACTGCAGAAGCTGACGGTGGCGATACCCAGGGCGTCGCGCAACAGGCTTTTCATTTCCTCCAGGTTGCTGTGCGGCCAGGCCAGCTGCGGGATGCCGGCAGGTACCGGGCCGAGGACGGCAACGCCGAAGCGGTCAAGGCCGAACAGCCCGGCCAGCAGCATGAACAGCGCCACGACCGTGAGGGCTGCAGGCAGGCGCGGGTAGCGCCGCGGCAGCCAGATCAGCAGGCCCAGGGCGGCCAGGCCGATGAGCAACGTCACCCAGTGAATCTCGCCCAGGCGCTGGAAGAAGTTGATCAGGCTGAGGATGAAACCGTCGCCTTCGATCTTGAAGCCCACCACCTTGGACAGCTGCCCGGCGATCAGGCTCAGGCCGATGCCGTTGAGGTAGCCGATCAGGATTGGCCGCGAGAAGAAGCTGGCAATGAAGCCGGCACGGGCCAGGCCGGCGGCAATCAGCATTACGCCAACCAGCACGGTGACGATCACCGACAGTTCGACGATGCGTTGCGGGTCGCCCATGGCCAGCGGTGCCACAGCACCGGCGATCATCGCGCAGGTGGCGGCGTCGGGGCCGACCATCAGTTGGCGCGAGCTGCCGATCAGGGCATAGACCATCATGGGCAGAACGCAGGCGTACAGGCCGTATTGTGGTGGCAGGCCGACGATTTGCGCGTAGGCGATGGCGATGGGGATCTGGATCGCTGCGACCGAAAGCCCGGCCTGCACGTCGGCATGCAGCCACTCACGGCGGTAATGCAGCAGGTTGGCAAGGCCCGGTAGCCAGCGGGAAAGAAACATACGTCATCCTTTCGAAATGCTTCACGAATCCATTGAGCATATTCGTCACAAGCCGTTTCGCTTGCGCGCGAATGCACCCGCAGCGCATTGAAGCGGATCGGCAGGCAAATGGCCATGGGCCAAGTCAACGTGGGGGGCAGAAACGAAAAAAGGAGCCAAGGCTCCTTTTGACTGCGATGACGTTGCTGGAACGTCATGCTGGAATGCGATGTGGAGCGGGTAGAGGGAATCGAACCCTCAACTAAAGCTTGGGAAGCTTTCGTTTTGCCACTAAACTATACCCGCGTCTGCGCAGCACTTTTTACCAGAACCCTTCACGAATTAGAAGCCCAAGTTATAAAAAAGCTTGTCGGCACCCCATAGCCTGCGGATATCAGCTACAGAGTGCCGAGGCGCTCAGATGGCCAGTGCATGCTGCCCCTGTTGAACGTGCTGGTAGCGTTGACGAGGTTCACGCACGGTCGGCTTGAGGAAACCAAGCAAGACGCTGCGGGTGTTTTCGCAGGCGGTCTTGTTTTCCATATCGAGGAAATGCCCCGCCTCGCGGATCACGCTGAACTGGCTTCTGCCCACATGCTTGCCGAACTGCCGGGCATCTTCGACCGTGGTGTACTCGTCGCGGGCGCCGTTGACGAACAACACCGGGATGTCGATGTTGCGCGCCCCCTCCAGCGCTCGCTCCAGGTCGTGTTGCAGCACCTGGTTGATGTGGAAGTGCATCTGCGCGTACTCATGGCTGTCCAGGCTGCTGACGTGCCGGTAGTTGAAGCGCTTGAACAGTGACGGCAGGTGCTTGCCGATGGTGTCGTTGACCAGGTTGCCGACCTGATACCGGTCGCAGGCGGCCAGGTACTGGCAGCCACGGTCCAGGTAGTCGCGCATCGGCTCGTTGATCACTGGCGAGAACGAACTCACCACAGCCTTCTTCACGTTCCGCGGCTGGTGCGCCAGCGCCAGCAGCGTGCTTGCGCCACCCCACGAGAACGACATCACGTGGTCTGCCTGGAAGTGCTCGATCAGCTCAAGGAGGATATGCGCCTCGGTTTCCTTGCTGATCAGACGTTCCTGACGGTTGTGCGGCTTTGACTTGCCGGCATACGGCTGGTCGAACAGCACGATGTTGAACTGCGGGTGCAGGTTACGTACCGTCTGGGCGAACGAGGCGGTGGTGGCCAGCGAACCATTGATCAGGATGATCGTATTCTCGGCCGCATCCGCGCGATAGAACTCCGTGTAAACCCGGTACTGACCTTGGATATCAAGTACAGCGATTTCTGGCCTCATGTCATCGACTCCTGGCGCAAAAAGGGTATTCGCGTCACCTAGGGTGCACGTTCTTTATGACAGGTAGGCATTTGCCTGAAGAGAAACCGGGGGGCCCTGTGTCGATCCTTGGCACTTGCGTCGACGGTATTGTTTTTGGCGGGCAATTCGCCGTGCCCCAAGGCATCGAGGCCTTGGGTAGCCGGCAAAAAGTGTCTTCGACTGCGGGCGTGACTTGCTAGTCACATGCAGACTGACGATTTGGATTCAAGCAGTGGCTCGCGGATCGCGCAAGTGCCGTTCGGGGAGAAATGTGACTTTTGTCGCTGAGCGGTCGTACGGCGACCCTGTAATGTCTGCCCAGGCCCTTTCGCGGACGCGCCCGCTCCCACAGGAAACACACAAGCCCTGAGCATTGTGGGGATGTGTGGGAGCGGGCATGCCCGCGAAGAGGCCCGGGCAGGCGGCCTAGACAGTGGCTATCTCGCCCGCCGTCAGCTCTCGGAACTCACCCGGCGCCAACCCCCTGTCCAGCCGGATCGCTCCCATGCTCTCCCGATGCAACCCCACCACCTTGTTGTCGAAGAACCCGAACATGCGTTTTACCTGGTGATAGCGCCCTTCGACGATCGCCAATCGAGCGCGTCGCGGCCCGAGGATGTCCAGCTGGGCAGGTTGGGTGGTGAGGTCTTCGAAGGCGAAGTAGAAGCCCTCGCGGAACCTGGCCACATAGTGCTCGCCAATTTCGTCCTCGGTGTCCACCAGATAATGCTTTGGCAGCTTGGTGGCAGGCTGGGTCAGGCGCCGTGACCACTGGCCATCGTTGGTCAGGATCATCAGCCCGGTGGTGTTGAAGTCCAGGCGCCCGGCAATGTGCAGGTCATCGCGGAGCGTTGTGGGCAGCAGGTCGAGCACGGTGGGGTGTTGCGGGTCCTGGGTGGCGCTGACACAACCCTGTGGCTTGTGCAGCATCAGGTAACGCGCGGGGCGGCCCGCCTGGAGCAACTGGTCGTCCAGCTCGACACGGCTGAATTCACGCACCTCGGTCAGCGGGTCGCTGACTACCTGGCCATCCACGCGCACACGACGTTGCGCCAGCATCAGGCGAACTTGCTGGCGGTTGTAGTTGGGAAAGTTGGTGAGGAAACGGTCGAGGCGCATTGGAACAGGTCAGTGGGGAGTGGTTGATCGGAGTTGCTCTTCAACGGCAGCGCAACGCGGGCACAGGCAGGCTTTGTCCCGCAACTCGGCGGGCAGGGCCTGCAGCACGGCCGGGTCGATGGTCACACCGTAGCACCAGCAGGCCTGGGTAGCGCGGCGCGGGTCGGCCAGGCTGCATTGGTTGAGGGCACCGCAAGCGGGGCAGTGTTGGCTGTCATTCATGGCGGGTTTCACTGCAGACGCGGTTGCGGCCGGCCTGCTTGGCACGATAAAGCGCACGGTCGGCGCGGGTCAGCAGGGCGTGCAGGGTATCCCCGGGCTGCAGGCTGCTCAGGCCGATGCTGGTGGTCAGGCGCAGCGGCTGTTCTTCGTAGCTGAAGGTCAGTTGTTCAGTGCGGCGACGGATTTTTTCCGCCACCTCGATGGCCTGCCGGCCTTCGGCTTCACGCAGCAGCACGATGAATTCCTCACCGCCCCAGCGGCACAGTATATCCGACTGGCGCAGGCTGCCCTGCAGCACATTGGCGAATTGGCGCAGCACTTCGTCGCCTGCCAGGTGGCCGTGGGTGTCGTTCAGTGCCTTGAAGTGGTCCAGGTCGATCAGCAATGCCACCAGCGGCCCACTGTCGCGCTGGGCTTCGTGCAAGGCCTGGGCGGCGAGCAGGTCGAAGCTGCGTCGGTTGGGCAGGCCGGTGAGGCTATCGAGGGTGGCCAGGGCCTCGGTGCTGGCCTGGTGACGGCGGACCATGGCATGCACCAGCGCCAGCACCACCAGGGTGATCATCGCGCAGATGGCCAGGTTCAGGTACAGGGAGTGGCGGATGCGGTCGAGGGCGCCGGTTTCGCGCTTTTCCACCAACAGGTACCAGTCCAGTTCGGGCAGGTGGCGCACGTTGAGGAAGTGGCTGTGGTTGTCGCTGTCGCGGTATTCGTGGCTGCCTTCACCGGGCACCAACTGCTCGGCCAGTACGTCGTTCAGTTCGGGGTTGTCGCTGAGCGGCTGGCCGACCCGCAAACCATGCGGGCCACCTTCCGAGCCGGTCATCAGCACCTTGCCCTTGGCGTCGGTGAACAGCACCGAACGCTGGTAGCGGCGCTGATACTGGTCGATCAGCTTGACCACCGACGATACGCTCAGCCCGACACCGGCGGCACCGATGAAGCGGTGCTGGTAGTCATGTACCTGATAGTTGATGAACACGGTCAGGCTGTCCTGGTTGGCCATGTCCAGATCGACGTTGATCTCATAGGGGGCTTTGAGGTCGCGCAGGCGGAAATACCAGGCATCGCGCCAGGTGCCTGGTTCGACCTGTTTGAGCACGCCTTTGGCCTGGTAATAGGTGAGGGTGCGGTCCGACACGAAAAATGACGTGAAGGTGTCCTGCTTGCCCATGACCTCGCCAAGGTAGCGTGTCATGCGCTCGGTATCCTGCTCGCCGGACAACACCCAGTCGCGCAGGAAGGTGTCCTGGGCCATCATCGAGGCGATCAGCACCGGGCGGATCAGGTCTTTCTGGATCTCCGAGTAGACCGTATCGGACGTCAGCGGCAGTTCGGTATTGATGATGCCGTCGCGGATGGCGCTGCGCGAGGCGAAGTAGCTGAGCAGTGAAGTGGCGAGGAAGCCGCAAGCCAGGAGCACCAGGAGGGTAAAGATCAGCGAGCGCTGCGAGAACAGAGCGGAACGTAACGGCATGATCTTCCCGTGATGTGTGCCAGGGTGCCCATTCTAGTGAGATGACCGGCAAATGACTGCAAGTTTTTCAGGGTTATCGCACCTGTATCAAATTATTGCAGAAATGGCACTGCACCTCGGCTTCACGGTCTTATTCAGTGTCGATGAACGCATTCCGCATCGATGCTCGGCAGCGCCGCTGTTCGGGCACGCCAGCGGTCCAGGAGGCCGCCATGTCCTATCGAATCCTGTTGATCGCCCTGCTGGGGCTGATGACTTCTGCCTGCGCCCCGTATTACGACCGCGGGGGCTATTACCGCTCGGATTACTACTCCAGCGACCGCTACGTGTCGCCCGGGTATTACCGCTATGACCGCTACTACGTAACGCCGCAACCGCGCTATTACTACCAGCCGGCACCGCGTTATTACCATCGGTCGGCGCCCGCACCGCAATACCGGCCATATCCGCAGCCTGGCATGAAACAGTGGCACGGCAACCCGCGCAATGACTACGGCAACCGCCAGCGCCAGGACTACAGGCAGGATCGGGACCGGCATGATTATCGTAGTGGCAGCCAGCGTTATCAGCGGGGCGACTGGCACTCCAATGGGCAACGCAATGACGGCGGGCGCTGGGATGGCCGTCGTGGGCAAGGGCGCGGCGGCAACTGGCAGCGGTAGCTGAATGAAGGTTGGTGTGTTCCCACAGGTACTGCAAACCAGCGCGGTACCTGTAGGAGCGGCCTTGTGTCGCGATAGGGCTGCAAAGCAGCCCCAGGTTCTGTAAGTCAACCCAGATCCGCCAATGGATGCCGCCCCTCCCACGCCTTGGAAAAATGCGCCTCGACCACCGCCGCCGGCACCTGAGTCACATCCGGCCAGTGCCAGCGGGGGTGGTTGTCCTTGTCCAGCAAGCGGGCTCGCACGCCTTCGCTGAACTCCGGGTGGCGGCAGCAATTCAGGCTCATGCAGTATTCCATCTGGAACACCTGCGCCAACGACAGGTGCCGCGCCCGGCGAATCTGTTCCCACACCAGGTGCGCGGTCAGCGGGCAGCCCTCGTGCAGCCGCTGGCCTGCTTCGGCAAGCAGTGGGTCGTCATGGTGCTTGAGCCCCTCCAGCGCACGCCAGGCCGCTGCAGCATCGGCCACATCCAGCAAGGCATCGATCACCTGCCGCCGCGGCAGCCACTGGGCTTCGGGCAACTCGACGCAGGCGCGGTGCTGTTCGGCCTTGAGCAGGCTGTTCAATTGCAGGGTGGTCTGCTCCTGCCAGTTCAGTTGCAGCAGTTCTTCGATCAGCGCCTCTTGCTGGTGCTCGCCCAAAAACCGGTCGGCCAGGCCCAGATCAAGGGCGTCGCGTGCGTTGATCGGCGCGCCCGTCAGCCCCAGGAACAACCCCAGTTTGCCCGGCAGCCGGGCCAGGAACCAGCTGGCCCCCACGTCGGGGTACAGGCCGATACTGATTTCCGGCATGGCCAATCGGCTGCTGGTTGTGACGATGCGTACATTGGCGCCCTGCAGCAGCCCCATGCCGCCGCCCAGCACGTGCCCGTGGCCCCAGCACAGCAGCGGCTTGGGGTAGGTGTGCAGGGCATGGTCCAGGCGGTACTCGGCAGCGAAGAAGGTGGCGGCCAGGGGCGGTACGCTGCCGGGGTGGTCACGGCACGCCTGCACCAGTGCCCGCACATCGCCACCGGCGCAGAAGGCTTTGCTGCCGTTGCCGCGCAGCAGTACGCACACGACCCCAGGGTCGCGAGCCCAGTCGTGCAGTTGTTCGCCCAGCACCTCGATCATCGGCAAGTTCAGGGCATTGAGCGCCTTGGGCGCGTCCAGGGTTGCGATGCCGATGCGGGCGCCGTCGGCGCCGGTGAGTACCTCACAATGAATGGCCATGGACTACCTCGCTCAGTCATCGCACAAGTATGGCCTGCCTGACCGAACATGCCGGTCGTCGGTCGGATCGTTTGACAAGCGGGAAGGGCTTACCTAGTGTCGCGCCATTGATTACGGATGGCCCCATGACTGACGACGATCGCATCAAACTCGAACCCAGCTGGAAAGCCGCATTGCGCGCTGAATTCGACCAGCCCTACATGCATCAGCTGCGCGAGTTCCTGCGCAGCGAGCGTGCCGCTGGCAAAGAAATCTACCCGCCGGGGCCGCTGATCTTCAATGCGCTCAACTCGACACCGCTGGACCAGGTGAAGGTGGTCATACTCGGCCAGGACCCGTACCACGGGCCAGGCCAGGCGCACGGCCTGTGCTTCTCGGTACAGCCGGGCGTGCCCACGCCGCCGTCGCTGGTCAATATCTACAAGGAAATGCAGCGCGACCTGAACATTCCGATCGCCAGCCACGGCTACCTGCAGAGCTGGGCCGAGCAGGGCGTCCTGCTGCTCAACACCACCATGACCGTGGAGCGTGCCAATGCGGCATCGCATGCCAAGAAGGGTTGGGAGGCCTTTACCGATCGGGTGATCCAAGTGGTCAGCGAGCAGTGCCCGAACGTGGTGTTCCTGTTGTGGGGGGCGCATGCGCAAAGCAAGCAGAAGCTGATCGACGGGACCAAGCATCTGGTGCTGAAGTCGGTGCATCCGTCGCCGTTGTCGGCTTACCGCGGGTTCCTGGGGTGCGGGCATTTCAGCCGGACCAACAGCTTCCTCGAGCAACGCGGGCTGGCGCCGATCAACTGGGCATTGCCACCGCTCTGATCACCTGAAATACCGCGAAGAAGGCAACGCGATTATTCCTGGTTTGCGTTCCACAGCCGGAACAACGGCTCCGCCAGAAACAGCACGAACAGCAAGCGCATCACCTGAAGCGCCGTCACCAAAGGCACGGACAGTTGCAGGGTCTCTGCGGTCAGGCTCATTTCGGCAATGCCCCCCGGCATCATGCCCAACGTCAGCGAGCGCAAATCCAGCGCTGTCATCACGCTCAACACCCACGCGGCACTGCCGGCAATGGCCATGCACAGCGCCGTGGCCAGCAGCGTACGCGCCAGGAACGACGGGGCCCGGCGGAAGAAGGCGCGGTTGAAGTGGCAGGCCAGGCCGCTGCCGATCAGCCACTGGCCGATCTGGCTGGCGCCATTGGGCAGAGCGATCTGCAGGTTACCGGCCAGGCTGACGCTGGCAGCCACCAGCAATGGCCCGAACAGCCAGGGGTTGGGTTGGCGCAACCGTTGCCAGAGCAACGCCACGGCAACGCCGAGCGGGGCGATCAGGCCCAGCCAGCCCCAGCTGACGCTACCGGCGTGATTCAGCGGCACCCCGTCACCCAGCAGAAACTTGAACAGCGCGGGCACGCACAGCACCACCGTCAGCACCCGCAGGCTCTGCGCCGCCGCCACCTGGCTGAGCACTGCACCGTTACGGGCGCCAAGGTTGACCATCTCCCCCGAGCCCCCCGGCATGCTGGCGAAGAATGCCGTGGCACGGTCTTCACCGGTGCGCCGTAGCAGCCACACGCTGATCACGCTGGATACGGTAGTGAACAGGGCGCCAAAAAAAATCAGCGCGAAATGGCTGCCCACCTGCTCGATCACCGCTGGCGTAAAGTGCAAGCCAATGCCGATGCCGATGATGCACTGCCCACATTTGCGGCCGTTGGGAATCTCCGACAGCTGCCATGGCGTCAGGCAGCGCACCAGTATGATCGCCAGCAGCGAACCTACCATCCATGGCAAGGGCCAGCCGACCTGGCTGGCGAGGTAACCGCCAGCAAGGCCGACCAGCCCGGTTGCGATAAACAGCGGCAACGGTCGATCAGGCATCGGCCAGGGCCCGACGCTGCAGGCTGCGTTTGCGCCAGATGCGCAGCAGCGGCAGGGTAAGCATCAACGCCACCAGCGCCCAGACGCCCATGCTGATCGGGCTCGACCAGAGGATGCCCAGTTCACCGTTGGAGATCGACAGTGCGCGGCGCAGGTTCTGCTCCATCAGCCCGCCCAGGATGAAACCGAGCAGGATTGGCGACAGCGGGAAGTCCAGCTTGCGCAGGATGTAACCCATGATGCCGATGCCGACCATCAGGAACAGGTCGAAGGTGGTGGCATGCACGGCGTATACGCCGATGGCGGTGATGATGGCGATCACCGGCACCAGCGCCCAGTTCGGCACGGCCAAGATGCGGGTGAATATGCGGATCATCGGGATGTTGAGGATCACCAGCATGATGTTGGCGATGAACAGCGAAGCGATCAGGCCCCAGACGATGTCCGGCTGCTGTTCGAACAGCATTGGGCCGGGCGTGATGTTGTACAGGGTGAGGGCGCCGATCATCACCGCGGTGGTGCCAGAGCCGGGTACCCCCAGCGTCAGCATCGGGACCAGGGCGCCGCAGCAGGACGCGCCGATGGCGGTTTCTGGCGCCGCCAGGCCACGGGCGTCGCCCTTGCCGAACTTGCCGCTTTCCCCGGCCAGGCGTTTTTCGGTCATGTAGGCCACGGCACTGGCCAGCGTTGCGCCGGCGCCGGGCAGAACGCCCATGATGAAACCGAGCAGGCCGCAGCGGATGTTGACCACGAACACCGAAGCCGCTTCCTTGAAGTTGAACAGCATGCGCCCGGTGGCTTTTACCGCCTGGTGACCATGGTGGGTCTTTTCCAGCAGCAGCAGGATTTCACTGATGGAGAACAGGCCCAGCACCAGCACCACGAACTGGATGCCGTCGGCCAGGTGCACGCTGTCGCCGGTGAAGCGGTACACGCCGCTGTTGGCATCGATGCCGACCGCCGACAGGAACAGGCCGATCAGTGCGGCAATGAAGGTTTTCAGCGGTTTGTCACCTGCCATGCCGCCCAGGGCGACGATGGCGAACACCATCAGTACGAAGTATTCCGCCGGGCCGAAGGCGATGGCCCATTTCGCCAGTAGCGGGGCGAACAGCACCATGCCGCAGGTGGCGATGAAGGCGCCGATGAACGAGCTCCAGGCCGACAGCGACAGGGCGACCCCCGCCAGGCCCTGGCGAGCCATCGGGTAGCCGTCCAGGGTGGTCATCACGGTCGAGGCTTCGCCCGGGATGTTCAGCAGGATAGAGCTGATACGCCCGCCGTACTCGCAGCCCAGGTACACCGCGGCCAGCAGGATCAGCGCCGACTCTGGCGGCAGGCCCAGGGCGAAGGCGATGGGGATCAGCAGGGCCACGCCGTTGATCGGGCCCAGGCCTGGCAGCAGGCCGACCACCGTGCCGATGAGGGTGCCGGAGAGGGCGGTGACCAGGTTGTAAGGGGACAGGGCAACGCCGAAGCCCTGGCCCAGGTAGCTCAAGGTATCCATGTGTCAGTTCTCCAGTACGCTCAGCAGGCCAAGGGGCAGGGGCACGTCCATCACGCGGTCGAACAGCCAATAGAGGAGCAGGCTCATGCCGACCACCACCAGGGCGCTGTGCAGCCAGCGCCCGCCATACAGACGGGCCATGGGCAGGCCGACCAGGATGGCGCTGAGGATGAAGCCCAGGGCTTCGAAGGTGGCCGCGAAGACGATCAGCAGGCCGACGCAGGCGGTGATCTTGGTCAGGGTTTCGCGGTCCAGTTCCGGTTCGTCGTCCTTGCGCACGATGGGCGTGGGGCGGAACACCAGGTACAACAGGCCCAGGCTCATCAGGCCAAGCATCAGCAGCGGGTAGGCGCGCGGGCCCACCGGTTCATAGGAAAACGCCGCCTGGTAGGGCCAGGCCATCACGGCCAGGACGGCGCATACCGCCAGCAGGGCCAGGGCGAAGATGCGTTGCAGGATCATTGGGGAATCCTCGTTGGGATTGCTCAAGTGAGATGCAAATCCTGTGGGAGCGGCCTTGCGTCGCGATCGGGCGCGAAACCTGCCGATGCGATCTGTCCTAAGCATCGTATCGGCTGTGCCAGGGGCCGCTGTGCGGCCCATCGCGACACAAGGCCGCTCCTACAGGGAGTGTGGTGAATCCGACAGGCTTACTGGATCAGGCCAAATTCCTTGGCCAGTGCCTTGTAGTCGGCCACTTGCTTCTTCACATAGCCGTCCAGCTCTTCGCCGGTCATGGCGAACGGGAACAACTCGCGCTGGTCACGCAGCTTGGCGAAATCTTCCGAAGCCAGCATCTTGTCGAACGAAGCCTTCCACCACGCATAGTCCTCGTCGCTCACCTTTGGCCCCAGGTAGAAGCCGCGCACTACCGGCCAGACGATGTCGTAGCCTTGCTCCCTGGCGGTGGGGATGTCTTTCATCTCGGGCTCGTCCAGGCGGTCTTTCGAGAACACCGCCAGGATGCGCATGTTGCCGCTCTGGATGTGCGGCATGGAGTCGGAGATGTCGGTAGAGCCGACCTGGATGTGACCGCCCAACAGCGCCGTGGCAATTTCGCCGCCGCCTTCCAGGGCCACGTAGCGCAGGTCACGCGGGTTGATGCCTGCAGCCTTGGCGATCAGGGCAGTCTGCATCCAGTCCTGGCTGCCGACGGTGCCGCCTGAGCCGATCACCACCTTGCTCGGGTCTTTCTTCAACGCCGCGACCAGGTCGTCGAGGGTCTTGTAGGGCGAGTCGCTTTTCACCGCGATCGCCCCGTAGCTGGTGCCGACAGCAGCCAGCCACTTCACGGCGTTTTCGTCGAAGCGGCCGAACTTGCCCTGGGCCAGGTTCAGCAACGAGCCGCTGGACCAGGCCACCAGGGTGCCGGCATCGGCCGGGCGTTGAGCGACCACAGCGTTGTAGGCCACCGCGCCAACACCGCCGGGCATGTAGGTGACGCGCATGGGCTTGCTGAGGATCTTTTCCTGCACCAGGGCGCTTTGCACCAGTTTGCAGGTCAGGTCGAAGCCACCGCCCGGCGAGGCGGGGGCGATGCATTCAGGGCGTTTCGGTTCGGCGGCCAAAGCGTTGCCGGCCAACAGCAGGCAGCCGGTAGCGAGGACGAGGCGGCGCAGTGAAAAGGTCATCGTCAATCTCCGTGAGCGTTGTTGTTATTGGATTACCGCTATGGGGTTACCACAGCGCCACGCTGTAGCTGACCAACAGCCTGACCTCGTCCGCGTCGCGGGCGAAGTTGGAGCGGAAGGTGGCGTTGCGCAGGCGCACGGCGACGTTCTTCAACGGGCCGCTTTGTACCACGTACTTCAATTCGGTGTTGCGTTCCCACTCCTTGCCTTCACCACCGGCCGCGCGGCTGACGTTGTCACCACTGATGTAGCGGGTCATGAAGGTCAGGCCGGGTACGCCGAGCGCGGCAAAGTTGTAGTCGTAACGCGCCTGCCAGGAACGCTCGTCGGCACCGGCGAAGTCGTTGATCTGGACGAAGTTGACCAGGTACGGGTCGGCGCCATCGACATACGGGAAGGCGCTGTCGCCGGACAGTTGCTGCCAGGCGGCGCTGACCTTGTGCCCGCCCAGGGCGTAGCTGAGCATGCCGTTGACGGTGGTGTTGTCGATGTTGCCGGCTTTGGCAGCACCAGCATCGTCACTCACGGCCAGGCGCAGGTCGGCGCCCAAGGTGCCCGGCCCCCAGGGTTGGGTGGCGACCATGCCGATGAAGTGCTGGCGGTAGATATCGTCGAGCTGGGCGAAGTGGTAGCTGCCGGTGATGCGGTCGGTGAACTGGTAGTCCAGGCCGGCCAGTGCCAGGTTGTCGGCGCTGAAGGTGCCACCGAAGCGGCCGTTCTTGTTGTTCAGCGCCAGGTCTTCCCAGTTGGTGTCGTTGCGGTCCTTGGCCTTGTCCAGGCGCCCGCCGGTGAAGGTCAGGCCCTTGATCTCTTTCGAAGTGAGCAGGCCGCCTTCGAAGGTTTGCGGCAGGATGCGCCCGTCGTTGGGTTGCAGTGTCGGCAGCTCGGGGATCAGGGTGCCAATCTTCAGCTCGGTCTGGGAGAGCTTTACTTTGCCGGTCAGGCCCAGCTTGGAGTATTCGTCAGCGGCCTTGCCGTCGTCGTGGGTCGGCAGCAGGCCGGTATCGGTGCGGTCGGGGCTGGAATCGAGCTTGATGCCGAGCATGCCCAGTGCGTCCAGGCCAAAGCCTACGGTGCCATCGGTGTAGCCGGACTCGAAGTTGAGGATGAAACCCTGGGCCCACTCGTCGCGCTTGGATTGTTGCGCGCTGGTGCCGTCGCGAAAGTCGCGGTTGAAGTACATGTTGCGGGTTTCGAAGGTGGCTGTGCTGTCTTCGAAGAAGGCGGCCTGGCTCATCGGGGCGACACCGGCAAGCGCGAGGGCGCTGGCGATGGCTGAGGGGCGTGCGGGAAAGGAACGGGGAGGCGCGAACGCCTGCGGCTGCGATGACAGCATCGTCGATGACTCCGTTTATTGTTCTTATTCGTTGCACCTTGCTGGTGCTTTATTCGGCGCGAAGAGCGACCGTGGTGCGATGCTAGGCAACCAACCTTTCGCTAACCTTTCAGTGAGAAAGGTTTGTGACAAGGGGCTTCACAGGCTTGAGGACAGCGGTACACTCCGCGCCACCGCCCCACCCGAGCAGGGAGAAACCGATGCGTGTGCTGCTGGTCGAAGACCACCTGCAACTGGCCGAAAGCGTGGCCCAGGCCTTGAAAAGCCAAGGCCTGACCGTAGATGTGCTGCATGACGGCGTGGCCGCCGACCTGGCCCTGGCCAGCGAGGAGTACGCCGTGGTCGTGCTGGATGTCGGCTTGCCGCGCATGGACGGCTTCGAGGTACTGGCGCGCCTGCGCGGCCGTGGCAAGACCGTGCCGGTGCTGATGCTGACGGCCCGCAGTGACGTCAAGGACCGGGTCCATGGCCTGAACCTGGGCGCCGACGACTACCTGGCCAAACCGTTCGAGCTGACCGAGCTGGAAGCACGGGTCAAGGCCCTGCTGCGCCGCAGTGTGCTCGGTGGCGAGCGCCAGCAACGCTGCGGGCCGCTGGTTTACGACCTGGATACCCGGCGCTTCGCCCTCGGCGACGACAACCTGACCCTGACCTCGCGCGAGCAAAGCGTGCTGGAAGCGCTGATCGCCCGCCCGGGCCGGGTGATGAGCAAGGAGCAGTTGGCTGCCCAGGTGTTTGGCCTGGACGAGGAAGCCAGCCCCGACGCCATCGAAATCTACATCCACCGCCTGCGCAAGAAGCTCGACGGCCACCCGGTGGCCATCGTCACCTTCCGCGGCCTGGGCTACCTGCTAGAGCACCGCGATGCGTGACAACGGCAGCCTGCGCGGGCGCTTGCTGGGTAACCTGGCGTTGTTGCTGGTAGTGCTGATGCTGGCCAGCGGCCTGAGTGCCTACTGGAACGGCCGTGAAGCCGCTGACACGGCCTACGACCGCACGCTGCTGGCTTCGGCGCGGACCATCGCCGCCGGCCTTTCGCAACGCGATGGTTCACTGAGCGCAGATGTGCCCTACGTGGCGCTGGACACCTTCGCCTACGACAGCGCCGGGCGTATCTACTACCAGGTGCTGGACATCAAGCAGCGGCTGATTTCGGGCTATGAGAACCTGCCGCCGCCGCCGCTGGGGACGCCGCGCACCGACGACTACCCGGCGTTGGCGCGGTTCTACAACGCAACTTATCTGGGCCAGGACGTGCGCGTTGTCAGCTTGCTCAAGCCGGTAAGCGAGCCGAACATGAACGGCATGGCGGAAATCCGCGTGGCCGAGACCGAGGAAGCGCGGGTGCGCATGGCCCGTGGGTTGATGGCCGACACCCTCCTGCGCCTGGGCATGCTGGCACTGGGCGCGCTGATGATGGTGTGGTTTGCCGTGAGCGCGGCGTTGCGGCCGCTGGAGCGCCTGCGCACGGCGGTGGAGGAGCGCCAACCAGATGATTTGCGGGCATTGCCGGTGGTGCAGGTGCAGCGCGAGCTGAGCCCGCTGGTGCGGGCGTTGAACCACTTTACCGAGCGCTTGCGCGGTCAGTTCGAGCGCCAGGCGCAGTTCATCGCCGATGCCGCCCATGAACTGCGTACGCCGCTGGCGGCCTTGAAGGCTCGGGTCGAGCTGGGGTTGCGCTCTTGCGAGCCGCAGGAGTGGCGACAGACCTTGGAAGCTGCGGCCCAGGGCACCGACAAGCTGACCCACCTGGCCAACCAGCTGTTGTCGTTGGCACGGGTCGAAAACGGTGCGCGGGCGATTGCCGAAGGCGGTGCGCAGCGCCTGGACCTGAGCCAGCTGGCCCGTGAGCTGGGCATGGCCATGGCGCCCTTGGCGCACAAGCGCGGGGTGGCACTGGCCCTGGAGGCAGAGGCCCCTGTTTGGCTCAAGGGTGAACCGACGCTACTCAACGAGCTTTTGAGCAACCTGGTGGACAATGCCCTGGCGCATACGCCGGCTGGCGGCAACGTGATTTTGCGGGTGGTGGCGCCAGCGGTGCTGGAGGTGGAAGACGACGGGCCGGGCATTCCCGAGGCTGAGCGCGAGCGGGTGTTCGAGCGGTTCTACCGTCGCAGTGCGCAGGGTAGCGGGCTGGGCCTGGCGATTGTCGGCGAGATCTGCCGGGCGCACCTGGCGCAGGTTAGCCTGCATGATGGCGAGAAGGGCGGGTTGCGGGTGCGTGTAAGTTTTATTGCCGATTGATGTGTTGCCTGTACCTGCCTCTTCGCGGGTAAACCCGCTCCCACAGGTATTGTACATTCCTGTAGGAGCAGCCTTGTGCTGCGAAAGGGCCGGCACAGGCTGAGGCAAGTCAGCTCAACATGCCCCGCGCCTCGAGCAGTTCATCCACTTCCAGCTCGGTGCCGAAAGGCAGCCCCAGGTGACGGTACGCCGGCAGTGCCGCCAGCGGCCGGTGGCGGCCGCGCTGGCTGATGCAGCGGGCGATCTGCACGATGTCGATGTAGTCGACCTTGTCGGTCTGCCGGTCCAGGTCCTGAACCTGGCTCGGCAAGTTGATCAACTGCTCCGGAAACTCCCAGGCCTTGAGGATCTTGTCCCCCAGCGCTGGCTGGATCTGCTCGATCACGTAATGCAGGCAAACCGGGTCGGACAACAGCTCGTTGTGCTCTTCGGCATAGATCAGCACCGGCAGCGCGCCGATCTGGTTGACCAACCCGCCCAAAGTGGCCTGTTCAGGCTTGAGCTGGGTATAGCGGCGGCAGATTTCGTAGCTGATGCCTGCCACTTCCAGGCTGTTGGTCCAGATATCGCGAAGCTTCTGTTCAACCGCCGGTGAGCGGGCATGGAAAATCTGCTCGATTACCAGGCCAATGGCCAGGTTGCAGCTGTAGTTGATACCCAGTCGTGTGATGGCGGTGTGCAGGTCGGTGACCTCGACCGCCGCACGCAGCAGCGGGCTGTTGACTACCTTGATCAGGCGCGCAGAAAGGGCCGCATCGCGACCGATCACCTTGCTCAGGGCCGCTACGCTGATCTCGCTGTCTTCCGCCGCCTCGCGGATGCTCAAGGCAACCTCGGGCAGGGTCGGCAGGACCAGGTCATCCTTTTCGATGGCATCGAGCAACTGTGCTTGAACCATCTCGGCCAGCTTGTTCATGGGCGTTTCTACCGCAGTGGTGGTGCGGCCCCGCCACCGGGGCGGGGCAGGCTGGTCAGCGCTGGATTTCCCGGTCGCGGTCCAGTTCGTAAGGCAGGGTCAGCACTTTCAGGCGCGGGCCTTCCAGGCTGCCCAGATGCAGGTTGTCGTCTTCCACCGCGTCGGCGCTCAGCACCGCCAGCAGTTCGCAGCCTGCACCGTTGCCGGCAGCAATCACCACTTCACCCACCGACGAACCGTGGGTGGGCGAGAAGATCTGGGCACCTGGGGCCGGAATGGCCTGCTGGTCCAGTGCCAGGCGGTACTGGCGGCGTTTGAGCTTGCCCAGGTACTGCATGCGGGCGACGATTTCCTGGCCGGTGTAGCAGCCTTTCTTGAAGCTGACGCCGTCGACCGCTTGCAGGTTGATCATTTGCGGGATGAACAGCTCACGGGTCGGCCCCATGACCTGGCCGATACCGGCACGCACCTGGCCAAGCAGCCATTCGTTGAGGCTGCCTTCAGGCAGGGCGGCGGCGAGGGCCTGGCGCACAGTGGCGGCATTCTCCGCCGGCACCCACAGCTCCACACGTCCTGCGGACACGGCAATGGCGATCAGGCCTTCATGGCGCCCGGTACTGCCGGCGTCTGCGGGCACGTCTAGCCCCAGCGCCTGCAGCGCAGCGTCGCCGCCTTGCAGCCCGAAGCGTGCCCAGGCGGCGCTTTCATCGGTCAGCGTGGCCTTGGAGAACACAGCGTACTTCTTCAGGTCGGCCAGTTGCGCTTCAAGCAGTTCGCTGGCCATGGCCAGCAGGTAGCCGTTGCCTTCGGGCAAGATGCGGAAGCTCGACTGCATGCGCCCTTTGACCATGCAGCGGGCGCCGAGGCTGGCGTATTCCTGGCTGAGGTAGTTGATGTTGCAGGTCAGCTGGCCTTGCAGGAACTTGCCTGCATCGGAGCCGCGGACGGCGAGGATGCCCTCGTGGGACAGGGGGCAGAAGAAAGCGGAATCGGCCATGGGTCATCGCGGTGGCTAAAGACTGGCGGCCATCATAGAACGCCGGTAACAAAATAGGTAGGTGACTAGACCAACGCCCGGTGTCGCTATGCTCGCCGGGCTGTATACTGGCGGGCCATTCGAGGAGGGCCCCATGGTCGAACAAACTGAACTCAACCGGCTTTTCTGGCACAGCCGCCGCGGCATGCTGGAACTGGACGTACTGCTGGTGCCTTTCACCCAGGAAGTCTACTCCACCCTCAACGAGACCGATCGCGAACTCTATGTGCGTCTGTTGAGCTGCGAGGATCAGGACATGTTCGGCTGGTTCATGGAGCGCACCGAGTCCGATGACCCAGAGCTGCAGCGCATGGTCCGCATCATTCTGGACCGTGTCCAGCCCAAGTGAGTGTTTCGAGTGCCGCTGGCAAGGCTCGCGCCTGCTGCTAGCGGCCTATCTGGTTTGCCAGTCACTGGCGTGGCTTGCCGTGTGGGCGAGCCCGTTGCCAGGGTGGTTGGCCCTTTGCATTTTCGCCACCTGTATTGCCCACGCTCGCTGGGCCATTGCGCGACGAATCCTGTTGACCCATGAGCATGCCGTTGTCGGCCTGCGCCGTGATGTGCGCGGCTGGCAGGTGTTCAGCCGTGCCCGTGGCTGGCAACCGGTGCGGTTGTGCCGGGACAGCGTGGCGTTGCCGCGGCTGGTGGTGTTGCGTTTTGAGCGAGCGGGGCAATGGGTGGGGCAGAGCCAGTGCATACCGCAGGATGCGCTAGGCGCGGATGAGCATCGGCGCTTGCGGGTGCGGTTGAAGTTCAGCCGGCGGCGCTGGGCCGCGGTGAGCGGGGCATAGATCAAGATCGGGCTAGCTTCTTCGCGGGCTCGCCCGCTCCCACAGGTACTGCGTAAAGCTGCAAGGCAGTGGAATTCCTGTGGGAGCGGGCGAGCCCGCGAAGGCCCCGCCACCGTTTTCAAAGCGGACTGAGGATGGTGTCCTTGGCCTCGTCCAGCATCCCCGGGTAATCCAGTGTGTAATGCAACCCACGGCTTTCCTTGCGCTGCATGGCTGACAGGATCATCAGTTCGGCCACCTGCGCCAGGTTGCGCAGTTCGATCAGGTCGCGGCTGACCTTGTAGTTGCTGTAGAACTCGTCGATTTCATCCAGCAACAGGCGAATGCGGTGCTGGGCCCGCTGCAGGCGCTTGCTGGTGCGCACGATGCCCACGTAGTCCCACATGAACCGCCGCAGCTCGTCCCAGTTGTGCGCGATGATCACGTCCTCGTCCGAGTCGGTGACCTGGCTGGCATCCCACCCAGGCAGTGCCTTGGGCATGGCCACGCGTTCCAGGTGCGCCTGGATGTCGGCAGCGGCGGCGCGGCCATAGACAAAGCATTCCAGCAGCGAGTTGCTGGCCATCCGGTTGGCGCCGTGCAGGCCGGTGAAGCTGGTTTCGCCGATGGCGTACAAGCCTGGCACGTCGGTGTGGCCGCGGTCGTCGACCATCACCCCGCCGCAGGTGTAGTGCGCCGCCGGCACGACCGGGATCGGCTGGCGGGTGATATCGATGCCAAAGGCCAGGCAGCGCTCGTACACGGTGGGGAAGTGGCCCATGATGAAGTCGGCCGGTTTGTGGGTGATGTCCAGGTACACGCAGTCCACGCCCAGGCGCTTCATCTCGTGGTCGATGGCGCGGGCCACGATGTCGCGCGGGGCCAGCTCTTCGCGCGGGTCGAAGCGTGGCATGAAGCGCTCGCCATTGGGCAGGCGCAGCAGCGCACCTTCACCGCGCAGGGCTTCGGTGATCAGGAAACTCTTGGCCTGTGGGTGGTACAGGCAGGTCGGATGGAACTGGTTGAATTCCAGGTTCGCCACCCGGCAGCCCGCTCGCCAGGCCATGGCGATGCCATCACCGCAGGCGCCATCGGGGTTGCTGGTGTAAAGGTAGACCTTGGCTGCACCGCCGGTGGCCAGCACGGTGAAGCGCGCGCCGAAGGTGTCCACCTCACCGGTGTTGCGGTCGAGCACGTAGGCGCCCAGGCAGCGCTCGCCAGGCAGGCCAAGGCGACGTTCGGTGATCAGGTCGACCGCCACGCGTTGCTCCAGCAACTGGATGTTCGGGCGCCTGCGGGCCTGTTCCAGCAGCGTGGTGAAAATGGCTGCGCCAGTGGCGTCGGCGGCGTGGATGATGCGCCGATGGCTATGGCCGCCCTCACGGGTGAGGTGGAATTCGAAGCCTCCATCGTCAACGCTGGAGTGCTCGTCGCGGGTAAAGGGCACGCCTTGCTCGATCAGCCACTGGATGGCTTCGCGACTGTGTTCGACGGTGAAACGCACCGCCTCTTCATGGCACAGACCGCCGCCGGCATTGAGGGTGTCCTCGACATGCGACTGCACGGTATCGGTGTTGTCCAGCACCGCCGCGACCCCGCCTTGGGCCCAGAAGGTCGAGCCGTTGGCCAGGTCGCCCTTGCTGAGCACGGCAACACGCAGGTGGCTGGGGAGGTTCAGTGCCAGGCTGAGACCGGCGGCACCGCTGCCGATCACCAGGACATCATGTTGGAATTGTTGGCTCATGTCGGGACACTAGTAATCTTGAGAGGGGGCGCGGCACAATAGTCACGCGCAGATGGCATTGTGAAACTATCGTTAAACTTGGCCAGGTTGCCTTTATAGCAGCCCGCGGTGGCCAATTTCCATGCCACTTGGCCACTTACCGAGGCGCGCGCCAACCTTTGTGGGAACTTTCCGACATGGCCGGAAATCCTATGAAGGTTGCCCGCACGTCACAATTTGCCGCGGCGACGCAGGGCGGCAAGGCCTGTTCGGGCTGTCCCTGCGTATTCGAAACCTGATTATCGACGTAGCCGGCCGTGCCCGCGCCGCGTCTTCCGTGCAAGCCGACCAAGGGCTGCAGGAAACTTGCTTGGAGGGGAGAACTTTTGCGAAAAGCCCGAGTCTATGGTTGCAAGCCTGATCGATGGCTGTTGCAACGCTCCTTCGAGTTCACTGAGGAGTGTTCATGCTAACCCAGGAAGAGGATCAGCAGCTTGTCGAGCGCGTTCAGCGCGGTGACAGGCGAGCGTTCGATCTGTTGGTGCTGAAGTATCAGCACAAGATTCTCGGGTTGATCGTGCGGTTCGTTCACGATACCCACGAGGCCCAAGATGTAGCACAGGAAGCCTTTATCAAGGCCTATCGTGCGCTTGGCAATTTCCGCGGTGACAGTGCGTTTTATACCTGGCTGTACCGCATCGCCATCAACACGGCGAAGAACTACCTGGTGTCCCGTGGAAGACGGCCACCAGACAGTGATGTGAGCTCCGAGGATGCGGAGTTTTACGACGGCGATCATGGCCTCAAGGATCTCGAGTCCCCAGAGCGCTCGTTGTTGCGGGATGAAATCGAAGGCACTGTCCATCGCACCATCCAGCAACTGCCCGAAGACCTGCGTACGGCGTTGACCCTGCGCGAGTTTGACGGGCTGAGTTACGAAGACATTGCCAGTGTCATGCAATGTCCGGTGGGTACCGTGCGCTCTCGAATCTTCCGCGCTCGGGAGGCCATAGACAAAGCCCTGCAGCCGTTGTTGCAGGAAACCTGAGACAGCGGCGACAGCCAAGAGAGGAACCGCCATGAGTCGTGAAGCTTTGCAGGAATCGCTGTCCGCGGTGATGGATAACGAAGCGGACGAGCTGGAACTGCGTCGGGTGCTGAGCGCCGTAGACGACGCCGAAACCCGTGCCACCTGGTCGCGTTACCAGGTAGCCCGTGCAGCCATGCACAAGGAACTGCTGCTGCCTAACCTCGATATCGCCTCGGCGGTGTCTGCGGCGTTGGCTGATGAAGCCGTGCCGGCCAAGGTCAACAAGGGCCCGTGGCGCAGCGTCGCTCGCCTGGCGGTTGCCGCCTCGGTCACCGTTGCGGTGCTGGCAGGCGTGCGGATGTACAACCAGGACGAAATCACCGGCGCCGAACTGGCTGCCCAGCAGCCTGTACAACAAGGCCTGAGCATGCCACAAACTCAAGGCCCGGCTGTTTTGGCAGGCTATAGTGAAAGCAGTGAGCAACCGACCGGGCCGATGGCCAACGGCGTGCTGCAAAACCAGGCCGGCTGGGACCAGCGTCTGCCGGGGTACCTGCGCCAGCATGCTCAGGAGTCCGCGCTCAAGGGCACTGAGACTGCCCTGCCGTATGCCCGTGCCGCCAGCATGGGAAACCCCGCTAAGTAAGGAGGATCATGCGCGCGCTACCTCTTCTGTCGCTGCTGATTGGCAGCTGCATGACGGTGCCGGCATTGGCGGCCAACTCCTCGCCCCAGGCGAGCGAGTGGCTGAGCAAGCTGGCACAAGCCGAGCAAAAGCAGAGTTATCAGGGTTCGTTCGTCTACGAACGCAACGGTAGCTTCTCTTCCCACGATATCTGGCACAGGGTCGAGGACGGCAAGGTCAGCGAGCGGCTGCTGCAGCTCGATGGCGCCGCCCAGGAAATCCTGCGCGTGGATGGCAAGGTGGAGTGTGTCAGTGGGGCCTTGGTCAGCGGTGTGACTACCCCTACGGACTCTGCACAGCGTGTGCTTGATCCGCTGAAACTGATGGGCTGGTACGATTTGAGCGTGGCAGGCGAGTCACGGGTCGCCGGGCGCGATGCCGTGATCTTGACGCTCACTCCCCGCGACCAGCACCGCTATGCCTTCGAATTGCACCTGGACCGCAACACCGGCCTGCCACTGCGCTCGTTGATGCTCAACGACAAAGGGCAGCTGCTGGAACGCTTCCAGATGACGCGCCTCGATACCGACAAGCCGCCTGGCGACAATGACCTGCGCCCCAGTGCTGCATGCAAGCCGGTGCAGCGTGTCGCCTCAGTCAGCAATGACAGCGTCGCTGGCTGGCGCTCGGACTGGCTCCCGCCGGGGTTCGAGCTGGTCAACAGCTCGGTACGGCGTGATCCCAAACATGACAGCACGGTCAGTAGCCTGATGTACGACGATGGGCTTGCACGCTTCTCGGTGTTCCTTGAACTTGTGAAGGACGATGCCGGGACCGATGTGCGTACCCAGCTTGGCCCGACCTCGGCGGTTTCGCGACGCCTTAATACGCCCAAGGGCAAGGTGATGGTCACCGTGGTTGGCGAAATTCCGCTCGGTACGGCAGAACGCGTCGCGTTGTCGATGCGGCCTCAGGATGCCCAGGCGCGCCAGTAGTGGCGCGCTTTTGCGGGCCATGGCAAGGCGAACGGATATGCGCCTGAAATGAAATTAAAGCATTGTCATTTGCAATCCACTGGCAAATTTTCTATAGGTCAGGCTTCTTGGAGCCTGGCCTTTCCTGCTTTGTGCAGGGGCCTTTCTAAACTACCGCTCGTTGTGACGGGAGCCGTATGTCTACACCACGCTTGAAATCCTACCTATCGATGTTCGCCGCTGTGCTCATGCTCGGCCAGGTGCTCACCGCCCAGGCCGAGGAAGCCCTGCCGGACTTCACCACGCTGGTCGAGCAGGCCTCGCCGGCCGTGGTCAACATCAGTACCAAGCAGAAGCTGCCAGACCGTCGCATCGCTGCGGGGCAGATGCCGGACCTGGAAGGCCTGCCGCCGATGTTCCGCGAGTTCTTCGAGCGCAACATGCCGCAGCAGCCGCGTTCGCCGCGTGGCGACCGCCAGCGCGAGGCGCAATCGCTGGGGTCGGGCTTCATCATTTCCAGCGATGGTTATGTGCTGACCAACAACCACGTCGTAGCCGACGCCGACGAAATCATCGTCCGCCTGTCGGACCGCAGCGAGCTGCAGGCCAAGCTGGTGGGCACCGACCCGCGCACCGACGTGGCCCTGCTCAAGGTCGAAGGCAAGAACCTGCCGATCGTGAAGCTGGGTGATTCCGAGAAGCTCAAGGTGGGCGAGTGGGTGCTGGCCATCGGTTCGCCATTTGGCTTCGACCATTCGGTGACCAAAGGCATCGTCAGTGCCAAGGGCCGTACGCTGCCTAACGAGACCTACGTTCCGTTCATTCAGACCGACGTGGCCATCAACCCGGGTAACTCGGGCGGCCCGCTGTTCAACATGAAGGGCGAAGTGGTGGGTATCAACTCGCAGATCTTCACCCGTTCTGGCGGCTTCATGGGCCTGTCGTTCGCCATCCCGATCGATGTGGCGATCGACGTGTCCAACCAGCTGAAGAAAGATGGCAAGGTTAGCCGCGGCTGGCTGGGCGTGGTGATCCAGGAGGTCAACAAGGACCTGGCTGAATCCTTCGGCCTGGACAAGCCCGCGGGTGCGCTGGTGGCCCAGGTGCTGGAAAACGGCCCGGCCGCCAAAGGTGGCCTGCAGGTGGGTGACGTGATCTTGAGCATGAACGGCCAGCCGATCGTCATGTCGGCCGACTTGCCGCACCTGGTCGGTAGCCTCAAGGACGGCGAAAAGGCCAAGCTGGAGATCATCCGCAATGGCAAGCGCCAGACCCTGGATGTTGGGGTCGGGGCAATGCCGGATGACGATGCCGACATCGGTACCGGTGCCGAAGGCAGCGCCGAGCGCAGCAGCAACCGCCTGGGCGTGTCGGTGACCGACCTGACCGCCGAGCAGAAAAAGTCCCTCGAACTCAAGGGCGGCGTGGTTATCAAGGAAGTGCAGGATGGCCCGGCAGCGATGATCGGCCTGCGTCCGGGTGACGTCATCAGCCACCTGAACAACCAGGCCATCGGTTCGGCCAAGGAATTCACCGAAATCGCCAAGGAACTGCCGAAGAATCGCTCGGTGTCCATGCGCGTGCTGCGTCAGGGGCGTGCCAGCTTTATCACCTTCAAGCTCGCTGAATAAGCGGATTTGCAGGCAGGAAAGGGCAGCTACGGCTGCCCTTTTTCATGAAAATTCACAATTGCAGGCGGCAAAGCGCTGTACCGCCCGATAGAGGAATCTCCCATATCCCTGCTGCTTGAGGTACAATTCCCGGCTATTTTTCGGCGGGCGTCCCGGCTCGCAGCCTTTTCGAGTGTTGACCCGTGAGTGATTTGAGTCATATCCGCAATTTCTCCATCATCGCCCACATCGACCATGGCAAGTCGACGCTGGCCGACCGTTTCATCCAGATGTGCGGTGGCCTGTCGGCACGCGAAATGGAAGCCCAGGTGCTTGATTCGATGGACCTGGAGCGCGAACGCGGGATTACCATCAAAGCCCACAGCGTCACGCTTCACTACAAGGCGCAAGACGGCAAGACCTACCAGCTGAACTTCATCGACACCCCCGGCCACGTCGACTTCACCTACGAAGTCTCGCGCTCGCTGGCGGCCTGTGAAGGCGCACTGCTGGTGGTTGACGCCGGCCAGGGTGTTGAAGCCCAGTCCGTGGCCAACTGCTACACCGCCATCGAGCAGGGCCTGGAAGTCATGCCAGTCCTTAACAAGATGGACCTGCCCCAGGCCGACCCGGACCGCGTCAAGGACGAGATCGAGAAGATCATCGGCATCGACGCTACCGACGCCGTGGCCTGCAGCGCCAAGAGCGGCATGGGCGTGGACGAGGTGCTCGAGCGCCTGGTGCACACCATCCCCGCGCCTGTAGGCGAAATCGACGCGCCCCTGCAGGCGCTGATCATCGACTCCTGGTTCGACAACTACCTGGGCGTGGTCTCGCTGGTGCGTGTGCGCCAGGGCCGCGTCAAGAAGGGCGACAAGATTCTGGTCAAGTCCACCGGCAAGGTGCACCTGGTCGACAGCGTGGGGGTGTTCACCCCGAAACACACCCAGACCGCTGATCTGAAAGCCGGCGAAGTAGGCTTCATCATCGCCAGCATCAAGGACATTCACGGTGCGCCGGTGGGTGACACCCTGACCTTGTCCTCGACCCCCGAGGTCGAAGTGCTGGCAGGCTTCAAGAAAATCCAGCCGCAGGTCTACGCCGGCCTGTTCCCGGTCAGCTCCGACGACTTCGAGGACTTCCGCGACGCATTGCAGAAGCTCACCCTCAACGACTCGTCGCTGCAGTACATGCCGGAAAGCTCCGACGCCCTGGGCTTCGGCTTCCGTTGCGGTTTCCTCGGCATGCTGCACATGGAAATCATCCAGGAGCGCCTGGAGCGCGAATACGACCTGGACCTGATCACTACCGCACCAAGCGTGATCTACGAGCTCGAACTCAAGACCGGCGAAACCATCATCGTCGACAACCCGTCAAAGCTGCCGGACGTCTCGGCTGTGACCGACTTCCGCGAGCCGATCGTCACCGCGACTATCCTGGTGCCGCAGGAGCACCTGGGTAACGTCATCACCCTGTGCATCGAGAAGCGTGGCGTGCAGCGCGACATGCAGTTCCTCGGCAGCCAGGTGCAGGTGCGTTACGACATGCCGATGAACGAAGTGGTCCTGGACTTCTTCGACCGTCTCAAGTCCACCAGCCGCGGCTATGCTTCGCTGGATTATCATTTTGATCGCTACCAGTCGGCCAACCTGGTCAAACTGGACGTACTGATCAACGGCGACAAGGTCGATGCCCTGGCATTGATCGTGCACCGCGACAACGCGGCCTACAAAGGCCGTGCGTTGACCGAGAAGATGAAGGAACTGATCCCTCGGCAGATGTTCGACGTGGCGATCCAGGCAGCCATTGGCGGCCAGATCATTGCGCGGACAACCGTCAAGGCGCTCAGAAAGAACGTACTGGCCAAGTGCTACGGTGGTGACGTCAGCCGTAAGAAGAAACTGCTGGAGAAGCAGAAGGCCGGTAAGAAACGCATGAAACAGGTCGGCAACGTGGAAATTCCACAGGAAGCCTTCCTCGCCGTGCTCAGGTTGGATAGCTAGGTCCTATGTCGCTAAATTTCCCGCTGTTGCTAGTCATCGCCGTCTTTGTCTGCGGTCTGCTGGGCTTGATCGACCTGCTGTTCCTGGCCCCGCGCCGGCGTGCAGCCATCGCCAACTATCAGGGCAGCGTCAGCCAGCCCGAGATGGCCGTTGTCGAGCGCCTGAACAAGGAACCGTTGCTGGTCGAGTACGGCAAATCGTTCTTTCCGGTGCTGTTCATCGTGCTGGTGCTGCGTTCATTCCTGGTCGAGCCGTTCCAGATCCCTTCGGGGTCGATGAAACCGACCCTGGAAGTGGGCGACTTCATCCTGGTGAACAAGTTCTCGTACGGCATTCGCCTGCCGGTGATCGACAAGAAGGTCATCGAGGTGGGTGACCCGCAACGCGGTGATGTAATGGTGTTCCGCTACCCGAGCGACCCGAACGTCAATTACATCAAGCGAGTGGTCGGCCTGCCGGGCGACCAGGTCCGCTACACCAACGACAAGCGGTTGTTCGTCAACGGCCAGCCGATTGCCGAACAACTGGTGGGCACCGAGCCGGGCACCTTGGGCAGCGCCGAGCTGTACAAGGAAAAGCTCGGCGAGGCCGAACACCTGATCCGCAAGGAAATGAGCCGTTATCGCATGCCGCCGGACCAGCAGTGGACCGTGCCGGCAGGCCATTACTTCATGATGGGCGACAACCGCGACAACTCCAACGACAGCCGTTACTGGGATGACCCGAACATCCCCAAGGAACTGCACGGCATGGTTCCGGACCGGAACATCGTCGGCAAGGCCTTTGCGGTGTGGATGAGCTGGCCAGAGCCCAAGCTCAGCCACCTGCCCAACCTGTCGCGGGTCGGCCTGATCCATTGATACCCATCGGCGCTGTCCAGCAGACAGCGCCGAATGCATTTCTGACATAGGCTGTGTTCTCAGGGATCGGGAGATTCGTCGCATACGGCGGCGGGCCACAGCCAAACAGTCTTTCAGGATGTTGATTTGAACAACGCGTTGAACAACAAACGGGTGGTTGCATGAGTGCTTCCCTTGCCCATCTGGAGCGAAAGCTCGGTTATACCTTCAAGAATCAGGACCAGATGCTTCTGGCACTGACCCATCGCAGCTATGCCGGGCGCAATAACGAGCGCCTGGAGTTTCTCGGTGACGCCATTCTCAACTTCGTCGCCGGCGAGGCGCTGTTCGAGCGCTTCCCGCAGGCCCGCGAAGGCCAGCTGTCGCGCTTGCGCGCGCGCTTGGTCAAGGGCGAGACCCTGGCCCGCCTGGCGCGTGGTTTCGACCTGGGCGAATACCTGCGCCTGGGTTCGGGTGAGCTCAAGAGTGGCGGGTTCCGTCGCGAATCGATCCTGGCCGACGCCCTGGAGGCGCTCATTGGTGCCATCTACCTGGACGCCGACATGGACACGGCCCGGGAACGCGTGCTGGCCTGGCTGGCCGACGAGTTCGAGGGCCTGACCCTGGTCGACACCAACAAGGACCCGAAAACCCGCCTGCAAGAATTCCTGCAATCGCGCAGCTGTGAGCTGCCGCGTTACGAAGTAGTGGATATCCAGGGTGAACCGCACTGCCGTACGTTCTTCGTCGAATGCGAAGTCGTGCTGCTGAACAACAAGAGCCGTGGTCAGGGCGTTAGCCGGCGTATTGCCGAGCAAGTCGCTGCCGCGTCTGCACTGATCGCCCTGGGCGTGGAGAATGGCAATGACTGATAACAACCCGACTCGCTGCGGCTACGTGGCCATTGTCGGCCGCCCCAACGTGGGCAAGTCGACCTTGCTCAACCACATCCTGGGCCAGAAGCTGGCGATCACTTCGCGCAAGCCGCAGACCACCCGCCACAACATGCTCGGTATCAAGACCGAAGGTGATGTGCAGGCGATTTACGTCGATACCCCCGGTATGCACAAGGCCAACGACAAAGCCTTGAACCGCTACATGAACCGCAACGCCTCGGCGGCCCTCAAGGACGTCGACGTGGTGATCTTCGTGGTCGACCGCACCAAGTGGACCGACGAGGACCAACTGGTGCTGGAGCGCGTGCAGTACGTGACCGGCCCGTTGATCATCGCGGTCAACAAGACCGACCGCATGGAAGAGAAGGCCGAGTTGATCCCGCACCTGCAGTGGCTGCAGGAGCAACTGCCAAACGCCGAAGTCATGCCGATTTCTGCGCAGCAGGGGCACAACCTCGAAGCGCTGGAAGCACAGATCGCCAAGCACCTGCCCGAGAACGATCACTTCTTCCCGGAAGACCAGATCACCGACCGCAGCAGCCGCTTCCTGGCCGCCGAACTGGTGCGCGAGAAGATCATGCGCCAGCTGGGTGCGGAGTTGCCGTACCAGATCACCGTGGAGATCGAGGAATTCAAGCAGCAGGGCCATGTGTTGCACATTCACGCGTTGATCCTGGTTGAACGCGACGGCCAGAAGAAAATCATCATTGGCGACAAGGGCGAGCGTATCAAGCGTATCGGCTCCGAGGCGCGCAAGGACATGGAAGTGCTGTTCGACTCCAAGGTCATGCTCAACCTGTGGGTCAAGGTGAAAGGCGGCTGGTCGGATGACGAGCGCGCCCTGCGCTCGCTGGGCTACGGCGACCTGTAACGCCCGCACGGTCCCTGTAGGAGCGGCCTTGTGTCGCGATAGGGCCGCACAGCGGCCCCAGATTTTCAGCTTCGCAGCATAAATCGCCGGGGCTGCTGTGCAGCCCAATCGCGACACAAGGCCGCTCCTACAAGGGCCAGTGCAACCCCTGGGGCAAGTGACTTCCATGGAACAACCTGTCGGCCAGCCAGCCTACGTGCTGCACAGTCGTGCCTACAAGGAAACCAGCGCGCTGGTGGACTTGTTCACGCCGCAGGGCCGCGTGCGCGCCGTACTGCGGCGTGCGCGTGGCAAGGGCGGCAGCCTGGTGCGTCCATTCGTACCCCTTGAGGTGGAGCTGCGTGGGCGTGGCGAGCTGAAGAATGTCGGGCGGATGGACAGCGCCGGCATTGCCGCCTGGCTGCACGGCGATGCCCTGTTCAGCGGGTTGTACCTCAATGAACTGCTCATGCGCCTGCTGCCTGCCGAAGCGCCGTTCCCGGCCCTGTTCGAGCACTACGCCCTGACCTTGCAGGCTTTGGCCGCCGGGCGCCCGCTGGAGCCGCTGCTGCGCTCGTTCGAATGGCGGCTGCTGGACGAACTGGGTTATGCGTTCTCGCTGAACCATGACGTCAACGACCAACCCATCGCGGTCGACGGCTTGTACCGCTTGCGCGTGGATGCCGGCCTGGAACGGGTCGAACTCCTGCAGCCCGGCCTGTTTCGCGGCATCGAGCTGTTGGCCCTGGCCGACGCCGACTGGGATACCCCAGGCGCTTTGCTCGCAGCCAAGCGCCTGATGCGCCAGGCATTGGCGGTGCATCTGGGCGCAAAGCCGTTGGTCAGCCGGGAACTGTTTCGCAAGCGCTGATCACGACGTATGCTGTGGGGCTCAACCTTCAGGAGAGCCTTTCGTGACTCACAGCAACCGCATGCTTCTCGGCGTAAACATCGACCACGTGGCGACCCTGCGCCAAGCCCGGGGCACGCGTTACCCTGATCCGGTCAAGGCTGCCCTGGACGCCGAGGAAGCGGGCGCCGATGGCATCACCGTGCACCTGCGCGAGGACCGTCGGCACATCCAGGAACGCGACGTGGTGCTGCTCAAGGACGTGCTGCAGACGCGCATGAACTTCGAAATGGGCGTCACCGAAGAGATGATGGCCTTCGCTGAGAAAATTCGCCCGGCGCACATCTGCCTGGTGCCTGAAACCCGTCAGGAACTGACTACCGAAGGTGGCCTGGACGTGGCCGGGCAGGAGGCACGGATCAAGGCAGCAGTGGAGCGCCTTGCCCGCACCGGTGCCGAAGTGTCGTTGTTCATCGATGCTGACGAGCGCCAGATCGAGGCCTCACGGCGGGTGGGTGCGCCGGCCATCGAGCTGCATACCGGGCGTTACGCCGATGCCCAAACCCCGACCGAAGTGGCCGAGGAGCTCAAGCGTATCGTCGATGGCGTGGCGTTTGGCGTGGGGCAGGGGCTGATCGTCAATGCTGGCCACGGGCTGCATTACCACAACGTCGAGGCGGTGGCGGCGATCAAAGGTATCAATGAACTGAACATTGGCCATGCCTTGGTGGCGCATGCCTTGTTTGTAGGCTTCAAGGCCGCAGTGGCCGAGATGAAGGCATTGATCGTGGCGGCTTCGCGCTGACTGATTGGGTTGCCTGTACTGGCCTCTTCGCGGGTAAACCCGCTCCCACAGGGATTGCACAAGCCTTAAGGCCTGCGGAGTACTTGTGGGAGCGGGTTTACCCGCGAAGAGGCCGCTACAGGCAGCCGATTACTCGGCAGGAAACACCAGGGTGAAGCGGGTAGGCCCCAAGGGGCTGCTGTTCACTTCGACCCGCCCGCCATGCAACTGCATGATCGACCGCACGATCGCTAACCCCAGCCCGGTCCCGCCCTCCATTCGCGAGCGCCCTGAGCCCACCCGGTAAAACCGCTCGAACAAGCGCGACTGGTGCTGCGCAGCAATGCCATTGCCTTTGTTCTCCACCGATAACCGTACTTCGCTGCCCGAGCGTTCGATGCGCAATTCGACGCGCTCACCCTCAGGGCTGTGGCGGATGGCATTGCTCAACAGGTTCGACAACGCCCGCTGAAACATCAGCCGATCCCCCAGTGCCGTTCCCCAACCCTGCACACGCAGCTCAACTGCTTTCCCCTCGGCACTGAAGGCAAACAGCTCGACAACCCGCGCTGCCTCGTCAGCCAGCGCCAAGGGTTTCAATGCAACCTGCGTTTGCGGCTGGCTCACCTGGGCGAGAAACAGCATGTCATTGATGATGCGGTTGAGTCGGGTCAGTTCCTCGATACTGTCTTCCAGCACTTCCCGGTAGTTGGCGTTGTCCCGCTCACGGGCCAGGGTCACCTGCGCCTTACCCATCAGGTTGCTCAACGGGGTGCGCAGCTCATGGGCCAGATCGTCGGAAAACTGCGACAACTGGCTCACGCCCTGATCGAGGCGGTCGAGCATCACGTTGATGCTGCTGGCCAGTTCCGCCAGTTCTTGCGGCAGGCCGGTAGCCGGCAGGCGATGCTGCAGGTCCTGGGCCGACACTTGCCCGGCAATGCGCCGGAAGCGCCGCAGCGGTTTCAGGCCGCGCTGCATCAGCCACCAGGCACCCGCGCCAATCAATACCAGCAGCAGTGGCAAAGCGAGCAAGGTCGAATGCAGGTAGGCCTGCAACAGGGCGTTGTCGTCGGCGCGGTTGAGCGACATCATCACCTTGACCGGTGTGTTGTCGCGCAGGCGCATCAGCCGGGTCACGGTAAGGATCTGGTTGCCGCTGCTGTCGCGCCATGCGTGAAAGGCCAGGCGGGTACCGGTGTGCAACTCGCTTACCCGCGACTCCAGGGCCGGCCCGAGGCTGAGCAGGTGCGGGTGGCGGCCTTCCAGGGCCATTACGCTGAGGCTGAGGTTGTCATGCCCCATGACCAGGTCGAGCAGTGGATGCGCGCGACTGCCCAGGTCCTCGCTGCGCAGGTCGACGCGCAAATTGTGCTCGACCTGCAGCATCTTGCGCGCCAGGTCCTTGCGTGCGCGGCTGTCCAGTTCGTGGTCCAGGGCGAACACGGCCAGGCAGGCCAGCAGCAGTACCAGGGCGGCGCCCATCAGTGTCACGCTCAGGCCCAGGCGCAGCGACAGGCTGGCGTTTTTCAAACCCGGGCCTCAAGGACATAGCCTACGCCGCGCAGGGTATGGATCAGCTTGTTGTCGAACGGGTCGTCGATCTTCGCCCGCAGGCGGCGGATCGAAACCTCGACCACGTTGGTGTCGCAGTCGAAATTCATGTCCCATACCAACGAGATGATCTGGGTGCGCGAAAGCACTTCACCACTCTGGCGCATCAGCAGGTGCAGCAGGGCGAACTCCTTGGCGGTCAGGTCAATACGCTGCCCGGCGCGGTAGGCGCGGTGGCGACCAGGGTCCAGCTCCAGGTCGGCCACGCGCAGGGTGCTGGGCTGCAGCTGCTGATCGTTACGGCGCAGCAGGCTGCGGATACGCGCCAGAAGTTCAGGGAATTCGAAGGGCTTGAGCAGGTAGTCGTCGGCGCCCAGGTCCAGGCCTTTGACCCGGTCGGCCAGGCGACCGTGGGCGGTCAGCATCATGATGCGCGTGGCCGATTCGGCGCGCAGCCGCTGCAGCACGGTCCAGCCATCGATTTCCGGCAGGTTGACGTCGAGGATGACCAGGTCGTAGGGCTGTTGGCGGGCCAGGTGCAGGCCGTCGGTGCCGGTGTGTGCGCAGTCGACCACGTAGCCGTTTTCGCGCAGGCCCTGTTGCAGGTAATCGGCGGTACGCAGTTCGTCCTCGATGATCAGTAGGCGCATGGGGGAGCTCGGTGTAAGGAAAGGGGGCGATTCTCGACCCTGTAGTGACATCAGGGTCAAGGGGCAGGATGTTACGGCATGCCTATGGCGCTGCGGCGCAGATAACGGATTTGTAATCCTGCTGTTATCTGGCTGTCTGTCAGGGCCCTTTCGCGGGTAAACCCGCTCCCACAGAACGGCACAGCGTTGAGATCTGTGCGAAGAGGCCCCGACAGGCAACACAAGGCCACATTGCAGGACTGTAATCCGCGCCTCACCTTGCTGTTAGCCGCCCCTCGCTAGGATGGCCGCATCTGATCGGTTATCACGAGGCAAACACGATGAACCTGACCAAATACCTGCTGCTGGCCACCTTGGCCCTGGGCAGTGCCAGTGTCTATGCCGAGGGCGGTGCTGAGCGCTCGAAGCAGTTCTGGCAAGCGTTCCGCGAAGACCAGCAGCGCCTGCACGGTGACAAGCAACAGGCCGTTGCCGAACGCCAGCGCAAGGCGCAAGAGAAGGCCCGTGAGGTGGCCAAGGACTGAGGTAACAACACCTGCGCCGCGACAGCTCCTCGTCGCAGGTGTATTCAGGCGCCCAACCGGGCGCCTTTTTTATTTGCGCGCCAGCAGGGTGGCGCGGCGTGGGGCAGGCAGGCCTTCGATGGTCTTGCTGTGGTCGTTCGGGTCGAGGAAGTCGCCCAGCGACTGGTAGCGCATCCACTCGGTGCTGCGCTGCTCCTCGATGCTGGTCACGCTCACATCGACACAACGTACATCGCTGAAGCCGGCACGACGCAACCAGCGCGCCAGGGCGGGTACCGACGGCAGGTACCAGACGTTGCGCATCTGCGCATAGCGGTCCTCAGGCACCAGCACCTGGTTTTCGTCACCCTCGATCACCAAGGTTTCCAGAACCAGCTCGCCTCCTTTGACCAGGCAGTCCTTGAGCGCCAGCAGGTGCTCGATGGGTGAGCGCCGGTGATAGAACACGCCCATGGAAAACACGGTGTCGAAGCCTTCCAGGTTGGCAGGCAGTTCTTCCAGGGCGAAGGGCAGGTGCCAGGCCGGCAGCTCCGGCAAGTATTGCTGGACGGCCTGGAACTGGCAAAAGAACAGCCAGTTGGGGTCGACGCCAATCACCATGTCGGCGCCGGCACCGAGCATGCGCCACTGGTAGTAGCCGTTGCCGCAGCCGACGTCGAGCACGCGTTTGCCCTTGAGGTCCAGGTGCGGGCCTACCCGCGACCATTTCCAGTCCGAATGCCATTCGGTGTCTACATGCACGCCAAACAGATCGAACGGCCCTTTTCGCCATGGCGACAGGCCCATGAGTGCCTGGCGCATCTGCGCGCGGGTAGCGTCGTCGCAATCGCAGTCCAGGCGCAGCCCGTTGACCAGGTCGATTTCGCTGGGTTGCAGGGCAGGCAGGGCATCGAGTGCACCGCGCCAGCGGTCGAGGTCGCCGTGGCCTTTCTCCAGCTTGGCTTGCAGTTGCGCTTGCAGGCCTTGCGACCAGGAAGCCAGGGGCGTGCCCGCCAGGCGGCGGACGAGGGGGGACAGATCGATCATGGCAGGGCTATCAACGAGGCGAAGTTAAGGCATTGGAACCAGGGCACCACTTTGCTGAAGCCGGCGGCGCGCAGGCGCTGCTGGTGGGCTTCGAGCGTATCGGGCCGCATCACGTTTTCGATGGCGCTGCGCTTCTGGGCGATTTCCAGTTCGCTGTAGCCATTGGCCCGCTTGAAGTCCAGGTGCAGTTCATTGAGCAGGTCCTGCTCTTGCTCATCGGCAAAGCGCAGTTTTTCTGAAAGGATCAGCGCACCACCCGGCAGCAGTGCCTGACGGATGCGCCCGAGCAGTTCCAGGCGTTGGTCGGGTGCGATGAATTGCAGGGTGAAGTTCATCGCCACGACCGAGGCGGGCTCGAAGGGCAGGGCAAGGATATCGGCTTCCAGCACTTGCACCGGCAGCAGCTCCTGGAACATCGAGTCCTGGGCGGTGAGGTACTGGCGGCAGCGCTCGACCATGGCGGCGGAATTGTCCACCGCGATCACCCGGCAGCCGTCGCTGCGCACATGGCGACGCAGCGACTGGGTGACAGCACCCAACGATGCGCCCAGGTCGTACAGTGCGGTGCCTGGTTGGGCGAAACGCGCAGCCAGTACGCCGAGGTTTTCGACGATGGTTGGGTAGCCGGGCACCGAGCGCTTGATCATGTCCGGGAACACGCGCACCACGTCTTCGTTGAAGACGAAGTCGGGCACTTGCTCCAGGGGTTGCGAGAAAAGGCGGTCGGGTTGTTTGCTCACGGCGAATCCAGGCGGCTGGTGATAGGCAGGGGGCGCATTCTAGCCAAACCGCAGCCTGGATGCATGGTCGGCTGACCAGCGCTGTGCGTTCAATTCACCCGGATGGCGCAATCGAAGGTCTGCACCGGGCGTACTTCCGGGGCCCAAGGTTGCTGGTAGACCAGCACCAGATGGCCTTCGCCAGCGGCGCGGGCCTGGAAGCGCCAGGTCGAAATACCCGAGCTGCCGACGATACCGGCGTCTTCCGGCGCGCTGTACACCTCGGGGCCAAGGCTTTGCAGCACGTTGGGTGCCGGGTTCTGAACCAGCCAGCGATAGCCGGTGGTCGGGTTGCTGGGCAGGGTGAGGGTCAGCATCTGACCGACCTGCAGGCGCTTTGGGCATTCACTTTCGGCGTCCAGTTCTACGGGCTGCGTGGGGTGTTGCGTGCAGGCAGAAAGCAGGGCGAAGCTCAGGGGAACGAGCAGACGAGGGGCGGTCATGTTGGCTCCGGGGGCTGACGATGACCTGAGGATAACCGATGATCGACGAGTTTTGTGTTGCCAGTGCCGGCCACTTCGAGGCCAAAGCCGCGAAGTGGCCGTTGCAGGCTAGAACAGGACTTTGGCCACGTCGGCAAAGCGCTTGGCAAAATGCACTGTCAGGCCTTCGCGCAGGTAGTCCGGCAGTTCTTCGAAGTCGCCACGGTTAGGCTCCGGCAGGATCAGTTCGAAGATTTTCTGCCGGCGCGCCGCAATCACTTTCTCGCGCACCCCGCCAATCGGCAGCACCTGGCCGGTGAGCGTCAGTTCGCCCGTCATGGCCACGCCTTTCTTGGGTGCCTGGTCGCGGGCAAGCGACAACAGGGCGCTTGCCATGGTGACGCCGGCACTCGGGCCATCCTTGGGCGTGGCGCCTTCAGGCACGTGCAAGTGGATGAACGCTTCGTTGAAGAAGCCAGGGTCACCGCCAAACTGCTTGAGGTTGGAGCTGACGTAGCTGTAGGCAATTTCGGCCGACTCCTTCATCACGTCCCCCAGCTTGCCGGTCAACTTGAAGCCGCGGTTGAGCGTGTGGATGCGGATCGCCTCGATCGGCAGCGTGGCGCCGCCCATGCTGGTCCAGGCCAGGCCGGTGATTACACCTTTGCCAGCCAGTACCTGCTCACTGCGGAACACGGGTATGCCCAGTGCGGCTTCCAGGTCCTTGGGGCCGATCTTCAGCTTGGCCTCGGGGTCTTCCAGTAGCTTGACCACGGCCTTGCGCACCAGTTTGCCCAGTTGCTTCTCCAGCTGGCGCACGCCGGCCTCGCGGGCATAGCCCTCGATCACCAGGCGCAGGGCGCTGTCGCTGATGCTCAGGCTGCTCTTGGAGACGCCAGCTTTTGCGAGTTGCTTGGGCCACAGGTGGCGCTTGGCGATGGCCAGTTTTTCCTCGGTGATGTAGCCGGACAGGCGAATCACTTCCATGCGGTCGAGCAGCGGCCCGGGGATCGAGTCGAGGGTGTTGGCGGTGCACACGAACAGCACCTTGGACAGGTCCAGGCGCAGGTCGAGGTAGTGGTCGAGGAAGTCGACGTTCTGCTCCGGGTCGAGGGTTTCCAGCAATGCTGAAGCCGGGTCGCCCTGGTAGCTCTGGCCCATCTTGTCGATCTCGTCGAGCATGATGACCGGGTTCATCACTTCGACCTCTTTAAGGGCCTGTACCAGCTTGCCGGGCTGCGCGCCGATGTAGGTGCGGCGGTGGCCTTTGATTTCGGCCTCGTCACGCATGCCGCCAACGCTGAAGCGATAGAACGGCCGGCCAAGGGACTCTGCAATGGATTTGCCGATGCTGGTCTTGCCCACCCCGGGCGGGCCCACCAGCAGCACGATCGAGCCGCTGATTTCGCCTTTCCAGGCGCCCACGGCGAGGAATTCGATAATGCGTTCCTTGATGTCATCGAGGCCGGCATGATGCTGGTCGAGGACTTTGCGGGCATGCTTGAGGTCGAGCTTGTCCTTGCCGTACACGCCCCACGGCAGGGCGGTGGCCCATTCGAGGTAGTTGCGGGTGACGGCGTACTCGGGCGAACCGGTTTCGAGAATGGCCAGCTTGCCCATCTCTTCATCAAGGCGCTTGCGCGCCTGGGGCGGCAGGGTCTTGCCTTCCAGGCGCTGTTCGAACTGTTCGAGGTCGGCGCTGCGGTCGTCCTTGGTCAGGCCCAGCTCCTGCTGAATGACCTTGAGTTGCTCCTTGAGGAAGAACTCACGCTGGTGTTCGCCGATCTGCCGGTTCACTTCGGCCGAGATCTCGTTCTGCAGGCGCGCGACTTCCACCTCTTTGCGCAGCATCGGCAGGACCTTTTCCATGCGCTTGAGCATGGGCACGCAGTCGAGCACTTCCTGCAACTGGTTGCCGGTGGCCGAGGTCAGCGCGGCGGCGAAGTCGGTGAGCGGTGACGGGTCGTTGGGGCTGAAGCGGTTGAGGTAGTTCTTCAGCTCTTCGCTGTACAGCGGGTTGAGCGGCAGCAGTTCCTTGATCGCGTTGATCAGGGCCATGCCGTAGGCCTTGACCTCGTCGGTCGGCTCGGCGGGCTGGCGCGGGTATTCGACTTCGACCAGGTAGGGCGGGCGGTGGTGCTTGAGCCAGTTGCGGATGCGTACGCGGGTCAGGCCCTGGGCGACGAATTGCAGCTTGCCGTTTTCACGGCTGGCATGGTGCACCTTGACCAGCGTGCCGTACTGGGGCAGGGCCGAGGTGTCGAAATGGCGGTGGTCTTCCGGCGGGGTGTCCATGAAGAACAGCGCCAGGCAGTGGTCCGGAGACTTGGCGACCAGGTCGAGGGTTTCGGCCCAAGGTTCTTCATTGACGATGACCGGCAGTACCTGGGCCGGGAAGAACGGGCGGTTGTGGATCGGGATCACGTAGACTTTGTCCGGCAGGTTCTGGCCGGGCAGGGCGAGGGCATGGCCGGGTTCGGCCGGGGTGGTGTGCTCGACTTCGCTGTCTTCGTCGGGGTGTTCCGGGAAATCCTGCTGGTTGCTCATGGGGCACCTGCGTGAATGGCTATGGTGCTTAGATGGGGCGCAGGGGAATCGGTTTCAATGGTAGATGAAGGCAGCAGCCCAGGGGTTTCATCTTTGCTTGCCTGCCCCGGCCTCATCGCCGGCAAGCCAGCTCCCACAGGTAACTCACTATTTTCAAGGGCTGTGGAATATCTGTGGGAGCTGGCTTGCCGGCGATGAGGCCGGTACAGGGGAATGAGCCCCGCAAGCAGGGCTCGATACTTAAGTCAGTAACTTACTCAGCCAATTTGTAAGCGATGATGTAATCGCCCATCTTGGTGCCCAGCGAGCCATGGCCGCCGGCGGTCACCAGCACATACTGCTTGCCATCCTTGCCGGTGTAGGTCATCGGCGTGGCCTGGCCACCCGCTGGCAAGCGAGCACTCCACAGTTCCTTGCCGTTGTTCACGTCATAGGCGCGCAGGTACTGGTCCAGGGTGCCGCTGAGGAAGCCGACGCCACCGGCGGTCACGATCGAACCGCCCATGCTCGGCACGCCAACCGGCAGGCCGATCGGTACCGGGGTGCTGTCGCGGGTGGTGCCGTTCTTGTGTTTCCACACCACCTTGTTGGTGAACAGGTCGATGGCGGCGACATAGCCCCAGGCGGGCGCCTGGCACGGGACGCCCAGCGGCGACATGAACGGGTGCATGGTGACCGCGTACGGCGCGCCGGTATTGGGCTGCACGCCGCTGGTCTCGCTTTCGCGCTTGCTGCCTTCGGCTACCTGCTCGCGCGGGACCATCTTCGACACGAAGGCCATGTAGTTGGGCGAGGTGAACAGCAGTTGGCGCACGGGGTCGACGGACACGCTGCCCCAGTTGAATACACCCACGTTACCCGGGTAGATCAGCGAACCCTGCTCGGAGGGCGGGGTGTACTGGCCTTCGTAGCGCAGTTCGCGGAACTGGATGCGGCACAGCATCTGGTCGAACGGCGTAGCGCCCCACATGGCCTGTTCGGTCAGCTCAGGGCCGAGCAGGTTAAGGTCGGAGCGGGCCTGGGTCGGCGAGGTGTGGTCGCCCTTCACTGCGCCTTGCGGGGTGGGGATTTCGCGGATCGGCACGATCGGCGTACCGTCGCGGCGGTCGAGCACGTACAGGCTGCCTTGCTTGGTTGGCACGATGACCGCAGGCTTCACGCCATCGTCAGTCTTCAGGTGGACCAGGGTCGGCTGGCTGCCCACGTCCATGTCCCACAGGTCGTGGTGGGTAAACTGGTAGTTCCAGCGGACCTTGCCGGTGGCCAGGTCAAGGGCGACCACGCCGGCACTGTACTTCTCGGCACCGGGGGTGCGGTCGGCGCCCCACTGGTCAGGGGTCTGGTTGCCCAAAGGCAGGTAGATCATGCCGAGGTCTTCGTCGACGCTGGCAATCGACCACATGTTGGCTGAGTTGCGGCTGTACATCTTGCCGGCGGCCAATGGCTTGGTGTCGTCCGGGTTGTTGCTGTCCCAGTTCCACACCAGGTGGCCATCGTGCACGTCGTAGGCGCGGATCACGCCTGACGGCTCGTTGGTCGACTCGTTGTCGGTGACGTGGCCACCAATGATCACCAGGTCACGGGTGATAGCGGCGGGCGAGGTGGAGTAGTAGCCGCCGGCAGTGAACGGGCCGATGCCGGTGGTGAGGTCGATCACACCCTGGTTGGCAAAACCTTCGCAGACCTTGCCGTTGTCGGCGTTGATGGCGATCAGGCGGGCATCTGCGGTAGGCAGGTACAGGCGGCGCGGGCAGGCCTGGGCCACGGCCTGTCCAGCGTCGGTAATTTTCGGTACCGGGCTGCCGTCGCGGCTGACGTAGCGGTTTTCGTCATAGTACGAAACGCCGCGGCAGGTCATGTGGGCAAAGCCCTTGAAGGTACCGGTCGGGCTCTTGACCTGCGGGTCGTAGCGCCAGATTTCCGCGCCGGTGTCCGGGTCCAGGGCCAGCAGGCGGCTGTGTGCGGTACAGGCGTAGAGCATGCCGTTGACCTTCAGCGGGGTGTTCTGGTTGGTCAGCTCCACCGGGTCGTTTTCGGTCGGCAGGTCACCCGTTTGAATGCGCCAGGCTTCTTCCAGGCGATAGGCATTCTGCGGGGTGATCTGGCGCAGTGGCGAATAGCGGTCACCATGCTCGGTGCGGCCGTAGGCCTGCCACTCGCCATCGGGCATGGCCGGGGCGGCGCTGGCCATTTCGCTGCTTTCGCGGCCCAGCTCGCCGAACACTTCGCCGGGGTGGGTGAACTGGCTGCCCAGGGCACATGCGCCCGAAGCAACCACGGCAACGCCCAGCAGTGCAGTGTTGGCCTTGCTGGCCGGGCCGATCAACGGGCGACGTGCCCACGGCAGCAGCAGCACCACGCCGATGGCAAACCAGATGGCCAGGCGTGGCACCAGTTGCCACCAGTCCAGGCCCACTTCAAGCAGGGCCCATACGGTGCTGCCCAGCAGCACCAGGCCGTACAGGCCCAGGCCAATGCGGCGCTGGGCCAGCAGCAGGATGCCCGAAAGGGCAAAGCCGATACCGGCGATCAGGTAGTACAGCGATCCGCCCAGCTGGCTCAGCTTGATACCACCGGCCAGCAGGGCCAGGCCCATCAGCAACAGCAGCGCGCCGATCAGGCGAGGTAGCCAGCGGCTTCCTTGGTTGGCACCTTCAGTGCTCATCGTAGGTTCTCCGTCAGGTCAAAAAGGGGGTTAGAAACTGCTCTGGATCTTCAGGCCGCCGACCAGGGCGCCATCGACCTGCGACACCCCGCCCGGGTGGCGGATGTACTGCAGGTTGGGGCGTACCGTGAGCCAGTCGGCCAAATGGATGCCGTAGTACAGCTCGGCGCTGTACTCGGTGTCCTGCACGGGCAGGAAACCGGGGTTGTCGTAGTCGTGGAGGCCGGCGGCCTGGTTGGCCAGGCGGGCGTTCTTGCGGTAGGCAGGGTTGACGTGCACGCGTGCCAGGGCGAAACCGATGTCGTCCTTGGCGCGGGCGTCGAAAGGCCCTTTGTATACCAGTCCTGCCTGCACATAGTTGTCGATGGCATTGGTCTTCTTGTCATGCACTGTGGCGTTGGCGAACAGGCTCAGGCCACGCGACTGGTCGGAGGCCAGCGAGGTTACCTGCTGCTGGGCGCCGAGCCACATGCCGTGCTTGCTCGAACTGCTGCGGTAGGCGGCGCCGCTGAGGGCGGCCGGCTGGCCGTTGCTGTCCTTGAGAACATCCTGTGCCTTGGCATTACTGTAGTAGTAGCCGGCGCGATATTCCCCTTTCAGGCCTTGGATACGTGGGGTCCATACCAGTTCGACCGGTATTACCGCGCCCTGGGTGCCGCTGCCGCTGAGCTTGAAACCGTTACCAGATTCGAGGTTGGAGGGGTTCTGCTCGAACACGCCGACCTGGGTGTAGAGCGTGTCGCTGAGGTTATAGCGCACGCGCAGGGCCCACTGGCTGACCGGCCAGTTGTACCAGATGCCACCCACCCAGTTGCCCACCTGCGAGCCGCAGAAGGCCAGGTTCTGGAAGTCGCAAGGGAAGCTGTTGAAGTCCTCGCCTTCGCCGAAGCGGCCGAATTTCACGTCCAGCGCACCATCGAAGTACTTCTGCTTGATCCACATCTGCGTCAGCCGCCAGGTTTCGCCACGGCCCCAGACTTCCTGGGCCGAGGTGAAGCCGCCAACGCGGGGGTCGTTGATGCGATCGTTGCTGATGTTGTCGCCGTGGCGCTCGGTGATGGTCAGCTGGAATTCGGCGTCTTGCCAGCCGAGGATCTTGTCCAGGT